>PLNK01000151.1 GCA_003142755.1 Chloroflexota bacterium | reverse complement strand
ACCCCGGCCCCGACAAAGGCCCCAACCCCGGCCCCGACAAAGGCCCCGACGCCCACGAATCAGCCCACCACCGCCCCCGTGCCGACCCCCAGCTCGACACCGACCACGGCGCCCGCCTCAGCGACTGATGGAACCGGCGTGGCAGGGGGAGCCGGCGCAACTTCGAGCAGCACCCCCGGTTCGTCCACTGATCCAAGTTCAGCGGGTGGCGGGGCTGGCTCGATGCTCGGCAATCTGGCCCAGTACGAGCTTGGCGACGGTACCGGCGGCGGCGGCGTGGGGACAGGCGTGCAGACCGATCTATACACGAGCGGAGGCACTTCGCTCGAGCAGATGCTGGCTCGCCTGCTCCCGAGCTTCGCCACGGCGGGCGCGGGGGCCGTGACGTGGGCCGCGTTCGCGCTCTTCGGCAAGCGGCGTCGAGACGAGGGCGAGCCGGACGAGGACTTGATTGCGACGGCGGCCGCCAGCGGCTTCGAAGCCCAGGCCGCTACCGGACTGGCCGCCACGGACGATTCCATGATCCCGCGCTGGCGGCGGCCGTCGCTGCAACAGGTGCGCCGGACAGATCCGTTGCGTGCCAACGCCGCGGCCCCATGTCTGTCGTTCGAGTCGGCCGGCGTCCTGCCCCTCGAGAACTTCGAAAGGCGTCGCATCGGCTACCGCCTGGTCCGCCTCCTCGACTCGCCGGATGAGCTCCGCTCGACGGAGATCGGCGTCGTCGACCAGGGCGACGAGGTCCAGTTGCTGCAGCGCCACGGCGCCTACTGGCTCGTCCTCTGCCCCGACGGCCGGCAAGGCTGGGTCCACCGCATGACGCTCGCCGTTCCCGCGCAGCAGGCCCAGGTGGAGGACGAACCAGAGCCAATGCCCCAATACCCGGTCGATGAAGAGATCGAAGAGGTCGTGGCGTACGGGGACGAGCCGAGCACGGACGGACTGCTCGAGGCCTACATGAAAGCCCGCAGCGATGTCCTGCGCGACATAGCCGGCGATACGAGCGTGTCAGTGGATCCGGGCGCCGCGATCGCGGCCGACTCGGAGGCGGCTGCCGCACCGGAGGCTCCGGTCGCGCAGGCGCCCGAGGTCGATGTCGAAGTCGCTACTTCGCCCGCGGCCGAGACACCGGCTTCCGCCGCTCCCGCCGCAGAACCAGCACGTGCTGATGAGCGATATTCGGGACGAAAGAGTGCGGGTAGCCGTAAGGCCGCAGCCGCGTCCCGGCCTGGTACCAAATCACGTCGCCCTTCGCGGTGAACCCGGCGCGGGTCGCTCGATCCGCCAGGTCAGAACCCGTGAAGATGTAGCGCCCATCCTGGTAGGCATCGCGGACGATCACGGCCGCGTATCGGTCTGGGCGTAGGACTCGCAGCAGCTGCGCGAAGACCATCTCCATCCTGTCGAGGAAGGTTTCGTAGTCGGCGCTGTTGGCCAGGTCGCCTGCGTGCTCGGTGAGCATGGCGTAGTCCGTGCGACGATTGGCGTGCTGCTCGGCCAGCTTGCCGCCGGACATGGTGATCGGCAGCTGGATGTTGTACGGCGGGTCCGTGGCCACGAAGTCCACGCTTTCGGACTCGATCCCGGGCAGCAGCTCGAGCGAGTCGCCCAGGCGCATCTCCAGCCCTGATGGGTCGAAGCCCCTTTCGCCGCCGGGATCGGTCTGGCCCATGTCGGCCAGCAACGGGCCCCGACCTCCGTGCTCTGCGGCCAGCTCGCGGACGAGCGACTCGTATACGGCCACCCAGCGCGACTCGATCTCCAGGCCCAGTGCCCGTCTCGGGCCGTGGGCGATGGCCGCGCCGAGCAGCGTTCCGCCCACGCCGGCGAACGGGTCGAGGACCAGCTCTCCGGACGTGGTGAAGAACTCGATGAGGCGCGCCATGAGCCGGGGCGGCTTGTTGGCTCCGTGCTGTTTGCGCTTGGAGTGGCCGAGCTCGGACGGATAGGCCGTTCCCCATACGGACTTAGTGAAGTAGAGCCACTCCTCGCCCGAAAGCTCGTTCAGGGTGTTGTTGGGGTGTCTTGGACTCACTCGTCGAGCTTAGCCCGATCCGGTCCGCTTGACCCGGGCATCCGCACCGCGCCTCGATGGCGCCGAAGATGGCCCCGAACCGCGCGATTCGGCCCGGTGCCGCCGCTGAAACCCATCGGACGGCGGACCGGACTGGTACGAAAGGGCCGCCCGCTGCAGTAGTTCGGCGGGTTACCCTTGTCCAATCGAGGGGAGGACATGGTGCTGCGCTGTGCACTGCTGGCTCTAGGACCTCGACTATGACATTGACAAGCCACGACCGAAGCGGCACCGGCCGCAGCTTCGAGAGTCGCTCGCCGCACAAGCGGCTGTGGAGCGACCGGTTCGTTGGTCGTGAGCGCCAGTTGCAGCGCATTGCCGTCGGACTCCAGAGTGCCGTCGACGGCAAGCCAAGCGCCCTCGTCCTGTCGGGCACGGCCGGCCTCGGTTTGAGCAGGTTGCTGACTGAGACAAGGCGCCGAATCGGGGCCCTGGCCGAGCCGTTCGCAGCCGTCTATGGCGTCGCGCTGCCGTCTACGTCCGGCGTTCCGTACGCCCCGGTGGCGGCCGCTCTGGAGCGCCTGCTCTTGCCGATGCCGGACGACGCCCTCGTGTCGCTCGTCGGCCCTACCGGTGACGCCATCGCGCGGCTGGTCCCCAGCCTCCACTCGCGGCTGCAGGAACTCGAGTTGCTGCCCGACCGGCCACGGATCGCCGCCACCGAGTGGCGTGAGGCGCGCATGTTCGAGGCAGTGCTGGGACTCCTCGAGCGGCTCGGCGAGCGTCAGCCCGTTGCTCTGCTGATCGAGGATCTGCATCACGCCGATGCGGCCACACGTGGCCTCGTGACCTTCCTGGCGCGCGTGACACGCGGTCAGCGAGTCATGCTCGTGGTCAGCTACCAGCCCGACCGGCTGGTCCGGTCCGACCCCCTTCGGGCTACGGTGTCGGCCCTTGCGACATCGCCCTCGATCGCGAACCTCGAGGTTCCGCCGCTGGAGCGCGCCGAGCTCAGCCAGCTCATCGAGGCTATCGAGGGCTCGCGGCCGTCCTCGACTACTCTGTTGTTGGTCGCCGAGCGTTCGCGCGGCAATCCGCTGATCGCCGAGGAACTCCTGGCCGCCCGGCGTGAACTGCTGGGTGTCTCGCTTTCGGGCTCCTTCGAACGGCTGGTCACGGCCCGGGCGTCGCTTCGATCGCCGGAGTGCCGTCGGGTGCTGCGGCTGCTTTCGTTGGCTGGCTCGACGGTCTCCATGCCGACCTTGATGTCGATGGCCACCGAATTCGAGGCCCGATCACCATCCCGGCCGCCTCGCTCCTCGTCCGGGGGCCGTTACGGCGACACGCTGGAAACGGATATGGAGGCGGGCGTCGCCGAGGCCCTGGAGCACGGCTTCCTGATCGAGGTCGTCGATGCGCCGCGGCCGACGGCGCCGAGTGGGTCCGCAGGAAGGACCGCCCAGCAGTCCCGCGACGTTCCGACCACTGGACGCGGTGCGCGCGCCGGATCGCGACGAGAGGCCAGCGGCGAGCCGGCAGGGCGTAGAGGAATTGGCGATGGCGCCGGTCGGGATGGGCGTGAACCGGGCCGCAAGGGACGTGGCGACCAGCCGTCGCGTGGCGCGAAGAACGCAGGGCACGGCTCCGAAGAGCGGCGGATCGGCTTCCGACACGAGCTCATCGCCGAAGCGATAGCCGCTGACCTGCTGCCGGCGACGCGCCGCCGCTATCACTCCGCGTTGGCTGCGGCCCACAGCAGCGGAGATGACCCGCAGCCGTCCGCGGCGCTGACGCACCACCTCTTCGCGCACGAGCTGGCCGAGGCGGAGACCGCGGCCTTGGTGTCTGCAGCCGCTGCCGAGGCCCTCGATGCCGGCGCCGACGCGTTGGCTCACTACGAACGAGCTCTCGGTCTGTACGAGATCGTCCGGCCGGACGAATCGGTGGCTCGCCTCTCGGACCTCTATACGAGCGCCGCGGAGGCTGCCTTCGCCTCCGGCGACCCCGCCAGAGCTGCGGCCTATGCGGAAGCGGCCGCTGCGACACTCGACGATCCCCACGAGCGACCGGCCCTCGGCCTTGTCATGGATCAGCTCGGCAAGTATCGGCGGGCCTGTGGCGATCAGGAAGGCTCGCTGGCGGCACATCGCAGGGCAGTTGAGCTCGTGCCGCCTGAGCCGACCGAGGCCCGGGCGCGAGTACTCGCTTCGCTCGCTCAGTTCCGGATGCTCGAGGGCGTGTTCTCCGAGGCCAAGCGCTATGCCCAGGAAGCGGTTGAGGTGGCCGCCGCCGTCGGCGAGGGAGCCCGCCAGGAGATGCTCCACGCGACCTGCACTCTGGCCGTGGCCGACGCCTGGGGCGAGGACCCGGAGCCCGCAGTCTGGAAGCTTCGCCAGGTCCGAGACGAGGCCGCGGAACTCGGCTTGCTCGACGACCTGTTCCGTGTCTACGCCAACCTGAGCACCGTCCTCGGACTGTTGGGCCGCTTCGATGAGGCCATCGCCATTTCCTACGAGGGCATCGCCGAAGCCGAGCGAGCCGGCCTGGCGACGGTCTACGGCAACTTCCTGCGGGCCAACGCGGCCGACGGGCTTTTCGTCACGGGCCGCTGGTCGGAGTGCCGCACGCTGTGCGTTGACTCGCTGAGTTGGAACCCGGTGGGCATCTGGTTCCTCTCGCCCCTCCAAAGCCTGTCCAGGCTCGAGGTGGCCACGAGCGCCGGCGAGTCGGCCGGGCGACTCCTGGGACAGGAGCTGCTGGCTATCGAAACCGTCCAGGACCCGCAGTACTCGGTGCCCGCTCAAATGACCGCGGCGGCGTACGCCCTCTGGCAGGAAGACCTCGTCGACGCGCACAAGGCCGCCGACAGGGGCTGGCTGCGCGTCAGCGATACCGAGGACTGGCTGTTGATGGCGCGCATGGCGTCGACCTACCTGGAGGTCGACGCGGCGATCGCTCAGGATGCCAACCGGCGGCGCGACTTTGCCGCCCTTGCGGCGACGCGAGAACGGACCCTGCCCATAGTCCTCCGTGCCGAAGCAGTCGTTCGGGCCTGCGGAGTCTCACCGAAGACGGGTTCGCGCCGTCAGGCTGACCTCGCCATCAGGACCGCCCGCGCATTCCGGGGGCGCGTCGAGGGTCGCGACGATGCCTCTACCTGGAACCAGCTGGCCCTCGATTGGGCCGAACTGGGAGACCCATACGAGGCCGCGCGTGCGCGCTGGCGTGAGGCGGAGGCGCTTCTCGATCAGGCCAGGGGCCGGTCCACACGAACAGTGGCCCGGGAGCCGCTGAACGCGGCCGCCGAGGCGGCCTTCAAGCTCGGGGCTTGGCCTCTTCTGCGGGCCGTCGCCGAACTATCTCGCAGAGCAATGCTGCCGCTGTCCAAGCCGATCGAGGCGGCATTGGAAGGTCGGTCGGAGTCTTCCGCTTCGACTGCTCGGGCGGCTGCACGCGGCGGCACGGCTGCGAGAACGCCAGGCCACGCCGCCGGAACGTCGTCCGCGTTGGGGCTGGGCGTCACGGACGCACGGTCGGATCTAGGTCTGGTCGCGGACTTCGTTTCTCCGACCAGTCAGCCGGCGCAGCACGATTTCGGGCTGAGCAAGCGCGAACTCGAGGTTCTGGCACTGATCGCCGAGGGTCGAAGCAACCCCGAGATCGGGCGACGTCTCTTCATCACGCGCAAGACCGTGGCTGTTCACGTCAGCAACATCCTGACCAAGCTCGGTGTCTCGGGCCGCGTCGAGGCGGCGGCGGCCGCCATCCGCTTGGGCATCACCGACTCCGAATAGGGCTGGCCTGGGGCGCGTCGTGGCCCAGACGCCAAGAAACCCGGACGTCTGTCCGGGTTTCTTTGAGACTCTCGATCGACTACCAGCGCCGCCACAGGATAATTGCGACAAGCGCCACGATCGGAGTCAGGGCGAGGACATCCACAGCCGACTCCTTGTTACAAGGCCGCGACGCCTGACGGGCAGGGCCGCGATGACAATCACTATAGGCGCGTGGCTTACGATTCTCAATCGCCATTCCGTAGGGTGTGTTGCGTTTAGGCCCCGGTCGTTCCGTACTGCATAGAATCAGCCGAATGGACCACGCGCCCCCAACTCCGATCGGGCGATCCAGACTTCGACCGCGTTCCCGACTACCAGACCGAACATCCGCGGCTTGACCACCGCCGCGAGCCTCTGGGTCGTGGCTTCGATCGGTCAGTCGTCGCCGGCAGGGGCCATGACGTCTTCCACGGCCGCCAGGAGGGACTGGGCGGTGAAGGGTTTGGCGAGGAAGGAGACGTCTTTCTCAAGGACCCCGCCGTGGACGATGCCCTTGTCGGCGTGGCCCGACATGTACAGAACTCGAACATCTGGTTGCGATGCGGAGAGCGCGGTGGCAACATCGCGTCCGCTCATGCCGGGCATGACCACATCGGTGAGGACCAGCTGAACGTTCGCTCCGGCGGCCACCTCGATCGCCGATGCTCCGTCAATAGCGGTGAGGACCTCATAGCCGGCCGCCTCGAGCACCCTGCTGGCGAAACGCCTGACGCCGCTATCGTCCTCAACGACCAGGATCCTGCCCGTCTTCTTGCCGCCGCTGGCCGTCGCGCGCGGCGGCTCCAGCCCCACGACGCCGGTCGGGTTGACTCGCGGCAGGTATACGGTGAAGGTCGAACCCACTCCCGGCTGGCTGCGAGCCGTGACCGTCCCGCCGGACTGGCGCACGATGCCGTACACGGTAGCCAGTCCCAGACCCGTGCCCTTGCCGGGCCCCTTCGTCGTGAAGAATGGCTGGAAGAGGTGATCCAGCGTCGCCTCGTCCATGCCGACTCCGGTGTCGGTCACGGACAGGCTTGTCATCGCCCTGGCGGGTTCGGGCTGGGTGGGCGTTGCGATGGACTCCGCCAATTCGATCTCGCCGACCTCGATGGTCAGCGTCCCTCCGTTGGGCATCGCGTCGCCGGCGTTGACCACCAGGTTGACGATGACCTGCTCGATCTGACCTGGGTCGGCCAGGACGCAGCCCGCTTCGGCCGGCGTATTTGTCTCGAGCCTGACGTCTTCGCCGATCAAGCGCCTGAGGATCGGTTGGAGCCGTCGCACGATTGCGCCCAGGTCCACGATCTCAGGTTGAAGCACGGTCCGCCGGGCGAAGGCGAGGAGTTGGCGGGTGAGGGCGGCAGCCCGGTCCGCGGCCTGTTCGATCTGCTCCAGGTCTTCGCGCGGGCCCTCACCGGGCGGCAATTCGGCCAGGGCGAGGCTGGCACTGCCTCGAATGGCAGTCAGCAGATTGTTGAAGTCGTGGGCGATGCCCCCTGCGAGCCGGCCGATCTCCTCCATCTTTTGCGCCTGGCGCAGCTGCTCCTCGAGAGCGATCCGTTCGGCCTCGGCCTGGCGTCGTTCGCTGATGTCGCGGGCAACACTGAGAACNNTGTCCCGTCGCGCCGGGTGTGCGATGTCTCGAAGAAGGCCGAGCCCTGGCTGACGAGGGCCTCTTCGCGTTCGGAGACTCGGGCGGCGAACTCCGACGCGTCGATATCGCCGGGCGACATGGCCAGGAACTCGTGCCGGCTGTAGCCCAGCCGCTCGCAGGCCGTGCGGTTGACCTCCACGAACTTGCCACCGATGTCGTGGATGAAGATGGCGTCGCTGGCGGAGTCGAACAGGGTCCGGAAGCGCTGCTCCGACAGCCGGAGGGCCTGCTCTGCCTCGTAGCGATCGTTGATGTCCACGGCTGCCGTGACGACGCCGGTGATCTTGTCATCCGCGGCGCGCAGCGGAGCCTTGGACAGGTAGTGGCGTCGCATGCCTCGGCCGGGAATGGGCATGAAGGCGTCGTACACGAGCGGAGGGCCGCCAGCGAGCACGGCCTGGTCGCGGGTTCTGTGCACCCTGGGTTCGGGTATTCCGAGTTCCTCCACTGTCTTGCCGATGATGTCGCTAACCTGCAGCCCGCCCGACGCGGCGAAAGCCGCATTGCAGACCTGAGCCCGGCCATCCCTGTCCGTGGCGATTATCGGGATGGGTATCGCGTCGATGAAGGCCTGCATGAAGCGTGCCTGCTCGTGCAGGGCAGACTCGGCTCGTTTGCGCTCGGTGATGTCCCGATGCACGGCCAGGATCGCGGGGCGGCCACCGAACTCGATCTGGCGGGCCGCGGCTTCGATTGGGATATGGGTCCCGTCTCGGCGAACGTGCGTCGTCTCGAAGACGTGGACGCCACCCCGCATGATCTGCGCGGTCCGCTCGGGGATCAGAGCCGCGTACTCGGGCGTGTTGATCGAACCGACAGACATGCCCAGCAGTTGCTCGCGGCTGTATCCGAGCCGTTCGCACACGACGCTGTTGACCTCGAAGAAGTTACCGCCCGGGTCGTGGATCGCAATGCCATCGCCGACGCTGTCGAATATCGTGCGGAACACTTCCTCCGACTTCTGCAGGGCTTGTTCGGCGGCGACTCTCTCTCGCGACTCCGTCACGTCGTCGAAGATGACCGCGAACTGGCCGGGAGTAGGGCAGTAGGCTTGGACACGGTAATAGCGCCCGAGGTCGGCGTTGAAGTTCTCGAACTCGTCAGGGTCGCCGGTCAGCGCAACGCGGCCGTAGCGTTCGATCCACTCCGGCTCGAGTCCGGGGAGCACTTCCAGGACCCGTTTGCCGATGATGTCCGTCGCCCGCAGGCCCGTCAGGGCTTCGAAGGCTGGGTTGACCTCGATGAAGCGGTAGTCGACCGGGCGCCCTTCCGAGTCGCAGACGATCTCGTGGATAGCGACTCCGCTGTGCATGTTCGCGAACAGCTTGCGCAGGCGCCCGTCGCTCCCGACATCCCCGGACGTACGGAGACCATGCTCGTCGGTTGCTGCGGCCGCCGCTGCGGCCTTGCTGAGTGGGTCTGGCCCGTCCCGTTCCGCCAAGTGGCGACCTCACCCCGCGCGATGGGTTTCCTGACCCGTCGTGAAGCCGATGCCCGGACCGGCAGGACTGCGGGTGCAGCCATGTTCTCACCGTGCCCGGGTCGAGTCCATGCTCAATTCTGATGAGGCGATTGCAGCGCCGCCACGGCCGACCTGGGCGTGGCTACAGCGCCTTGACCGCCGCCACAAGCTCCTGCAGGCCGCGCTTGGCATCGGCAAAGAACATGCCCGTCTTGGGATTGACGTAGAGCGGGTTGTCGACGCCGGCGTAGCCGCGGCCCATCGATCGCTTCACGACGATGACCGAACGCGCCTTGTCCACATCGAGAATAGGCATGCCGAAGATCGGGCTCGAACGGTCCGTTCGGGCAGCCGGGTTCGTTACGTCGTTGGCGCCGACCACGAGGGCGACGTCCGTGCGCTCGAATTCCGGGTTGATCTCGTCCATCTCCTTGAGTTGGGGATACGGTACGTTGGCTTCGGCCAGCAGCACGTTCATATGACCTGGCATCCGCCCTGCGACGGGATGGATCGCGTACGAAACCTCCACGCCCTTGGCCTCGAGCAGGTCCGCCAGTTCGCGCACCCCATGCTGGGCCTGGGCAACCGCGAGCCCATAGCCGGGGACGATGATGACCTTGCTGGCGTAGGCGAGCTGGATGGCCGCATCGTCGACCGAGACCTCGCGTACAGATCCACCGGCGCTTGTGAGGGCGGACTGCGTGCCCTCTTCGGACCCGAAGCCACCGACGAGTATGTTCAGGATCGAGCGGTTCATGGCGCTGGCCATGAGCCTGGTCAGGATCGCGCCCGAAGCGCCGACCAACGCGCCGGCAACGATCAGCATCACGTTGCCGACCACGAAGCCGGCCATCGACACGGCCGTGCCGGTGAAGGCGTTGAGGAGCGAGATGACCACCGGCATGTCGGCGCCGCCAATCGGCAGGACCATCAGCAGACCGAAGACGAGCGCGCAGACCAGCGCCACCGCGAAGAGCACGTACAGGACGCTGGGTTCGTAGGTGACGAGGCCGGTGCCGGCCAGGATGAGCACGATCGAGACGCTCAGTCCGCAGACCACCGCGAACCACGACAGGATTCGTCCGCCGGGGAGCAGGATCGGCTGGCCCCTGATCATGCCCATCAGCTTCGCGGAAGCGATGAGCGATCCCGTGAACGTGACCGAGCCGATGATGACGTCGGCCAGGATGAAGAAGGTCCGCCAGCCATCGAGGCCAGGGGCGTCGCCGGCCAGGACGCGGTGGCCGTCGAGGGCGATGAAGTCGCTCAGGGCAAGCAGGGCCGCGGCGCCGCCACCAACCGCGTTGAACAGCGACACGAGCTGCGGCATCGAGGTCATCGCCACGGTCCGGGCCATCCGGTAGCCGAGGCCCCCGCCGAGGCCCAGGCCGACGATGATGATCGCCCAGTTCCAGAGGCCGACGTGTCCCTGGAGAACGAAGACCACTTCAGCCGACACGGCAACGATCATGCCCGCTGCGGACAGGCGGTTGCCCGTTCGGGCCGTGGCCGGCGAATTCATCAGGTGCAGGCCCATGACGAAGAAGGCCGCCCCCACGATGAAGGCGAGCTGGACCAGGTAGCCGACGTTGGTGGCGTTCATCGCGATCCCCTCGTCACTTGGCGGCCTTGTCGGTCGTGGGGACTGGACGTTTCTTGAACATCTGCAGCATTCGGTCCGTGACCATGTAGCCGCCCACGACATTGGCGCCGGCAAAGGCCATTGCCACGAAGGCCAGCACTGCGGTGGGAACGTTGTCGGCCGTGGCGGCCAGCCCGATGGCACCCACCAGCACGATGCCGTGGATCGAGTTGGTGCCGGACATCAATGGCGTATGGAGAGTGGCGGGGACCCTGCTGATGACTTCGAAGCCGAGCAGGATCGCCAGGACGAAGACCGTCAGGGAGTCGAGAAGTGTGCTGACGTTCATGCCTTGGCGCCTCCCCGCGATGCGGGCTGCAGTAGCTTCTTGGTGGCCTCCTGGACCACCTTGCCGCCGAATGTGATCACCGTGGCGGTTGCGACCTCGTCCTCGAAGTCGATCCGAAGCTCGCCACCCTTCACGAAGCTGAACAACAGGTTGGATATGTTGCGCGAGTAGAACACGCTCGCTCCGGTCGGCATCGACGCCGGGAGGTTGAGCGGGGCGTGAATTGAGACGCCGTTGGACGTCTTCGTGACCTTGCCGGGTTGCGACAGTTCGCAGTTGCCGCCGAGTTCGCTGGCGGCCATGTCAACGATGATCGAGCCCGCCTTCATGCCTTCGACCGCGGTTGCTGTCACGAGGACGGGCGGCCGCCGGCCGGGGACCTGGGCGGTCGTGATCACCACGTCATGTGAGGCGATGATGTCGTTGAGTTCGTCCTGTTGCGCGGACTGCTCGGCCGCCGTCAGGGCTCGAGCGTATCCGCCCTGACCGGCGCCATCGATGGCCGACTGAAGGGTGATGAATTGGGCACCCAGCGACTCGGCCTGCTCGCGGGTCTCAGCGCGAACATCGTAGGCCTTGACCTGGGCACCGAGCCTGCGGGCCGTGGCGATGGCCTGGAGACCCGCTACCCCAACGCCCAGAACGAGGACGTTGGCCGGCTTGGCCGTGCCCGCCGGCGTCGTCAGCAGCGGGAAGTAGCGTCCGAAGGCTTCGGCGGCCACGAGCACCGCCTTGTAGCCGGCCACATTGGCCTGCGACGACAGGGCGTCCATCCCCTGGGAGCGCGTGAGCGTCCGGGGTATCGCGTCGAGGCTGATGGCTGTCACCTTCAGGCGAGCCAGTTCGGTCATCGCCGCGGGGTCGAGCAATGGGGCGAGCATGCCGATCACGACCTGATCGGGATGGAGCAGCTTCACCTCGGCGGGCGTGGGGCGGTGGATGCGGAGGATGACATCCGAGTGTGCATAGAGGTTGGCGGCGGTGACGATCTTGGCCCCGGCCTCGGCGTAGTCGATGTCGGGGAATGACGCTTCCGCGCCGGCGCCACGCTCCACGAGGACGTCCAAATCGGCGGCTCGCAGCTTTTCGATCGCGTCGGGTACGAGCGCGACTCGGCGCTCACCCGCTGCGGTCTCCTTGGCGACGCCAACTCTCATAGCGATATCACCTGCTGTACGCGTCTTGGATCGGCCCGTTCAGGGCGCCGGCGTCCGGACGAGAACGCCGAGCGTCTGCGGGGACGCAGGGCGTCCGCACAGTGAGGACGCTAACGAAGTCTAGCCGGGCCAGGCCCGGCGTGTCGCGTTGAGCAGCCCTGGAGGCCAGGGCGTACCCACCCGGACGGGTTGTGGATCACCCGGCGCAACCAGCCTGCCGGATCCGACCCGAGGCAGGCCAGCGAGAGGCTAGACCGCGTTGGGGAAGGGCCCTTCCAGGCGTGGGCGTCGCGGCCCTACGCCCCCAACGGCCGCCGGTCGACTCGATGGCGGCGGGTTTGCGGGCCGTGTCCCAGACATCCTCTGCGCCATACCTCCTGGTCCGGTGGCGCAACATAGTCTGAATGCCGCACCTAGTCATACGACAATTAAGGCGTATAGTCGATGCGCTATCGCTCATAGATCGAGCGGATAGCAATGTCTGCGGCCCTCAACTGGGAGAGAGGAAGAAAGATGGTCACAGTCAGGAAGGCCGACCCGGCGCTGATGGACGGAGGAACCCAGAAACCGCGAGAGTTGAGCCCGGCAGCTCGCGAGCGTGAGCAGCAGCATCGACAGTTCAAGAGACTGATCGGCCAACTCAAAGGACCGGACCAGGTATTCGAGGTCCGGCTCGATTCAACCGAGAAGCCGATCACCATTCGCCAGCGTCTTCTTCGAGTCGCTGCCGAGGCCAACGTCGAGATTGCGGTCCGCAAGCACGGCGATGGGTTCCTGGTCGGTCTGCTCACACCTGAACGACGCACGAATCGCGGTCGACGGGCGGCAGGAGCGGCGCCCAAGATCTGACGGCGGACGATCGCGAGATCATCGGCATGACGGTTCGCACGCAGTGACGCCGATGTCTTGTCGAACCTGTGGGCTCCGTGACCTCGGGTAAGTGGGGGATCCCCCCGTTGAGCGCCGATTCAATCAACTCCGATACCACGGACGAGACGCCCACACCTGCGGCGGACGCCGTTGTGGAACCGGCCGGCCGGCGAAGTCGTCTTGTCGAGATTCGCTGTGGGTTCGCCGAAATGGCCCGCAAGGAGGCCGAGGCGGCTGCCGCTCGCGTCGTGGAGGCAAGGCGGCTGTGCGACGAACAGGCCGCCGCCCTCGCCTTTGCTCAGGCTGCCATCGATCCTGCCGCCACTCATGTCGCCAAGGAAGAGGCTCATTTCGCCTTCCGCACAAACGTGGCCGCGGCCCGCGATCGGAACCAGGTCGAGGCTGCAGCAAACGGCTGGCTGACAGAGATCAACCGCATCAACAACGATGACCGCAACGCCCAGGCGCGAGTCAAGCACGAGCGCGAGGCGGCTGACGTTCTCCTGGCGCAACTGGCGGGGTTGTCCGACACGGCCGAGTCCAGTGCGACCATGGCCGCCGCCGCCGAGGAGGCGTGCCGCGCGGCGCGCGAGGCGCCGGCATCCGATCAGGCCCCAGAGGGAGCGGACGGTGCCCGGGTGGAGGCGGCTCAGGCGCCGACCGCGGCGGGGCCAGCCGAAACGCCCACGAAGTCGACCTCGGCGCTCGGGTCGGTTGCGGCGGCAGCGCCTGTTCCGGTGGAGGCGCTCGACCGGACAGGGCTCGCGGCCGAGACACCGCCCGAGCCCGGACCGGCCGCCGTCGTAAGGTCGATGTCGAGCGCTCCGCCCGCCGAGGAGGCTCCGCCTTCGACGGACTGGCTTGTCATCGACATCAGGGCACCCCAGCCGCAGCCCATCATCAAGCTCATTCGCCGTGACGGCCGAACCATGAACACACTGGTCGATCGACTTGCCGGCACCGATGCCGCTGCCCGGAGCGACTGGCAGCTCCTCCTGTCGAACTTCGTCGACTCTGTCGTGGCTGCCGCGATCGATGAGGTCTTCTTCGAGTTTCCGACCGGCCATCCATTCTGGGGCCAGTTCACTCAGGATCAGGGTCGAGACGTGGCGCGAGGGCTGTCTGCACTCGGCTTTCGATACGATCGTTTCGAAGGGTTTGCCGACGGCCGGGTTCCCATTCAGCGGGACCTTGCTCTGGCCGTCGGTCAGGCCGGGCTACTGCCCGTCAGGGTCCGCTACTGGCCCCAGGCGAACGAGACGGCGGAGCTCTTCCGGGATGTCCGGGTTGCGGCCGACACCTTCATCGCGTCTCGCGCTCCGGCCCTTACGCTGGGCGAGCTCGTGAGGCTGCTCGGCCGCAGGGCCGAGTACCTGGCCGGCCTCTGGAACGAGTGGCCCCGGGTGCGGCCGCTCCTCTTCTCCACGAGCCTCTGAGCCCGAGCCGGGTCAGGCCCCGGCCTTCTCGGTGGTGCCGGCCACCTGGGCCTCGGAACGTTCCTCGGGATCCTGATCAAGCACGACGAGCCGGTATCCCTCAGCCGACGCGACCCCGATGCGCTCGCCCTGCTCGCTCATCCGGCCTCGGACTCGGGCGAAGACTGCCTCGGGCTCGGCGAGCTGGCTGGCGTGGGATCGCAGAGCCTCGATCTTGCGGTCGGCGGTGGCGGACACGTCGATCCAGACGTCGGGCTGGTTCGACCACATGAGGTACAGCCGCCTGACCCGGTGTGCGGCCAGGCCATCCCGCATGAGCCACGGAAAGGCCATAGGGTTGCGGGCCGCCGGGTAGACGGCATCGACGGCGGCCATCGCGGCGGCTCGATGATCAGTGTGGTTTATCCCGCCACCGTCATGGATCACGACTTCGGGATCGCCACAGAACACCGCGTCGGGCTTGAAGGTGCGGATCTCCTTGACGAGCATCTCGCGCAGGGGCAAGTCGTTGACGAGGCCTCCGTCGGGCTGGTGAAGGAAAGTTACGCCGGCATAGCCGACGATCTCGGCGGCGCGCCGCTGCTCGTCCTCCCGGGCTCGCGCCAGGTCCAGTGGATCGAGGTTGGGGTCCTCGCCCCCGGCGTCGCCCGATGTGCAGCAGACCAGCCAGCCCTCAGCTCCCGCGGCGATCCAGGCCGAGGCCGCGCCTGCCGGCCCGAAGTCGGCGTCGTCCGGGTGGCCGACTATGACCATGAATCGGCGCGGTTGCCAGGTATGAGCTGCTGCTAGTTCGTCTGCCAATTTGCCCATCTCGACTGCGGATTCCTCGTTGTCGGAGGGCACCACCCGGAGGCGGCGCCCTCGTGCGGAGCGTGGAAGACCCAGACCGCAACTTGCCGGGTCGAGTTATGATGCAGGCCGAGGCTTCGCTCGTCTCCCCCCACGTGCGAAGCCTCTCTGCTTGCCCGCGACTGTACACGCACCGCTGGATCGAGGCCACCAGTCGGCTTCTGGCGCGGCAATGCCGCCGGCAGCCGCTGGATCCGGCGCGCGTCTGTCACGTGGGAGTCGAACGGGACTCGCGCAGCGCCGTCAGAACCTCGACGGCGTGGTCTTCGGGCTTCACCTTCGGCCAGATATGGGCAATCCGTCCGTCCGGCCCTACCAGGAAGCTCGACCGCACGATGCCCCAGTACGTCTTGCCGTAGTTGGTCTTCTCACCCCAGGCTCCGAACGAGTCCGCCACCGCGTGGTCCTCATCGGCCAGCAGAGTGAAGGGCAGCCCGTACTTGGCCCGGAACGCGGCCTTGCTGGCCGGGCCCTGCGGGCTCAAGCCCCAGACCTCCGTGTCCGCCTCCTGGAAGGCGGAATCGTTGTCCCTGAACGAGCACGCTTCCTTCGTGCAGCCGGGCGTGTCGTCGGCCGGGTAGAAGTAGACGACGGTGAAATGGCCTCGACGGCTCGACAGTCGGTGGGATCTGCCCTCGTCGTCGCGGAGCTCGAAATCAGGGGCGAGCTCGCCCGCCTTTGGCAATGCGCTCATCGCACCAGGCTAGCAGCGAGCCGCGCCGATTGCGTCAGCGGGGCAATGCCAGCGCGGCCGCCGCGACGGCGAGAGCAACGGCCACGGTCAACAGGTCCCGCCAGCCGACGCGCAACTCGCGGAAATGGGTGCGGCGGATGCCGCTGTCGAAGCCCCGCGCGTCCATTGCCAGAGCCAGGCGCTCGGCCCGACGGATGGACGAGACGAGCATGACCATTAGCCGGTCTCCGAACTCGCGGGCGCGTCCGGTGACGCCACCCGGCGAGATGCCACGCAGCCGGCGGGCCGCGGCGATGGTCGCCCAATCGCCGGCCATGAACGGCGCGACGCGCAAGGCCGCCAGCGTGCCGTAGGCGAATCGGTCCGGGGCGTGCCATTGCTGGACCAGCGAGTCTGCCAGCCGGGTCGGATCAGACGGCCCGAATACCAGGAGCGTCGTGAGGCCGATGACCACGACACGCAGGCCGACGGCCAGCCCGGCAGACACCGCCGGCCCGGTGATGCGCATCGGGCCGAGTTCCACGATGGCAGCGATCGAGCGATCGGCGTTCGAGCCCGAGAGGAGTATCGAGAAGACGGTCAGGCTCAGGATGGCCAAGCCGAGCGGCGCCAGTCGCCCGGGAATCCGCCGCAGGGGCAGGCCCGAACAGAGCACCAGGGCCACACAGGCCGCGACGACCAGGCGAGCGGGAACAGCCGGGTCGAGGGTCAGGATTGCCGCGACGAGCCAGATCATCCCGGCCGTCAGTCTGGCCACGGGCGTGACGCGGGTCAGGAAGGCGGGGCGGATGGGCGCAAGGGGTGCGGGCAGGAGGCTCATCGCGCAGCCTCGGTCGGCACGACGCCGCCCCGCCAGGGTCCCGGAGGCGAATAGGGTGGCTCGGCCAGGAACCGCGCCGGCTCGCCGTCGAAGACGATCCGGCCCCGATCCAGCGCCACGACTCGGTCGCAGGCCGGCAGGAGCCGCGGATCGTGCGTCGCCAGAAGCTGAGCCTGGCCGGTTTCTCTGAGTTCGTCGAGCAAGCGAATGACTGCCTCGGTTCCGCGCCGGTCCAGCCCGAACGTCGGCTCGTCGAGAAGCAGAACCGCCGGCGGCCGAAGCACGAGCCCGGCCAGACTGAGCCGCCGCTGCTCGCCCTGGCTCAACTGAAATGGGCTCTCGCCGGCGAGATGGCCCAACCCGAACCTGGCCAGCACGCCATCCGAGTCGGGCGGAGGAGTGTCCGCTCCGCCTCGCCGCCCGCGGGCGCGGGTCGCCCCATCCGTGGCCAGCACTTCGTCGCGGGCGGTTCGGGCGACGAACCCAAGCTCCGGGTCCTGGAACACCATGCCGATGCGCCGTGCGATCTCTTCGGCCCGGAGACGCGACGGGTCGCGCATCTCCTCCACCGGCTCCCCGCCGGCGGCGAGGGCACGCACTCGCACGCTGCCGCGGTCGGGTCGCCGCAATCCCGCCAGAGCAAAGAGCAGGGTCGACTTGCCGGATCCGTTCGGTCCTACGATGGCCGTTCGCTCGCCGGCCAGCGCTCGAAACGACACGCCGTCGAGCGCCCGATGCGAGCCCTCCTCGTCGGCCGGGTAGTCGACCTGCAGGTCGGTCGCGTCGAGCAGAACCCGGCCCATGCTGGACCCCGCGCCCGCTGTGCCTGGCTGGGGCGCCGCGTCCAGCCGGGGTTCCGCGCCCCGCCAGGCCTGTGGAACCCACGCGCCGCTTCGCTCGAGCAGCGCCACCGCCCCCCGACCGACTGATCCGGCCGGCCCGAAGGCCAGCTGCCGGCCTTCGTCATCGAGCAGCAGAACATCGTCTGCCAGCGGCAGGGCCGCCTCCAGCCGATGCTCGACCAGGACGATCGTGTGCTCGCGGCGTCGAGCCAGGGCGGCCAGTTGTTCCACCGTGGCGTACATGCCGGGTGGATCCAGATTGGCGGTGGGCTCGTCGAAGACGAGAAGCGACGGTTGCGCGGCCAGGATGTCGGCGATCGCCAGACGCTGCTTCTCGCCGCCGGAGAGGGTCGCGGTTCCCCGCCGGCCGAAGCCCGCCAGGCCCACCTGGCGGAGCGACTCCGGAACCCGAGCCTGCATCCGCTCTCTCGGCCAGCCCCGGTTCTCCAACCCGAAAGCCACCTCGTCGTCGACGCGGGCCATCACGAGCTGGCAGTCCGGGTCCTGAAACACGAGTCCGACTCTCTCGCCCAGGACGCGGGCAGGCGTCGCAGCCACGTCCATCTCGCCGATCCGCAGATGGCCGCGCCAGCTCCCCGGCAGCACGTGCGGAACCAGCCCTGCCAGCGCTCGGGCAAGCGTGCTCTTGCCCGACCCGGACGGCCCGAGCACGAGCAGCACGCGGCCGGGTTCGAGCTCGAAAGTGAGCCCCTGGAACGCCGGCCGAGTGCGGCCCGAATACGTCCAGCCGAGGCCGGCCGCTCGAACCGATGGCGGCCCGCCTGGCGCTCGAGGCTCCGACGAGGTTCCGATCCCCTCGTCGGCGGGCTGCCGATCGAGGGCCGGGCCGGCCGTCGTCACTCGCTCGCTGGGAATGCCTGCAGGGCCCCGGTTCGGCGGATTGCCCGTACCAGCAGCCAGCCACCCACGCCGGCGATGACCGCCGCAGAGACCACGTCGAGCACGACGATGCCGACCTGATACGGAACGTCGAAGCTGGAGTAGTAGACGGGCAGGTCGTGCAAGGCCTCGCCTACGCCCGCTCCCGCGCCGGCCAGGGCCGCCACCAACGGGCTGAAGTTGCGGTACAGGACGAACGCAAACAGCAGCTCCGCGCCAGCGCCCTGGACGAACCCGGACAACAGGACGTCGAGGCCCCACTGGTTGCCGAGAAGGACCGACACGATCGCGGCCACCATCTCGGCGAATATGGCGGCGCCGGGCTTTCTCACCACCAACGGCGCAACGACGGCCGGCAGAAGCCAGACGCCGCTGATGGCGTACTCGCCCGGGCTGGAGAGGAACGAGGCCCAGGGCCAGACGTAGACGTCCCAGAACCAGAACACGACGCCGAAGGCGACGGCGATGGCGGCCACGACGACGATGTCGACCGTTCGCCAGCGGGTCGATTCGGATGGGCCGACCGACGGCCCGGTTGCGGAAAGCGCGCTCACGATGATCTCCTGACTATTCCGGTTGATCGACTCTCGTCTCGACTACCAGCAAGTGGCCGTGGCGAAGCGTTACGCTCGCTCTGGCCGAGACGCGAACGTTGGACAGGCCGCGGGCCGGTCCAGCCGGCAGCGTCTCGTCGCGGAGCGGGTAGAGCAGACCGTCGGTGGTGACGCCCAGGGCTGGGACGCTCAGCGGCAGAAGCGACACGAGGTCGCCCTCGCGGCCATCGAGGAGGCAGCCGGCAGCGCCGCCGTCCGCGGCCGGGGCGCGGATGAGTCGGACTCGAGTCGAGCCGTCCAGCAGTTCCGCGGCGGCTGCGTCTGCATGTGGCAGCTCGAGAAGACCCACGTTCGCGAGCGCATGATCGAAGCGCATGCCGCCCAGGGCCCCGAGGACGGTCACGTGGGTCGCCCCCCGCCGGATGGCGGCCAGCAGCGCCAGCTCCGTGTCCGACTCATCCTTGGCCGCCGGCGAGCGCTCGATAGGCACGCCCTCGGCGGCCAGCTCGGCGAAGCGGGCCTCGGACAGCGAGTCGGCGTCGCCCACCAGCAGGTCCGGCCGAAGCCCCAGAGAGAGTGCCTTCTCCCAGCCACCGTCAGCGGCCACGATCAGGACGATCTCCCGATTCCAACCGGGCCAGGCGGCGTCCAGCACGGCGCGGCCCGGCACGTCGCCGTCGGCGACGATCAGGGCACGCTTCTCCGGGCCGACTCCACGCACTAAAAAGCACCTCAATCGATGTGACAGAGGTGCACCAATTTGGACTCCCTGCGCCGGCATTACCCGGATCAAGTTCCAAGGGTCTGCGGATCTGCTCCGCACTCTCAGCGCCTCGCCGGCGCTCCCCTGTCCGTCTTCTGTTGTCTTTCGACTCTACACCCTGAGGGCCGAGTTCGGCCAATTCGGCCGATCCGTCACGCCTGGGCGGCGGTTTCCTCCAGGAATCGATCGACCCACTCGACCACGGACGCGGCCGACTCGACCGCTCCCGCGGCAATGAGCTCCGGGCCGGTGGCCAGCATGGACACGATCCCCACGCCTCTCACGCCGACCGCGGCGGCCATGCGCATGTCGTCGAGCGCGTCGCCGACGTAGACGGCGTCCCCTACCGCCCGCCCGCCCGTTCCAGAGCCAGCTGCAGCGGCTTCGGGTCGGGCTTGCCCGCGACCGTGTCGTTGCCGCAGACGCGAACCATCAGCAAGTCATCGATGCCGAGCCGCCGCAGCTGCGGTTCGATCTCCACGCGGCTGCTGCCGGTAACGAGACCGAGCGTGCAGCCCGAGGCCGCCAGTTGGGTCAGAGCGCCCACGACGCCTGCAAACGGCTGCGTCAGGTCGCTCCGGAAGGTCGTCTCCCAGACGTGCACGGCTTCGTCCGTCCGATTCTCTGGAATGCCGAGGGAGCGATACATGAGACGCCAGTTCGGCGAGAACTTCCGTCTGAAGATTGACTCGTCGAATGGAACGCCGATTTTCCGGCATATTGCCACGTTGGCTTCGAACACGGCCTGTATCGAGTCGACGATCGTCCCGTCCCAGTCGAACAGGATGATGCGACTGGCGGAACACCGTTGCGGCGCCGCGAAAATCGCGTCCGGGCGATGCATCCAGAAAGGCTCCTTCGTCGTATAGCAGAGTAGAGAAGAAGACTACGGCCAAGTGGTGGCCCACCACTTGAGGGATCGCGGAATATCACTGTTGCACGTGGCAGGAAGACCGATACCTTGAGTACAGCCAGACCTGAACTGAGGGGTAGATTTCAGCCGTGACCAATCTCTCGCATCCAGGGATAAAGAGAGTGGTCGATGTCGCCTCGCGCAAGGGCGTGGCGCTCGACATTCGGTTCATGCCCGACTCGACGCATACCGCTGAGCAGGCAGCCGCGGTTGTGGACGTCGACCTCGGTCAGATCGTGAAGTCGCTCGTATTCGTGGCCCCGCGCCCAGAGGGCCGCCTGGCGACCATCGTTTGTCTGGTCTCCGGACGCAGTCAGGTCGATCGGGCGTTGCTGGCCGCGGTCACCTGCGAGGTTGTCATTCGCCAGGCCAGCGCCCGCGAAGTTCGCGAGTTGACCGGATACTCCATCGGCGGGATCCCACCGTTTGGGCACGGACGAGACGTTCGCGTCCTGATGGACCAGGATCTGTGCCAGTACGAGTGGGTCTGGGCCGCCGCCGGTACGGATTCCGCCGTCTTCCGCGTCGCTCCGCGGACTCTGCGGATGCTTTCCAACGCAGTTGTCGCGCCGTTCGCCGGCGAGTCGTGGATGCGAGTCGTGGCTGCTTCCCAGATCGAGCCGCGGCTTCAGTTCGAGGCCGGCGCGGGCGCCTGACCGGCGCTCTGGGCGACCGCCGCCGGTGGACAGGCGGTGGACAACTCGGTTGTGACTTTGGTAATAGGTGGAAAACTCGATTGAACCTTTGACCCCGTTCCTCTAGCGTCTTTGTTGCACCCGAAGGGGCCGAGCGTCTGCTAGTGGCTGAGATGACATCAAGGCTCACGCAGCGAGTAGGTTTCTTCGGGTGTTTTCTTGTGGCCGTGAGAACCCTGGGCCGGGCGACCATCGTGCCCTGGGGCGGCTGACCGGGACAAACGTCGAGGCGGTTGCCTGGAAGGACCAGGCACCGCCTCGGCATTCTTGCGAGTCTCGGGGTGGAGGAGGAGAGAACCCGAGTCCTCGCTGATCTTCGGTTTCAAGCCCGCTGGCCCGAATGGCCGCCCGGGAATAGATCTCAGGCTGGCCGACGCTCGGCCTCGCCCCAATCGCCGTTCGAGTAGATCGCGCGCAGGAAGAGCAGTTGATTGACCTGGGCCAGCGACCACCGCGCGTCGCCTTGCGGCAGGCCCACGACGTAGCTGATCAGGCCGGCTGCATCCAGCCCTGAAAAGCCGCTCGCGACGAGGAATCGGTATGCAGTCTGGGTGTGTAGCGGCCGCGGCAGGACGTCGGGCGGGATTGGCGCTACGGCCGACCCGGCCACGATTCCCGTTGCCGACGGATCCTCGCTCGGACTGATCCCGACCGGGACCGCGGTCATGTCGCGGCGGTCGGCGCCGGAACGCGGGCGGCCGGCTGCCGGTCGCCTGGCCGTTGGCCCGGTCTGACCTGCGCTGCTGCGGTCCGCTTGTCCAGCCATCTCGAGAACTCTCTTCTCCGTGCGACCCCTGTATCTGAACAGTCGGCTCCGCCTCGCTCCGGCACGAGTCCCCGCGGGTCCCGTGGCCACCGGTACTTGCGGTCCAGCCCTGATGCGTTCGGATTAGTGGGTCCGGCCCGGCCCGGCGACCCCTGTGGGCGACGGGGCGCGGGGTCTGCGCGCGAAGTCGCTGGCCGCCCAGAGCCCGCTAGACTGGGCCCGTGCGTGTCCGCCAGTTCGAGCTGAGGCTTCTTGCCGTGGCTCTCACATTTCTCTGGGCCGCGAGCGGCGGAATCGTCCTGGTCGCGTATCGGCCGGGCGGTCCCGTCGACCTGCTGGTGGGCGTGGCCGCGTCCCTGCCGCTCCTGGTCAGTGTTGCCCCGATCGTGTGGCCTCCGCTGGTCCGCAGCGATCGTGGCTCAGCCGGGGTCTTCTGGCTCGGCCTTGGGGCGGGGCTGCTGCTCCTGCCGTCCATGGCCGGTGTCGTCGGCCAGGTCCTCCAGGGCGGCTCGGAGCCGCTCCTCCCTTCCCTCGAGGTCATGTATCCGTGGGCTCTGGCGCTGCTGGCCACGAGCCTCTTTGCCGGGTTCGGGATCAGTCGCAAGCTGATCCCGGAGGTCGGCGTCGGCAAGCGGCGGCTGGCCGCCTCGGTCGCATTTGCGGTCGCCGCGACCTCGATCATCGGCGGCCTTTTCGCGGGCGTCAGCCTGGCCGACAACGCCGCGCTCCGAGACATGCCCGCGGCCAACTCCAAGTTCGGGCCGACGGCAGCGGATCTGGTTCTACCCGAGTGCAATCGTGACTTCTCAGTCGCCCAGACCGCGCGGCTGGAGCTGGATCTCTGGGCCGACGTCGACAACCGGGCGGCCGGAACGGTCAGCCTCACCGGCAGTCGGTCGGGCCTGGACCTGTCATGGACGGCACAGGTCGTTCGGAGCGACCTCTTCGGCCAGTACGGCGGCGCCAGGATCGGTTCGTCGGCCTGGTCCCTGGCGCCCGGGACCGGCTGGGTTTCCGCCACCCCCTCGGCGCTCGATGGTCAAACAATCGACCGCACTGTCGAGGCGGACGCGTTGACGCCCGACAACCGCGCCACGGCCGAGAATCGTGGCCTGGAGTACGTGGATGGAGCCCGAGCGCGGCGCTGCCGTGTGGCCGTGGACGGCCCGACGTTCGCGGCCTCGTTTCCGCAGGTGACGTGGCTGGCCGGCGAGACGAACCTGTCAACCTGGCGTGGCGAGCTGGACTTCTGGGTCTTCGGTGACGACGAAGTCGGAATGGTCTCGGGCAGCGTGAACGGTCCCGCCGTCGGCATTCTGCCTCATGGTTTGCAGGCCACGATCGAGGTCCGGATGACCGCCACTTACCGGGACGTCCCGGTCTCCATCACGCCGCCGCACGCCTAGCCCGATGCCATGACGCCACCGCCCGATCAGCTCGACACGGCCAAGCACGATCGACTGGCGCGCTTCTACAGGGTCCTTCGATTCCTGGCCGCCCACCCGGAGGGGGCGACGGTCGACGCCGTCGCCAGTTTCGTGGCCATGTCGCGCCGGACGGTCTACCGCGACCTGCAGGCTCTCGAGGGCGAGATCGGCATCCCGCTGTGGAGCGAAGCCGGCAAGTGGGGAATAGTCGAGGGCGCGTTCCTGCCGCCGCTGCGCCTGACCCTCGACGAAGCGGTGGCCTTCTTCTTCGCCGCGCGGCTGACGGCTCAGTTTGCCGATCGCTACGACCCGGACATGGGCGCGGCCTTCCAGAAGCTGGCCGAGATCCTGCCGCCGGTCGTGGCCCGGCATCTGGAGCGCACCATCGACGTGCTGGCCAGCCGCCCGCCGGATGAACGGCTGACCCGCCACCTGCGGCTGCTCGCCCATGCCTGGGCCGAGCGTCGGATCGTGGATCTGACCTACGACCCGGCCACCTACAGCCCCGGCCGACCGCATCGCAAGTCGCGCGTTCACCCATATCTGCTGGAGGCCTCGGCGACGACTCGGGCGCTGTATCTGATCGGCTTCGACGAGTCGCGCGGCGCCGTCCGGACCTTCAGGGTGCAGCGCATCCTGGAGATGTCGCTGGCCCCCGAGACGTTCGACGCGCCGGACCCGGCCGTGATCCAGGAGGGGCAGGATCGGGCCTGGGGTGTGATCGCCGACCAGGAGGAAGTGGACGTGGAGCTGCGCTTCGACGCCTCCATCGCCGGCCTGGTCACCGAAACCACGTGGCATCCCACGGCCCGGGTCACGCGCGAGCCCGACGGCACCGTTCTCTGGCGAGCCCGGGTTCCGGGCACCATCGAGATTCGCCGCTGGATCCTGCAGTGGGGTTTCGAGGTGGAAGTCCTGGCCCCGCCGGAGCTGCGCGCCGAGGTGGCCGAGACGTACCGCAAGGCCGCTGCGCGCTACTGAG
>PLNK01000167.1 GCA_003142755.1 Chloroflexota bacterium | reverse complement strand
GTGATGTGCGACCGCAGCGGCGTCACCTCGGCGAAGGCGCTATACATCGTCCGAAAGCCGGCGATGCCGTGGGCGGAAAGCGTCCGGACCGGTCCGGCGCTGATGGCATTGACGCGGATACCGCTGGGTCCGAGGTCCGCCGCGAGATAGCGAGTCGAGGCCTCGAGAGCGGCCTTGGCCACGCCCATGATGTTGTAGTGAGGCACGACCTTCTCGGCGCCGTAGTAGGTCATCGACATGATCGACGAGCCGGGCAGCATGTAGGGTCGGGCTTCGCGGGCCATGGCGATCAGCGAGTAGACGCTGATATCGAAGGCGGTGTGGAAGCCGTCGCGGCTGGTGGCGGTGAAGTTGCCCGCCAGGTCTTCCTTCTCGGCGTAGGCAACGGCGTGGACAAGGATGTCGAGGTTGCCTTGCTTGGCGTGCCAGTGCTCGAAGACGCGCCTGATCTCGTCGTCGTCGCGAACGTCGCAGGCCTCAACGAAGTGCGAGCCGATGGATGCCGCAAGCGGACGGACGCGCCGCTTGATCAGCGACGCCATCGAACTGAACCCCACCTCGGCGCCCTGCTCGTAGAGGGCCTTGGCGATCCCCCAGGCGATCGAATGATCGTTGGCGACTCCGAACACGAGCGCTTTCTTGCCCTTCAACAGGCTGCCTCGCTCGCAGTCGTCGTCGGGCCTCGGCAGGCGCCGCGAACGCGGCTTGGCGACCGCTGTGGCGACCTCCACGGCCGCGGCCCGCGATCGGGCGGGAACCGGCGCGGGCTCCGTCGCCGGCGACGTGGGTTGGGGCTTCGCCCCGGGCTTCTGCTCGGCCGTATTGCCGGCCGATCGTTTGGTCAGTTTCATGAGTACCGTCGGTCCTCCGTTGCGGCCGCGATCCGGCGGGCCGCGGGCGAGTCGGTGGTCGGGCCTCGGCGGCGCCGACCGCGCCCATCGGGCTGCGGCCTGATAGGTCCTATGTTCCTTAACCCCGCTGGACCCCGATCGTTACGCTCGCGGGGGGCGCGCGGCGGAGGGGGCCCGCCCCGCGCAAACCGACGCCGAGCGTCGGTCGCCGACGCCTAGCGTCGGTCGCCGACGCCTAGCGTGACAGCGGCGATCGGCTGCCGCGGAGAATAACGTTTACGGGGCCACTACACAATCTTGTCGGCGCCGAGTTGCGGTTTCAGGACGTGCCTGCTGAAGGCGCCTCTGCCGTCGTTCGGGACCACATACCAAGGCAGTGGTCAATCTTCTGCGCGACACCGTATCGCCTGTACCGCCTGGCGCATCGAGTAGGTCGCAACCGCCAGACCGACCAGGGTCGGCCCCGGCCGGGGCGCGCCAACCACCCGAGGACTGGCACCAGGGCTAGCGGGCGATCCCTTCGAGCCAAGCGGGCCGGTGCATGCCCCGTGTACGGAGCTTGAGGTCCCACTGGAGACGGCGTTGCGCGACAGCGACATCCCCGTCACCGCGTGCTCTAGGATTGCGTCCGAGCCACGTTCCAAGCGAGCCGGGGAAGCATGAGGGGGATGGTATGAGGCGGGTAGGCAGGTCGACAGCGGGTCAGCGGCTGGGCCGTAGAGGTTGCGTTGCGTTGGGGCTCATCGCTCTGGCGGTGACCGGGTGCGGTGCCTCTTCTGGCAGCCCGACCCCGTCGGTGTCGGCCGCATCGAGACCCTCGGTAGCGACCCAGAGTCCAACGATCGCCCCAACTGTCCGAGCGACTCCCAGTCCCACGCTCGCCCCGACTATCGCGCCTACACCCGGCCCCTCGTACGGACCCCCCGGCAAGTTCGTCCCGACCGGCTCGATGACCGTGGGCCGCGATGCCCACACCGCCACTCTTCTACTCGACGGGCGAGTGCTCATCGCCGGCGGCGAGAGCTCCGGCGACGACCGCACGGCCGAACTGTATGACCCGGCAACCGGCTCCTTCAGCCCCACCGGCTCGCTAACGGTGGGCCGCGTCGACTCCACCGCGACGCTGCTCGCCGACGGCCGGGTTCTCATCGCCGGAGGGATGGGATCGCAATCGGAGATCGCCTCCGCGGAGCTGTACGATCCGGCGACTGGCACCTTCAGCGCTACAGGATCGATGAGTCGGCCGCTCGTCTTCCAGACCGCCACGTTGCTCAAGGACGGCAGGGTCCTGATCACTGGAGGCAGGGACGCGGACGCGGTGCACGATGCCGAACTCTACGATCCCGCGACCGGCACCTTCACCCCGACGGGCTCGATGACCCAAGCGCGTATCTTCCACACCGCCACACTGCTCCGCGACGGCCGAGTCCTCATTGCTGGCGGCAACTTCGACTCCTCCACCGAGCTGTACGATCCCGCGACCGGCACCTTCACACCGACCGGCTCGATGACCATCAACCAGGAGCACGTCGCAACGCTGCTCTCCGACGGCCGAGTCCTGGTGGCCGGAGACGTCGCCGAGCTCTACGATCCCGCGACCGGCAAATTCACGCCGACCGGCTCGATGCTCGGTAGTTGCAACTGCATGGGGTCGATTGGCTCGTCGAGCACGGCGCCGCTGCTCAGCGATGGCCGGGTCCTCGTCCCCGACACGAACCTGGACGCGTCCTCGAACCAGGTCGTCGGATCGGCAGAGTTGTATGACCCCGCGAGCGGAACCTTCAGCCAGACAGACCCGATGAGCCGATACCGTCTCGGCTTCACCGACACCTTGCTCGCCGACGGCCGTGTCCTCTTCGCCGGAGACCAAGGCCCGTTGTGCGCCATGGCTTGCCCCTCGATGAGTCCTGACGACGACGCTGACCGAGCCTCCGCCGAGCTGTACGTTCCGTAGATAGAAACGCCGCCTTGGACCTGCATCGACTGGTTGCAGATAGCCGGGACTTCTGCCGGGCCGGACGATGAGGGCCTTGCCGTGCTTTCCGTTTGGGCCGTCGAGGCGCGTTACCCCGGCGATCTTCCGGATGCCAGCAGCTCCGATGCGCGCCAGGCGGTGGCCGCCGCCGGCTCCGTAGTCGAGGCGGCGCGAGTCAGTTTCGAGCGGCCAACGACGCCGTAAGGAAGCCCGACGTCAATGAGGCTTCGATCTCTAGTGTCCCGATCCGCCGATCAGTCGATGGTTCGTCAAGCACC
>PLNK01000060.1 GCA_003142755.1 Chloroflexota bacterium | reverse complement strand
CGACACTCTGTCTGCCTTGTTGCCGGGTCCTGCCGGTTCCCCCGATGGCTCAGCGAGCACCGAACTGGATGTTTCGCAAGGAGGTACCTGGGCGCCGGTGCCTCATTCCTGGGCAACACCTGCCGACAACCAACAAGAGCACAATGTTGGCCGCAGATCCCTCGAAGAAACTACGATGCACTTAGGTCGCCGAATCGAGGTTGGGCAAAGTGTACGGACGGCTTCATTACCGGGCTGACGACGGCTCGATACGCACGGATGAGTACGACTCGTTTAGGGTCATGTGGCAACTTGGCAGTCCATCAGTCGTCCAGTACCGTCGTCCGACGCCCTCTCCGACCGGCGTGGGCTTGCCGAGGCTTGTTTCCGACCCAGTCGGGTTCTGCCGCGCAAAGCCCACCGGTTCCGAGGGGAAACTGCCGCCGGTGCCCGAAGGCTATGACGAGAAGTTCTCGAATCTCAATTTGCCCTGGCAGACGTCTCACTATCTCCTGGACAACGGCGAGTGGCACTGGTACCCCCGCTGCCCGACCTGCGGTGCCTAGGTCTCGACACACGCGGACCAGCACCCCCAGATCGCCGCAGACAAGCGGCGCCCGCTAGTCTCGGCCTGGCCCCCGCTCCGCTAGTTGGCTAGTCGGCTACGTCGTCACCTCTAGACGGGTGCGTCGGTGGCCGTTTCTCGCGGCTGGCAGCTGATCTGGCAGCTGATCTTCTGGGGATTGCCCCTGACGGCTGGTGACGCGGGCGGACCAACACCGCGCTATTCCCTCGCAAAGTGGAACAGGGTGGAGATGCGGGGAGACCCCCGGAGATGTCCTGGATCGGACTTCGGATCAGATGGTCGGGGGTTCGAATCCCTCCGGGCGCGCCACTCTTTCCAGTGGGTTGCCTGAGCCCGATCCTCGCCGAGGCGTCAAACGCCTCCTTTTCCTGAGTGGCGTCGCCGGCGACAGCCGATGTGTCAGATGCCCAGTCCGTCGGCCAGGATAGTCAGATGCCCGCCCCGACCAACTGATGACTCTCAGTTGCCCACGGCCCCGCGCTGGTTCTATCGGCCCCGCGCTAGTTCTGTGAGATTCCTCGTGCCCCGGCGTCAGCCACCGCCGCCTGGCGAGCATGTGAGGAGTAGATCTGAGGCTTGACCTAGCGCGGCATCGCATGTAGGCGGGACCTGGGCATGACATCTCGCCCGTGCTTCCGACCGTCAATCAGAACGCCGGGTCGCCCGCCATTCAACCCAGATGAGTCGCCCTAGCTCACAAGCAGACGCAGCACGGTCGAGGGCGCGCTGGTGCCCCGCGCGACCGCAGCCTCAATCCCCAGTCGAGACTGTTGTGTCGATCCGAAGTGGAGTCAGCTCAATTTCCCTGCGGGGAGGTCCCTCCGAGAGAGTCAGAGGAGGCGTACCATCGCCACCTAGAAGCACGCCACGGCCGACATCAAGGCACGGCTGTAGTCGCCACTGATCCCAGGGGTTCAGTGAGTTCAACTGATGGCTCGCATAGCGGGGGAGCGGCAAGACGATGTGTTGGCTTTCGAGACGGCTGAACAAACGGTCGCATGGCCGCCAGATTTCTGGAAGTCACGCGCTGACGGGGTCCTTGTTCGTGCTAGGGGAGCACGGCGTTGACGTTTCCTCTCCTGCCGACTTCGCGTGTCGTTTTCTGGATGGAGTCTCCGAAGGAGGCCTCATGGAATACGATCTCGGACGACTTAGCATGGATACTGGCCATGTCGACTTTGTCGACATGGGCATTGGCCCTATGGGGCGAAGGCATCGAGCGAACTCCGGCCTCGAATCAGCGCAAGTCGGCGCAGATCATCACTACCTGGCTGTGCTCGCTGCCAAGATCAACTCAACTGCAGATAGGTGCTACCGAAACAAGGAATATGCCGATGCGGAGGTCATCTACTCGCTGCAGATCAAACTACTGCTTGCCTGTCTCATCATGGACTTCCGCTTCTCAGACACAGGCACTAGTCCATATAGCGTGCAACATGACAAGCAAGGGACCGAGCTCCTGTCGTACCTATCGAGCGCCTACTTCAACAGGGCCAACACCTACGACGAATTGAACACTGCTGAGTCCTGGCGAAAGGCTCTGGCTGATCATGAACGGGCCTTGCGCTATGGCAATCCGCAGCCTTGGGATGTCCTCTTCAACATGGGACTCATATACGAGAAGATGAGAGACACCGTCGCGGCACGCACCCAGTTTCTTGGATCCCTTGAGGGCGCCCCAAGATCGTGTGAGGCACGCGTTCAAAGAGCGCTGGCACGTCTGACATAGGACGAGGCAAGCAGCGTTGAGGGCGAGTATGAGCGTCGCACTGAGCATCACCTACTAGGCGACGACCACAACGTGCTGCCATGACGCATCCAATGACCGGCCCATCTCGTCCGCCTTTGGCCGGGGGCGCTTGAGCGCCAACCAAATTCCTAAACAGAACGAGCCAAGGGGGGGATCTAGATATGGCCTCGTCAGAAGAGGACCGCTTCGACTTCAAGACCATCGTTGCCTATCTGGACGCAGTAGAAGAAACAGGATCTGCGTCGTTTCGGATCAACATAGTTCCGGCAGGCATCACGGAATCAGATCTTCTAAAGATTGCCGCCTCGATCGAGAGCTTCGCGGCAGATAACTACGCTGAGGGTGACTACGAGAAGGCGCTTCGTTCGTACACGCGAAAACTCAAGGCCTTAGGGGTCTGGTTCTCCATCGCTGGACCCAAGGCGCGGACATCCGCTGGCTATACATCTGCCGAGCTCCTCTCCGGCGCGTACTACGACCGGGGGGTCGTGTTTCAGCAGTTGGGCCAATTCGAGAAAGCCGTGGATGACTACGGATGTGCAGTGGGTCTTGGCAATCCATGGCCTTGGAGCGTGCTTCTCAACCGTGGCCTGGCGTACGAGGAGTTGGGGCGTCTAGATGACGCAGAAGCGGCGTTGCTAGAAGCACGCAACCTGGTGGAAGCACGCAGGGTGCCAACGGAGTCCATCCCTGGTCTTGCGCGGGCGCTGAAACGGGTGAGCGACCAGTGTGAGTTGGCGCGCCATCAGGCCACCGAAGTGCGCGAGAGCCTGGGCTCGCAACCCGATAGTGCTAGGGATGAAGCGGCGTCGCCTGCCGTTGTCGGTGCGCCGGAAGTCTCACCTCCGACAGTCGCGGCGCCCATCAACCCTGCTCCCGGGCCGAGCGTGGGCTCGCGTGTCGTGCGAGTCTTCGTCTCGTCGACCTTCCGCGACATGGGGGCCGAGCGGGACGAGCTGGTCAAACAGGTTTTCCCGGCACTACGCAAGCTGTGCGAGTCGCGCGGCGTGGCCTGGGGTGAGGTAGACCTGCGTTGGGGTATCACCGACGAGGAGAAGGCGGAAGGCCAGGTCCTGCCGATCTGCCTGGCGGAGATCGCCCGCTCGCGACCCTACTTCATCGGCCTTCTGGGAGAGCGATACGGCTGGGTCCCCGATGCCATTGAACCCGCCACCATAAGAGAGGAACCGTGGCTTGCGGAGCATAACGGCCGGTCGGTTACCGAACTGGAGATCCTCCACGGCGTTCTCAACGACCCAGCCATGGCCGGCCACAGCTTCTTCTACCTGCGCGACCCGGCGAACTCTCAGGGCAAGCCGGCCGCCCAGTTCCAAGAGGTTGCCGGTGCAGACGAGATCGCCTCGCTCGGAGCGCCAGAGGCCGAACGCCGTGCCGCCGAGCGCCGGGCCAAGCTTGCTGCCCTCAAGGAGAGGATCCGCTCCAGCGGCCTGCCGGTTCACGACAACTACCCGGATCCGCGCGCCCTCGGCGAGGCCGTCCTAGCCGACCTGACTGCCGTCATCGAGCGGCTCTATCCGCCAGGTTCCGAGCCCAACCCACTCGCCCGTGAGTCGGCCGAGCACGAAGCTTTCGCGCGAAGCCGATCAGGCGTGTACATCGACCGTCCTGACTACGTCAGTCGCCTCGACGCCTATGCCGCCGGTGACGGGCCAGCCTTCGTCGTATTGGGCGAGTCGGGCTCCGGCAAATCGGCTCTTCTTGCCAACTGGGTCTTGCGGTACCGCGCCCTGCATCCCGACGACCTGGTTCTGGCGCACTTTGTCGGCGCTTCACCCGCCAGCACCGACTGGGCCGCCATGGTCCGGCGGATCATCGCCGAGCTGTCGAGCCGCCTCGGTATTCAGATCGAGATACCCGACGAGCCCCACGCGCTTCGGATTGCCTTCGCCAACGCCCTCCACATGGCGGCGGCGAAAGGTCGGGTCGTCCTGGTTCTCGATGCCCTCAATCAGCTGGAGGACCGCGAGGGCGCCCTCGATCTGAGCTGGCTGCCACCGACCATTCCGGCCGGCGTCCGCCTGGTCCTGTCCACCCTGCCGGGCCGCCCGCTCACTGAACTGCAGAAGCGATCCTATCCGACCCTGGCGGTAGCTCCCCTCGAACCGGCAGAGCGCGAGCGCCTGATCGTTGAATACCTGGCCAGCTACACAAAGGCTCTTGGTCCGGCTCTACGTAAGCGCATCGCCGCAGCTCCTCAGTGCGCCAACCCGCTCTACCTGCGGGCACTTCTCGATGAGCTTCGGGTCTGGGGTGAGCATGAGACTCTCGGCGACCGGATCGGTCACTACCTGGCCGCCGAGTCGGCCCACAAGCTCTACGAGCTGATCCTCGAGCGCTACGAGGCCGATTACGAGCGGGACCGACCGGGCCTTGTGCGCGATGCCTTTTCGCGGCTATGGGCTGCTAGGCGCGGTCTGTCGGAGACAGAGCTGCTCGATCTTCTCGGCACCGACGCTGGTCGACTCCCTCGCGCCTACTGGTCCCCGCTCTTCCTTGCGGCCGACTCCTCGCTCACCAGCCGCTCCGGGTTGCTCGGCTTCTTCCACGACGACCTGCGTAAAGCCGTGGAACACCGCTACCTGTCGACCGACCGGACCCGCCAGGCGGCTCACCTGTGCATCGCCGACTACTTCGCCACCCGCGAGCTGGGCCCTCGCAAGATCGCCGAACTACCCGAGCAGCTAGCTCGGGGGCAGGCCTGGCAGCGTCTTGGTGAGCTGCTGATGGACCTGACTTTCCTGGAGGCGGCCACAATCGCCGACAAGTTCGACGTCAGATCCTCCTGGGCCAAGGTGGAGGCCAACTCGTCACTGCGCCTGGTGGACGCCTACCGGCCCCTTCTCGATGCTCCCGCAAAGCACTCGGCCGACCAGGTGCTCGTCGTGGCCCGGCTTCTGAATGATGCCGGACACCCTGAAGAGGCTCTGTATCTCCACGGGCACCTCGTTCGGAGCTTCCGTGCGATCGGCGACCGAGCCGGCCTGTGTGCCTCACTTGGCAACCAGGCCAACATCCTCGCGGACCGCGGCGAGCTCGATCGTGCCATGGCCCTGCACAAGGAGGAGGAAGTCCTCTGCCTGGAACTCGGCGACGAGGCCGGTCTGGCGCGCTCACTTGGCAACCAGGCCAACATCCTCAAACAACGCGGCGTATTCGATAGCGCAAGGGCGCTGCTCGAAAGGCAGGAGCTGATCTGCCGACAACTGGGCGACCGGGCCGGACTGTCGGTCTCGCTCAACAATCGCGCCCTGATCTTCAAGGCCCGGGGCGAATTCGACGGTGCCATGAGATGCCTCGAGGAGGCTGAGCGGATCTCCCGAGAGATCGGCGACCCCACGGGAGAGGCGGCGGCCATCGGCAACATGGCCAACATTGCCAAAGCCCGCGGCAATCTCGACGAGGCTCTGGCCCTGCACGAGAAGGTCGGGCGGATCTGCCTCGACCTCGGCGATCTGGCGGATCTACAGGTCTCGCTCGGCAACCAGGCCAACATCCTCGCGTCCCTCGGCAATCCCGACGGCGCACTGCCCCTGTACGAGGAACAGGAGCGGATTTGCCGAGAACTCGGCAACCTGGATGGTCTACAACGCTCGCTTGGCAATCGGGCCAGCCTCCTCGCGATCCTCGGCGATCGCGACGGCGCCCTGCCCCTGTTCGAGGAACAGGAGCGCATCTGCCGCAAACTCGGCAACATGGATGGTCTGGCCATTTCGCTCGGCAACCGAGCCAACATTCTCGCGTCTCGCGGCGAGCTCAATGACGCCATGGCCCTCCACAAAGAGAAGGAGCGTATCTGCCGCGAGATCGGCTTACCGGAGGGTCTGGCCATATCGCTGGCCAGCCAGGCGGGACTGCTCGCGCAGATGGGCCGCCGCAGTGAAGCGCTGCCGATGGCTGAAGAGGCGTATCTTCTGGCCAGCCAGCACGGTCTGGCCAGGCTGGCCCAGCAGTTCCAGCCGCTTCTCTATCAACTGCGTCAGAGGGGCTGAGCGGCTCATGCGACCTGTCCGTGCCGCTGTAGGCCAATGCTTTGATCAGGCGAGGCACGACGCCTTTGGATTTCAGCTTCGCGACGTCTAGTTGTGATCTCCACGGACGTTGTTGACCACGTCGATCGGTGAGAGTCCACCGAGCGCGGTGTGCGGGCGGGTTCGATTGTAGAAGTCGACGAAGCCAGGGAGTGCGTCGAGTCGTTAGGCGTTGCACCGGTAAGGCTTGGAATAGGCCCCGTGGGGGTCAACAACCCGGATTCGCGACTGCCCGAACTCTAGAGGGCGCCGATGCTGTCCTCCTGGGCCTGGTCACTAGAGCACTCTCCCGTCTCTTGGTTGGCTCCCGCGACGACGCTGGCTCCAAGGATCTCCAGATCCTCGTCTGTCAAGGTCGACGGCATCTCGATCGGACGCTCGCGACGCACACCACGCACTACAACCGAGGCCGACCCCATCGCGCTCTCGGCCTTGNNGGCAGCTCGACGTCGGGGCGTCTCGGAGGCGGAAGTGATCCGGGACTCGATCCGCAGCGCGGTCGGCGCTGAGCGGCCGCGTCCCCATGGCAGCCTGTTTGCAAGCGGTGCGCCGACCGCCCGCGAGGCCGACGAGCACCTGCTCGGGTTTGGCGAGCGGTGATCGTCGATACCAGCGCGCTCCTCGCGTTAGTGGCCGGAGTCGAGGACAACATGCAAGGCGAGGGCATGTCGCCGGGTCAAGCCCTATACATCACGGCCGTCAACATCGGGACGGGAGGCGCGAGCAAACTTCCGGAGCTGGCCGAAGGCTTCGGTTCCCAGCTAAGTGGAACGCCAGCCGATCCGGGCTTCTGGGTCGGAGTCGCCGACAGCGCCTGCAAGGCGGCACACCTACCACTCTGCTCGTAGGGAGGTCGAGATATGAGTAGTCGGGGCTGGGGTATTGACGTCAACGATTGTCAACGATCCTGGCTGGACTGTGGTCAACCGCCCGCAGTTCCAGAAGTGGGCAATACCGTACACATTCATCTGTGGCATCCCGTTCCTGTACGGCGTGCATGACTTCCTGACCAATCCGGTCAACAGCGGCAACTGGCAGGGAAGCTTGTTCGTCATCCCTTTCGCCTTGATCTGCTATGTCCTTCTCTGGATTCTCTTCTGGCACGGACTCGCGACGTTCGCCTTTGGGCCAGACCGGATACTCGTTCGCACCTGGATTGATCTGCTGCGTGGCCGTCCGCCGCGGGCGATCAAACTCACGCCCGACGTCAAGATCGTCTTCCAGCTGATCTGGGGACTGACGATCCGTACCTCGTCCGAACAGCTCGTGACGAACGCCCAGTACTTCCCACCGTCGCAACTGCGGCGGCTCATCGCTGTGGCGGAAGAACGGGGCATCCCGATCGAGTACCAGTGGAAGCCTGACTTCATGGCCGACAAGCCGCGCAAGCCCGCCTGGCAGCGCTGGCTCGGGCTCCAATAGGAAGCGACCAAACCGCGACGACGTCCACGTGTTTAGCCACGCGGACGTTCCGTATAGCGCCTGCTGCCGCCGGCACCGAGATTGCTACAGTCTCGACGCGCTGGGCATGGCGGACCTCCCGAGCTTCGGCAACTTCGGAAGGTTAGCCTGCCCAGCTCCTCACTCTCGACGGTTTGAGGGGCGCGTCAGCGCCCTTAACGATCAGATACACTGCGAAGCGCATAGAGGCCACGTGGGGTAGGTCGTGGCCATCCTTGAGTAGTCCAGACGCCAACCGTCGGAGAGACTGAGAAGGGATCTGCCAGTATGAAATCTCGGGCACTAGCAGTGTGCGCAGCTGTGTGCGCAAGCCTGCTCCTGATGAGCTTCATGCCGGCAGGCATGCTGGCTGCCGCCACCCTCGATCAATCGAACCTTCAGTCGAACACGGGCTTATGTGACAGCTTCACCTTCTATGCGCAGACCTTCACCGCCGGCAAGACTGGCCCGCTGGTCGGTGTCGACCTGTATATCGCGGCTGGCAACATGAGCGCCTACGACGCAGGGTTGACGATCCGTCAGGTCGATGGGTCCACGGGGTGGCCGACCGGAACGGACCAGGACATATCCCATGTTCACGTGGCAGCTAACTTCTCAGGCTTGGAGCACTTTTCGCTTCCAGGGGATGTCATCGTTACGGCCGGAACCCAGTACGCGATCGAGTACGCGAGATGGAATGGAGGCTTGGTCGCCGATCCCTACGGGTCGATCTGTTTGATGTTTGGCGGCTCGTATGCCGGTGGGCAAGGTCTCAACTGGAGCATGGGCAGTCCTCCCACGTGGAGCAATGTCGGGGAATGGGCCTTTCAAACGTATGTTGACACTCAGGATGCCAACCCGACGCCGACGCCCACACCAACTCCCCCGCCAGGGCCCACTGTCCCCGGCAAGCCGACTGACCTCATCGCCACTGGTGGCAATGGCGCAGCGTCCGTCTCCTGGATGGGGCCCGTCGACAATGGTGGAAGCTCCATAACCGGCTACACGGTCACTTCGGCGCCTGATGGCAAGACCTGCACAACCACGGGAGCCCTTAGCTGCACCGTCTCCGGGCTCACCAACGGCCAGAGCTACACCTTTACTGTCTCCGCAGCCAATGGTGTGGGTACGAGCGCGGCCTCCGATCCATCGAATAGCGTCACGCCAGCTGCGGGCCCGCCCGGTGCCACGTACCGCAGCGTCGGCCCGGTCCGCATCCTCGACTCACGCTCGAGCCTTGGCGACTCGACCTTTGTGTCACGAACCAAGCAGACGCTTGACGTCGTCGGCTCCTCGGCGGGAATCCCCGCCGGCGCAGTCGCGGTCACGGGCAACCTGACCATCGTCGGTCAGAGCGCCTTGGGCTACGTCTCTCTCGCTCCGAGCCTCACGAGCGGTACCCAGCCAGGCACCTCCACGATCAACTTCCCCGTCGGTGACATTCGTGCCAACGGCGTGACGGTGCCACTCTCGGCCTCAGGCACGATCGACATCATGTACTGGGCCTCTAGCACCACCGACACCGTCAANNGATGTGACCGGCTACTTCAGCGCCGACACCACCGGTGCCACCTATCACAGCGTCGGCCCGGTCCGCATCCTCGACTCACGCTCGAGCCTTGGCGACTCGACGTTTGTGTCGCGGACCAAGCAGACCCTCAACGTGACAGGCTCGTTAGCAGGTGTTCCCGCCGGCGCAGTCGCCGTTACGGGCAATCTGACCGTCGTCGGTCAGACCGCTCTCGGCTACGTCTCTCTCGCGCCCTCGCTCACGAGCGGCACGCAACCCGGTACATCGACGATCAACTTCCCTGTGGGTGACATCAGAGCCAACGGGGTCACCGTGCCGCTCTCGAGTGACGGCGCGATCGACATCATGTACTGGGCTTCTAGCACC
>PLNK01000178.1 GCA_003142755.1 Chloroflexota bacterium | reverse complement strand
ACCAGTGGGACGCCGTCCGCCGGTTGGAGGCGGCCGCCCGCGACGAAGGGCCCGGCCAGAGCTACCTCGTCCAGCATTCGGCCGGGTCGGGCAAGTCGAACACGATCGCCTGGCTGGCGCACCGGCTGATGTCGCTCCACGGCGCGGACGATCGGCCGGTCTTCGACAAGGTCGTCGTCATCACCGACCGCGTCATTCTCGACCGCCAGCTCCAGGAGACGATCTACCAGTTTGAGCACGCGACCGGCGTCGTGGCGCGTATCGACCAGGACAGCCCGCAGCTCGCGCAGGCGCTTGACGGCGAGCAGGCGCGGATCGTCATCACGACGCTCCAGAAGTTCCCGTTCATCCTCGACAAGGTCAAGGACCTCGGCGGGCGGCGGTTCGCGGTCATCGTCGACGAGGCGCATTCGAGCCAGACCGGCGAGGCGGCCAAGGACCTGAAGGCGGCGCTCGGATCGGCCTCGGCGGAGGCGCAGCTGGCGCTCGCCGAGCAGGCCGAAGCGACCGACGCGCCGCTCGATCCGCAGGACGCGCTATCGGCCACCGTAGCCGCGCGTGGCCGGCAGCCGAACCTCTCGTTCTTCGCCTTCACGGCGACACCGAAGGCGCGAACGCTCGAGCTGTTCGGCCGGAAGAACGCCGACGGCAACTGGGCGCCCTTCCACCTGTANNAACTACACGACCTACGCGACGTACTGGAAGGTCGGCAAGGCGGTCGCCGACGACCCCGAGTACGACACCCGCAAGGCGCGCCGCTCGATCGCCCGCTTCGTCTCGCTGCACCCGCACAACCTCGCCCAGAAGGCCGAGATCATCGTCNNCACTTCCGCGAGCACACCCGCCATAAGATCGGCGGCAAGGGCAAGGCGATGGTGGTCACGAGCTCGCGGCTGCACGCCGTCCGCTACAAGGGCGTGATCGACCGCTACATCGCCGAGCACAAGTACACCGACATGAAGGTGCTGGTCGCGTTCTCCGGGCGGGTGGACGACGCCGGGCTCGACTTCACCGAGTCCGGCATGAACGGCTTCCCCGAGTCGCAGACCGCGACGCAGTTCGGCCGGCCCGAGTACGGCGTCCTCATCGTGGCCGAGAAGTTCCAGACCGGCTACGACCAGCCGCTCCTGCACACGATGTTCGTCGACAAGACGCTCGTCGGGCTGGCCGCGGTCCAGACCCTGAGCCGGCTCAACCGCATCCATCCCGAGAAGACCGACACCTTCGTCCTCGACTTCCGCAATGAGGCCGAGGCGATCACCGAGTCGTTCGCGCCCTGGTATGAGACCACGGTTGCGATCCCGGCCGACCCGAATCTGCCGCACGACCTGGCCGGCAAGCTGCATGCGCTCCAGGTGCTGAGCGATCTGGAGGTGCGGCAAGCGGCGGCAATCCTGGCGGATCGAACGCCAAAGGCGGACTACCACGCGACGCTCCACGCGACCTTGGATCCTGCGGTGGATCGCTTCGTGGCGCGGACTCCGGAGGAGCAGACCGAGATCCGCGATCTTCTCGATCGCTACGTTCGCGCGTACTCGTTCCTATCCCAGGTGGTCGACTTCGGAGACGTCTGGCTGGAGGCGCTGTACCTGGCCGGCCGCGCGTTCATCTCCCTGCTGCCAACCGATAGGGGAGGGAGCCTAGACCTGGGCTCGGAGGTCCAGCTGACCCATCTCCGCCTGGAGAAGACCAGCGAAGGTTCGATCGGCCCGGGTAGGGGAGTGGGGGAGCTGAAGTCCATCTACGACGGCCAGGGCCGCCAGGCCGAGGAAGAGAAGGACAAGCTCTCTGCCATCATCCACGTCCTCAACGAGCGTTTCGGCATGGCGCTAGGCACCGCGGATCAGCTCTTCTTCGATCAGATGGAAGCCACCTGGCTAGGGGACGCCCAGCTGGTAGCCCAGGCCCGCGCCAACCCCATCGAGAACTTCAAACTCGTCTTCGCCGACGCCTTCATCAAGAGCATCGTCGGCCGCATGGACGGCAACGCCGACATCTTCCGCCGCATCCTCGACGACCCCGCCTTCCAGACGGTCGTGATGGACCACTATTTGCAGCGGGTGTTCACGCAGGCGCGGGCAGTCGAGCCATAGCATTGCGTCGCTCGATGTTCAACTAAAACAGGAAGGTGCAATGTCGAACCTTCAACTTGCCATCCTTACAGCGTGGGGCTGCCTCGGGTTCGCCTGTTCGTGGCTAGCCGGTGAGAAGGGTCGAAGCCAACTCAACTGGTTCGTTCTCGGGTTGGTCTTCGGCGTCTTCGCTCTACTCGTTCTTGGACTTGCTCCCGTGGCACGGGAGATGTATGGCGAGGTTTCGCATTCCGAGCGATCTCGGACGCCGGAGTCGAGCGTCTGGCGCGATACGACCGGAGCGGCGCCACCCGCTCAGCGGTCTCAGCGACCGCCAAAGGCTGAACGCTCTGTTGTTTGCCCTTCATGCCGATCATCGGTGTCTCTGAAGCCCGTGTGTGCCGTCTGCGGGGAGCCAATCGACCGTGCCCTTCTCGCTGCAGCAGCCAACCCGCCCCACGGTGACCATCGGGGTTGATCGCAAGCGACACGTGTGGTCCCTTCAGAAGATTGCCTGAGTGCGCGTCAGACTTTGGCAGCCGATTCGCATGTTTGGCATTTCGGGACCGCCGCAGCCTGGCCGACACAGCCCGGTCGGCGATGTTCGACTTGGCGAAGCGGTGACGGCAGACGGGGACGGCGTGGGGCTCGTAGATGCCGCCGGGCCGAACGGTGCCGATGAGGTAACGATCAGGATCGCGGCTATGCCCGTCAGAATCGCGGCGATGACCGCCGAGTGTTGGGCTGCCCAGTTGTAGTTGACAAGCCGAGTGCCCAAGGGCTCGTTCGCCCGTGCGTAGACCAGACGAGTGGCCACGGACTTCGTCCACACGCCGGGCCCGGCCATCGCCAGGCTTTCGAAAGCAGAAGCCTCCATGATGAATCGCGGCGACACTGAAGCGCCGCGCATCGCCACCAGAAATGATGCGGTCAAATAGAGCAATGCCCCAAGCCCGAGGCCAAGTGGGATGAGCGCAGCATGTCCCAGCGACCATCCGGTAACCGCAATCGAGAACTGGGAATGACAGGGCGGAATCCAGGGATCATCGCAACACCTGACCGCATCAGGAGTTGCGATAGCCCGTTGGCGGCGATCACTCAAGTCACCGGGAGGACCCCCGCTCACCGACAAGCGGGCGCCTCACGGCGGAGGCCAAGCTTGATGCGGCGGTCGACATCGAGACCCTGAAGAACCAGCTCGCCAAGGCGAAACCGGATCCCGACGTGGTGGGCAAGCTCTAGCCGCGGATCGAGAAGGCCGCCAGGGTAGCTGGCCTGGCCGGCCTCGTGCTGCAACTTGCGCCAATGGTGCAGCAGCTGCCGTGTCGGCCGCGCTTCGCGCTCCCGAAGAGCCGCGAGGTCGTCGTCAGGTGGTCGAGATACCCCTTCTAGTTGAGGTAGCCCTTCCCGAAGACCGCGTCCAGCATTGGCGTGGTGGGGTGGTGCTTCCCCTCCCAGCTGGACTGTCTGGGCGTTCCTAGTGTCTCGGTGGTGAACGCCTGCGACCAACCCGGCTCTGGCATCGACACCAAAGCCAACTTCCGGACGGTTGCACGGTCTGCGTGCAGGATCGAAAGAGCGACACGAGCGAGATCCGCATCGAATCCGTCGCCGTCCGCGAGTTGCTCCAGGACGTTCCGCGCTTCGTCCAACTCTCCCGTCGCTGCGGCGCATTCCGCGAGCCTTAGCAGACCGTAGGGGCGTCCAAGGTCATCCTTGACTCGCTTCAGGATCTCGTAAGCTCTGGCGAACTCATTGCGTGAATGGAACGCTGCAGCGATTGCGATTTGGTCAACGGCCGGTGCTGACGCGACGGTGTCCCGCGTCTTCCCGATCGCCTTTAGTGCCCCCTGTAGGTCTCCGGCGACTCCTCGGGCCAGAGCCCTGCGGGACGAGAGAGCCTCCGATCCTCCGAAGATGCGCTCCGCTTCGGCAATTGCCTTCTCCGTGACCTCGAGGTTGTTCTCCTCGATTCCGTCAATTGCGTCGGGCACGATGTGTTCGCGTACATAGTGCTCGTGAGAAGTGCCCTCCTCCGTATGTTGGCACTTGCCGCTGGTGCCAACTCCCGGATGCGCAAGGAGCTTCTCGGCCCACACGAACGCCACCTCCCACTGGCCTAGTCGGGCGGCGGTCAAAGAGTAGAGACGAATTGCCTCGCAATTGCCGCTGGGCAAAGCCTTCTCGAATAGCCGCTGGGCGAATCGGAGCGCACCAGGCGAGTGTTTCCCCGACCCTATGTAACCCAGGATGGAGCCATGGAGAAGCAGCCCGTCGAGGTTGTTCGGGCGCTCTGCCCGGTACAAGGAGATGTCGTGAAGAGCGTCCCACACCCTATCTGCATGCCACGCGGTACGCGCGGCATGGTATCGGACCTCTGGGACGTCGGGAGCGAGCTCGATAGCACGTTCTGACTCCGTGATGGCCGCGTCGGCATCATGTAGCTCGACGTAGGCATCGGCACGGGCTGCGACGGCCAGCCATGCGAGTCGGGATGAGTCGGCGATCTGAGAAAGAACCTCCAAAGCCTCTCGCGGTCGGTCGAGATTGATCAGGGAGCGACCCAACACCAGACGCGCCGTCGCGAGTTGATCCTCTGCAAGTCCGGCGGTCAAGACGCCCCCCGCCCACTTCTCAGCAGCTGAATAGTCGTGCCGGTTGTAGGTGTCGAGGGCCAACGCAAGTTGGCGGCGCGGCGTAGCGGGATCCAGCGCAATCTCGGCGGCCAAGTGATGGGACCTATCCCAGTCCTGGCTGGTGTTTGCCACGTTGAACTGGTCGAGGAGGGCATCGCCAGTTGACATCGCCGAAGAAGCAGTGGGCCGGGCATCCCCACCTGTGACATCCGGCTCTCCTAGAGGGCCGAAACTGACTGACAGCGGTTGCTCAACTGTGGTGGCGATCCGCGAAAGCAGTGATGCCTCCACCGGATGTCGCCCACTCTCGACCCTAGAGATCACCGACTGAGTCGTGCCTACGAGCTTCGCAAGTTGGACCTGAGTAAGGCCGAGCCGCCCCCGTAGATCAACGACCGCGACCGCGATCGCCCTATAGGGGAACTCGTGATCCCGGACGGAATGAAGTTCGGGAGATTCCTCAAGAGCAAGGAGCCTCTCCCGGAGCTTGGACGTACTCATCTAATTCACCAATCCTGCGCGGTAGTAATGCCGTGCTCATCCATCTCTTCGAGAATGAGCCGATTTGCGCGTTCGTACCTTTCTCTCGAGAAGTCATCAGACGTCTTGCTATCGCCATCGCCGAAGACGATCACGCGCCGCGCCCCTTGCCGGCCGAACCTGAAGAAGGCTCGGAATGCCCTCGATCCGCCATCGTTGTACCTAATCTCACCCAAACCGTCGTGGTCGCGGAGCTTCTTGGCCCACTTGCGGTCCACAGCGGGCCCGGCCAGTTCGAGTTTGTCGATCATGTCGGTCATGTGAGCGTATACGCGGAGGAAGACTTTCTGATCGTCGTGACACTCCAACAGCCACGCGACAAAGCGATCGGTTCCCAGCGCGACCCATCGCGGACTCTGAACTCGGCCCCCGATTGGATGCACTATAGCGCCTGCGCTATACTAGCCACCGGTACAGAAGTCATATTCCCCCTTCATTTTCTGTCTCAGTCTACGGGCGGGATGGCCGGCATGCTTGGCCAGGAGACCATACCGACTTGCGGCAGGGGAGGGGAGATGACCTGGATAGCTCGAGAGACCCGAATAGCCCACCCGGCATGAGTCTGGGGGGATGAGGAGGTCGGCTCCATGGAACTGTCGGCTCGTCAACTCCGCACTGGGATCCGGAGCCCTGCGGCCCTGGCCCGTCAGCTGCGGATCGCGGCTGTCGCCCCGATCGCGCCAGATACGCCCCGCAGCCCACAGCGTCCGTGGATAGACGCCTCGCTCAGGCGGTACTTCGATGGTCACAGAAGCGTTGACGTTCTACTGGCCGACTACGAGGATCGGACGAAGGGATCAAAGCGTCATGAGAGCGCGGCCAGCGAGATCGCCAACGGCCGCAAGATGCTCGTGCGATTCGCCGACATGGACAAGACGCAACCGGATCCAACCCGGGTCCAGATGAGGCGAGAACGGGTCGAGGTTCTCGGTCACGGTCTTACGATGGGTGTCGACGTCGCGTACCAGACGTCCGCGGGCTGGATCATTCGGCACTTGATTACCGACGACGAGATCCGCCTGACCGAACATATGCGGCTGTACGCGACCGCCGCAGCCCTCCACTTCGAAGGCCGCTCCGACGGTGGCCCTGTCTCCGGCGTCGAAGTTTGGCTACTTCGTCACGACAGACGGGTTGCTGGCTGGCCGCGCTCGCTTATCGAGAAACGAGTTGAGAACCTCGCCCTGAGGCTGGACGAGATCGCCAGGGGCGCCGCCGGTCGAGCTGCGTGACGCAACCTAGCAACCACGCAGTCATCATTAGCGTGATTACGAGAGGCCAACTGCGATTGGCCGTCGCGAGCGAGAGGTAGGGGAGTGTTTCTCGAAATGGGGGCGCAATGAGAGTAGATCAAGAGGCGTTAGCTACCGGCACGAAGGGTCGGCCTGGCGGGGATACTCCTGATACGGCGGCGCCCCTAGCCGCTGAGCTTGAGAGCCTTCGAACGAAGGTCGCGCCTGGACTGAAGCCCTTGATTGACGCGTTGGCCAGCGGTAAGGATCCGGGAGACGCCTGGGCGCGCGTTATTCGGGAGGCGCTCGATGAGGCTTGAGCGGATTGGCCTTCAAGCCTTTAGGGGGTTCCCGACCGCGGTCGACCTAGTGCTCGCGGGAGACGTCATTCTCATATGTGGAGAGAACGGTTCAGGCAAGACGAGCATCACTGAAGCCCTCGAGTGGGCCCTGTTCGGAACCGTGGTTCGGCGCACGAGATCGAAGACCCAAGGAGAGTACAGAGGCTGGGATTGGCTTCGATCTGCCCATGCGGCGGAGAGTCTGCCTACCTTCGCGGAGGTCGTCGTAATCGATGACGCCGGCCATCGTCACACCATTAGAAGGACACTCTTGGGCAAGGAGGCGGTCCTGACAATCGATGGCAAACGCGCCGAGAACGTGCAGGCACTCGGCCTACGCACCGAGGATATGTTCCGGCCATTTCTCGGCCAGTGCGAGATCCAGGCTGTCATCGACAGCGAGCAGAAGGACCGCTGGGAGCAGATGAGTTCGCTCCTCGGGTTCGGCGAGTTCGGAGCAGCCCGGCAACGGCTGCAGCGACTGAGGTCGGATTCTGATCGTGAGGAGCGAGTAGTGTCGGCGCGCGAGATCTCAAGCCGCGCCATCCAGCCACTTACGCCGGCCGGCGAGGACCCTCTGGCACTCGCGCCTTCGGAATTGCGGAAGCGTGCGTCTCGGTTTCTCGGCATCGCTGACACCGAGTCGTGGCAAACGATCCTTCAGGCGGCCGAGTCGCAGCTGCGCGAACTGTATGCGCGGAACCTGCGGCCCCCGAGTCTTGAGGCGCTGGTTGTCGGCACTCCTGAGATCCGATCGCACGTCTTGAGGGCAGACATCGTCGCCAAGTTGGTGGTCGCGGAGACCGCTTTGCATCGTGCCTGGCATCGGGAGAACGCATTTGCCAGCTTCGTGTCGGAAGGTCTCGCTCTCCTCGATGCAGCAACACCGTCTTCTTGCCCGTTCTGCGGTGAGGAATCATTGACGGGTCAGAGGCTCGACGTTCTACGGGATACCGCCTCCCGGACCCCTCCTAAACCAGATGATCATCGCGATGAGCTCCGGTCTATTGCATTCTCCGGCCTAGGTGGTCCGGGGCCCTTGAATTCCGATATCGCCTCTCGGCTCCTGGAAGGGCTCCCGGAGGGTCCAGATCGAAGCAGCCTGGGCGAGCTGTTGCGCGAGCAGGCTGACCTGGAGGTCTCCCGGCGTCGCCTGGTCGGTCTCGTTGAGGGACTCTGCGCTGCAACCAGTGGTGCCCATCGTGGCGCTGCCGATGATCAGGGGATGCTGTCGCTGGCGGACCAGATCTGCGACATCGTGGCCCAGATAGGCTCGAGTCACGCTGCCGTCCGCGGCGGCGCGGACGCCCTATCGGCATCACTCGCGGCGCGATTCACCAGTCTCTCCGAAGCGGAGCAGAAGAAGTTGGCTGGTCTCCAGACCGCCAAGACCCTGGCAGAGAACTCAGCCACAATTGAAGCGGCGTGGAGAATCCACGAGCTTCAGGAAGATTTGGGTCGCCTCGTACAGCTCCTGGAGGGCGCCGAGAAGAAACGTATGGCCGAGTCGCTGCGGCGGCTTGGCGAAGATATCGCGTCGTATTACGACGAGTTGAATCCGGGCCACCACATCAAGATCACCGGGGTAACCGTCCGGGACACCCGATGGCGACAGGCGGCGCTAGAGGCAACATCCTTCGGCAGACCGATTAACCCGGTGACGACCTTCAGCGAGGCGGAGGGTAACTGCCTCGGCCTGAGCCTCTACTTCTCCCAGCGGGTAGATCGAAACGCGCAATGGAAGATGATCTTGCTCGATGACCCTGTCCAGTCAATGGACGAAGGGCATGAGCAGAGCCTGGTCAGTCTTCTTGCAAGGGTTGCTCGTCGGCGCCAGCTGATCGTGCTCTCGCACAATCGCCGCTTCGCGGAGGCCGTCCAGGCTCAGTTCTCGGCCCTTCCATCATTCACGCGATACGACATCGAGCGCGGTGCTGACCCACAACCGAGGCTCGTCCTGACGACGGGTCGGCTGGATGACCTCCTGACGTACGCGGATCGAAATGCCAACGGAGACCGAGTCACGCGAGAGTGCTGCGGAGCCGCCCTTCGAAAAGCCGTCGAGCGGTTGGGCCGAGACCTAGCAGCAAGACGAAAGTTGAGCCTGCCGAAGCGGCTAAGTGCTGAGCAGCTGATTGATCGTCTTCACGCCGAAGGTTTGGTCGATGACATTGAGGTGGGCACGCTGCACCGACTCCGGCGTTTCGGCAATAGAAACGCACATGAGGATGTCGAGGCAGACTCATGTGAACGAGGCATCAGGACCGGAATCCTGTCAATGCGTGATCTGGAACACAAGTACTTGGGGTTGCAGCCATCACCTCTGCAACTCCATCTGTTGGGGACCGATACGGAAGGTCAGATTGCTGGTTGACCAAACGTCCTTGCGGTTTCGGCTTGGCGTTCGCGCCGAGAACCATGGCGAGTCCAAGATATGAACCGGAAGGCTCAGTAGCAGGAAGGGGATACGACGTGGCACTTCTCTATAGAGCCATCTGGGACGACGATCTCAGTGACGCTTGCGCCGTCGGCACAAAGGCTTTCGGTGAATGGTGTCATCGAAAAGATCGAAGTCTGAGCATCCCAGATGATGGCATCGGCCGGTCGGAGCGCGGTGGGCTCGATGTATCGGTGGCACGCGTCGTGAAAGGCTCCGTCGAGGCCGTCCGCTTCGCTCTCCACGAGGAGAAAGTGGTGGAGCGGTGGACGACCACGTTGACGGTCATCGAGCGGCAAGGGAGCTCGGCATCGTTTTGGGTGGACCTGGAGTTCGTGGCTGCAGATGCTTTTCGGCTCCCGCCGGAGATCGAACCCCCACGCCTGGTCGCTTCCATCATCGAGCTCGGGAATCGGCCGCGCCGCGGTCCAGTGCAGATATCAGCCGTCCACCGCAATTGGCTTGCCAAGAGCACTCAGCAACTTCTGGACCTCGTCCTTGATGAGTCTCGGGATCTACCAATCGTCGTATTCACGCCCGATCCCAACGGAGGCCTCAGGCTCGCCGAGGAACGCGCGGACTCAGCGGCTCGAACACTAGCGGGTATCGCTAGTGTCGAAGTCCTCTCTTCGCTGAGCGTGGATGACTTCAATGATGGTCTTGGTAAGGGACTCGGGGTGTGGGGTGGGGCGGTCAGGGTGTATCTGCCTGGGGCTGGCCCTGATGATTCACCGTACCGCCATTTCTTCCTTACTGCCTCAGCTATGTCCGGCGACATTCGGGATGCGGGTCGCATCATCAACCGCCGCATCTCGTTGGCCAGTTCGGCAAGGCGGGCTCCGGATGGGTACGACTCCGTTCGGTCGGAACTGGCAGCAAGAAGTGGCTCTGACGCCCTTGGCGAAGTAGAGGCGCTGTACATTCGGGCAGATGACGAAGCCCAACGACTACGACACGAACTGTCTCAGGAGCAAGACCTTCGATTCGCCGCCGCCGCCGACCTCGAGGCTGCCTCGCAGCAACTCACGGATGCCATTCGCTACTCAGAGCGGCTCGAGCGGGTTCTCTCAATCGCACAAGTAGCTCCTGATGCGTGGGACTCAGCCGCAACCGAGGAAACGCCAGATGCTGACTCATGCGCCAACGCCGCCGACCTCGCACGGCGGCTCCTAGGCCACGTCCGTCTACCTGCTTCCGCCACAAGCACGACTCTGGAACTGGACGCCATGCCCGAGAGCCGTGCGTGGGGACGCGCGGCGTGGCGTGGCCTTCAGGCCTTGGATCGATATGCACGAGATGCAGCCAAAGCCGCCGGCTTCTGGGACTGGTGCGAGAGCGCCGAGAACCCGCTCTGGCCTGCGTCCTCTCGAAAGCTGGCGATGTCAGAAAGCGACTCAGTGATCAACGACCGCGACCTACGGGACCGGAGGATCTTTCCAGTTTCCTCCGATGTCGATCCAGCAGGCAGAGTGTTGATGCTGGCTCACCTCAAGATCGCCGAAGGAGGTGGGGCGATGTCGCCTCGCATCTACTTCTACGACGACACCAAGGGCGCGACGGGACTGATCCATGTGGGTTTCTTTGGTCCTCACCGGCACGTCCCCAACAAGAGCGCCGACTAACGGACATAACCTCTCTTATCGGAAGTGGGATGGAGGGCATTCACTTTGGCCTAGACTACCGGTGTGCTGGCGCCTGGTGCCCTAGCGCAGCCAGGAAGTGGCGTCGAGGACGAGAGGCGTGGGCGTGAATGTCGTGGATGCCGTACTGGCGCCCGTTGAGGCCGCAGTTGTCGGGGTTGACGCGCGGCTTCGAGTACTGGCCGGACGCGTGCCGGCGCCAATAGGCCCGGTGGCTCGTGTGAACAGCGTTCTCACGGAGCGGCGCGTTCGAGCCTGGTCGGTCGTGCTGGTGGCGTTCTGGTTGCCGGCGGCCCTGGCGCCCCTGTGGAGCTTCTGGGACTTCTCGGCGTTCTACTCGGCCGGAGCGCTTGTCGGACATCGCGAGCTCGAGACGCTCGTCGGTCCCGTGAGCTATCAGGCCGGCCTGGGACTGCCGACGGTGACGTACGTCAACACGCCCGCATTCGCGTTCCTCTATGCGCCGCTGGCGGCGCTCCCGTACGCCGTTGCCGGCTGGATCGCCATGGCCGCGATGTTCGGCCTGCTGGTCGCGGCGGTCGAGGTTGGCAGGCGGCCGTTCGGAATTCCACGATCGATGGCTCTGGTGGGCGCCTTGCTCTGGCCCCCCGCGGCCGCTGCGGTCGTCTCCAACCAGACGGCGCCCCTGGCGTTGTTTCTGGTGGCCGTGGCGTTCGTCGGGCTCCGGCGCGGCGGCACGGGCGACCTCCTGGCTGGGATCGCAATCGCCGGCCTGGCCTACAAGCCTCAACTCGCGCTGCCGCTGCTGGCGCTTCTCGTCGTTCGCGCCCGATGGAGGGCACTTGCGGCGACGTTTGCCGGTTTTGGCGCCCACTACCTTCTCGGCGTGTTTGCAACCGGCGGCGATTGGCAGTGGCCGTCCACGTGGCTCTCGACGGTGAACGCCTGGATGGGCTACGACGTCATCCACAACTGGCAGTCGGTCAGCCTGGTCGTGACCCTGGGCGGCTCGCCGGTGATCTACGTGGCCCTCGCTGTCGTGGGCATCGCGCTCGTGCCGTCTCTGAGGAGGCGGCCCCTCCACGAGGCCATCGCCGTGGCGACCGTGGCGGGCCTGGTCGCGTCGCCCCACGCCCTCATATACGACGCCACTCTCGCCCTGCCGATGCTGGCGATGCTGGGCAGGCCGCGGATTGCCTTCTACGTGGCGGCCGCCCTCTGGCCCCTTGGTGGCATCGTCGGCTTCCAGCCGCTGTCATTCCTGCTCGCGATTTGGGTTCTCAGCCAGGCGAGCGTCGGGTTGACCAAGTCCGCGGCTGCCGGTCAGCCCGCTCCGACCGGCAGCCCTAAGCTGGATGAAGCCGCGGCCTGACTGGGGAGTAAACACGCGGCCCGCCGGCGGGGTGTGCTCGGCGGGCCGCTGTGTGACGGGATGAGGCATGTGCATCAAAGATGCCCGAAGGAACCTCGACCCCGCATCGTTCGGCCGATCCGAGAATCGGTCGAGTCGTTCGGTTTTCGTGGCCCCTCCGGGCAAGAGGAATCTAGACCGACGGGAGTCCCCTGCCAACCCGCTTATCCACGTTCTCACGAGGTAGTAGCCCATCGGGCCGCGCCATTTCCACGACTGTGCACAAGCGGTCTGCGTCGCGCATTCGCCGCTGCTCGGCGCACTCGAACGGACGTGCTCAGTCGGTGGTGTTGAGTGCCCGCTGCCTGCGCTGGCCGAGGGTCTTGAGCCGCAGGACGAGTACGAGCAGGAACGCCTCCATGAAGATGTTCATGCTCATCTTCGAGGTGCCGGCCCGTCGCTCTTCGAAAGTGATTGGCGTCTCGACGATGCGGGCGCCGGCCAGTCGGGCGCGGAAAGTCGTCTCGATCTGGAAGGCGTACCCGCCGGCATGGAGCCCATCTAGATCGATCTCACGCAGGACCGGCGTTCGCCAGGCCTTGAAGCCACCCGTCAAGTCGCGATAGGGCATCAGCAAGACCACGCCTGCAAAGATGCTTCCGCCACGGCTGATGAGTCTGCGGAAGACGTTCCAGCGCGGGATGTGGCCGCCCTTGACGTAGCGCGAGCCCAGGACGAGATCGGCTCTATCGTTCAGGAGCGGCTCGAGCAGGGACGGCAGATAGCGGACCGGATGGCTGAAATCGGCATCGATCTGGACGGCGATGTCGGCGTCTCGCGCCAGGAGTTCTTTGAAGGCGGCCACATAGGCGCGCCCCAGGCCCTGCTTCGCGGTACGGTGCAGCACGGCGATGGCCTTGTTCGTACGGGCCAGGGCGTCGGCCAGCTCACCTGTCCCATCCGGAGACCCGTCGTCGACGATCAGGATTTGAGCGTCGGGCACTGCGGCGAGGATGGCGTCGGTGATCGGGCCAACATTCTCGCGCTCGTTGTAGGTCGGGACGATGATCCAGATGCTGGGGCGGGCGGGCGGCATCGACTTCCTTGGCTGCGTGGCGGGTCGCGGCCGAGGATAAACCCTGCTCCCCTACCCCGCTCGCCGCTCGCGGTTCGGCGCCCGCCGGGCACACGAAAATGCCCAGAGGAACCGTTCGATCGTTCTGCGGGTCCGCGTGACTGGCCGCTTCGACCACCGCGGGCAAGGAGTCTTGCGACCACTCGCTCAAACGGCGGACCGCGCTCCGGCTACTGCCGAACCTGCCACCGAGCCCTCTACATCCCGGCTTTCGCGGTTTGCGTTCTGCGATCCGATCCAGAGACCGTTGCGGGTCCGAGGACTTTCACGTAGATCGTTCACCGTTTCCACCAGAACCGCTGGCTTGGTGTGATCTCGCTGGCCCCTCCGGGCAAGACAGAATCTAGGTCCGGCGCGCCTTGGGCGGAAGGGGCTTATCCACCAGTTTCGGGGCGCGTCCCAGCTGTTTCGCGAGTTGTCCACTTCCCGCGAACAAGGGTGGTGGCGTGGGTCGACGTGCGGCGAATGCATGAGAACGCGCGTTCTATAGTTGGTTCTAGCGGACGTAGGGGCGCCCGGGGACGACTCACGGCGCTCAGGCGTCCGTATCCTCGCCGTTGCGCAGCGACTCGCGCCACTTGGTGGCCACGGCGTCGAGCTCGCCGGCCAGGGGCGCGCTGACCCGTCCGGTCACGCGAACGTCGCCCGAGCGATACTCGAGCTCCACGGTCCCGCGCTCGCGGATGCGGGCCAGCAGCTCGCCGGCGCGGTACGGGATGGCCACGTCCACGTCCACCCAGAGCGATGCCAGCAGGGCCGATAGCTCGGCCTTGAGCGTCTCGAGCCCGTAGCCCGTCTTGGCCGAGATGAGGACCTGGCCGGCGATCGCCGGCGCGGGCGTGTTGCCGTCGCGGGCGGCCGCCTCGATGAGATCGGCTTTGTTGAAGGCCACGAAGCGCGGCTTGTCGCCGGCGCCAAGCTCTTCGAGAACGGTCTGGACCGTGGCGCGGTGCTCGGCGAAATGGCGGTCCGAGGCGTCGACGATCTCTACGAGCACGTCGGCGCGCGTGACTTCTTCGAGGGTCGCCCGGAAGGCATCCACGAGTTGGTGGGGCAGCTTGTGGATGAAGCCCACCGTGTCGGTGACGATGACCGTCTGGCCGTCGCCGAGCTTGACCTGGCGCGAGGTCGGGTCGAGAGTGGCGAATAGCCGGTCCTCGGCCTTCGCCACCACCTGACCGACGAGGGCGTTGAGCAGCGTGGACTTGCCGGCGTTGGTGTAGCCGACGATGGCGACGGTTGGGAATAGCCGCCGGTCGCGGGCCCGGCCGGCTGTGCGGCGTTGTTCGGCGACCTGTTCGACCCGCTCCTTGAGCTTCTTGATGTGGTCGCGGACGAGTCGGCGGTCGGTCTCGAGCTGCGACTCGCCGGGGCCTCGGGTGCCGATGCCGCCGCCGGTGCGCGAGAGGTGCGTCCACATTCGAGTCAGGCGCGGCAGTTGGTACTCAAGCTGCGCCAGCTCGACCTGGAGACGGCCCTCGTGGGTCTGGGCGTGCTGGGCGAAGATGTCGAGGATCAGCCGCGACCGATCGATCACCTTGGTCTTGACCGCCTCCTCGAGGGCCCGCTGCTGCGCCGGCGACAGCTCGTCGTCGGCGATCAGGATCGTGTAGCCGGTCTCCGACCTGGCCGCGACCAGCTCGTCGACCTTGCCCTTGCCGACGTAGAAGTTGGGGTCGACATGGCGGCGGTTCTGCCACTCCGCGCCGACGACTTGAGCGCCGGCGGTGTCGGCCAGGCTGGCCAGCTCCCCGATCGACTCCTCCGCTGTCCAGCCGGGATCATCGCCGGTATCGACGGCAACGAGAAAGGCGCGCTCGACCGGCGCCGTGAGATCAATGATGTCCTTCGTCATAGGGGCTCAGGATAGCGGAACGCCGGCCCCAGCTGGGTTGGGCCGATCGATGGACTTCCGCGAGTCGGCTCACATGGCCCGGATCGTGCCCTACTCGGCCATGTAGTTCAGCGTGTCAGTCAGGGCCTGGCCAATCGGGAGTCGCATGGTCGCGTCCAGCCAACGGATGTCGGGCTCGCGGCGGAACCACGTGGCCTGGCGGCGGGCGAATAGGGCGTTGCGGCGGGCATCCTCGGCGATCGCCTCGTCGCGCGAGAGGCGGCCGGCGATCAGCGCCAGCGACTCGGCATAGCCGATGCCGGAGAAGCTGGGCAGGGTCGGGTCGTAGCGCGCGGCGAGGGCGCGCGTCTCCTCGACAAGGCCGGCGTCGAACTGGGCTCGGGCGCGGGCCCGGATGCGCTCGCGCAGGACGGGCGGTTCTACCGTCAGGCCGAGCCACAGAACGGGCCGCCCGTAGCCTCGTGGCTCGGGGAGTGGCGCATCTCCCCGGAGGCGGGCGATCTCGACGGCCCGGACCACGCGGCGCGGATTGCGTAGATCGATGGTGGCGGCTCGCGATGGGGCGATACGGCGCAGCTCGGCGACTAGCGCCGGCAGCCCGTCGGCCGCCAGATCGGCCTCCACCGACGCTCGAACGTCGGCGTCCCACGGCAGCTCGTCGACCGCCAGACCGCGCGCGACGGCTCGCAGGTAGAAGCCCGTGCCGCCGGCAAGGATGGCCACCGCGCCACGCTCGGCGATCCCGGNNGTGCCGCGCTCACGCAACCCCTCCGCCAGAGCGATGGCCAGGGGCGTCTTGCCAGTAGCCGTCGCGCCGGCCAGGACGATGAGCGGCGGCAGAGCGTCAGGCGAGGACATCGGGCTCATCGGGCGCCTCCACCAATCGGCCGCGGAGAGCGAACGGACCGGCGTATTCGACGTGAACCCTGACCCTGTGACCGACCAGCGCCGGGTCGCCGGCGAGATGGACGAGCTTGTTGTGGCGCGTCCGGCCGGCCAGGGCGACGCTCCCCTCCCCCGCCGTGCCGGCCAGCGGCGGAACGCCCGACATCGGCTCGTCAACGTCGTCCGCATCCGCGTCATTCGGTTCGAGCCGCCTGCGCGGCGGAGTGATCTGCTCGATCAGAACCTCGACGTCGTGGCCGAGCCACTCGCGGTTGCGCTCGGTGCCGATTGCCTCCTGGCGTCGGAGCAGTTCGTTGAGCCTCCGCCGCTTCTCGGCCGCGGGGACGTCGTCGGCCATGTGCAGGGCGGGTGTGCCGGGGCGCGGGGAATAGGCGGCCGCGAACACTGTGTCGAACCGGATCTCGTCGAGGGCCCGGAGACTCGCCTCGAACTGTTCCTGGGTCTCGCCGCAGAAGCCGACGATGACGTCCGTGGAAACGGCGATGCCCGGCACGGCCTCTCGAATGCGGGCGAGCCGCTCCTTGTAGTGGGCCACGGTGTACTGACGGCCCATGCGCTGGAGCATCGCGTCATCGCCCGACTGGATCGGCAGGTGAAGGTGTTCGGCCACCGATTCGCAGGTCGCCATGGCCTCGATGAGCCGGTCCGACAGGTCCCATGGATGCGAGGTTATGAAGCGCAGGCGCGAAATGGCGGGCGCCCCGTCGGCGTCGCGGATGCCGTCGATCGCGCATAGCAGCTCCGCCAGGTCGGGTCGCGACCGGAGGTCGAGCCGGCGCCCGGTCGACCGTTCGGTGTCGATGTGGCCGAAGCGCTCCTCCGCCGGCAGGTCGTGGCCGTAGCTGTTGACGTTCTGGCCGAGAAGCGTCAGTTCCTGGTATCCGGCCGCGGCGATCTCACGGGCCTCCGCCAAGATGTCGTCGAAGGGCCGGCTCCGCTCCGGGCCGCGGCTGAAGGGCACGATGCAGTACGTGCACGTCTTGTCGCAGCCGTAGACGATGGGCAGCCAGGCGGAGATCGTCGACGACCGGGCGACACGGTGCTCGGCCAGGGCGCTGGCGCGCGAGGCGGCCAGTCGGTCGGCTGCGCTGACGGGCCGGCCGCTCAGCACGGTCGTGGCGGCCGTGGCGACGGTCCTAAGCCCGATCGGCGCCTGGGCAGACACGAGCCCCAGCCTCAGCGCAAGCTCGGGCTCCTCGTCGGGACGGAGGAACATATCGACCGCCCGGAACCTGCGGGCCAGGCCGGCGCGTTCGGATTCGCGGACCCCGCAGCCGGTCAGCACGACACGCATCCCGGGTCGGGCTCGTTTGAGTTGGCCGAGCAGCCCCTGGCGGCCTATGACCTTGGCCTCGGCATGCTCGCGGACCGCGCAGGTGTTGATGACGACGAGGTCGGCGTCCTCCATGGACGGGGCACGTCGGCAGCCTGCGGCGAGCAGCTGGCCGGACATCTCCTCGGAGTCGCTGACGTTCATCTGGCAGCCGAGGGTCCACATGAAGAAGCTCGGCAGGCTGTTCGTCTCCGGGCGGAACTCAATCAGAGCGGCTTCGACGGCGGGCGGAGCGGCCACGTTCCCGGCGCGCGGCAGGGCCGTGAGCTTGGCGGCCAACTCCGTCACCGTTCGGTCGCTCATCAGCTGCTCGCGCCGCCAACCGCGGGGTCGACCGGCTCGCGGCCCAACGCCGCATAGATGGCCTCCGCATCCTCGTCCGGCACGAACAGCGCAGCGTGGGCCTCGGCGTAGGTCTCGACATCGCCGTGGTAGTCGCTGCCGCCGGTGGGCACCAGGCACAGGTCCGCGGCCAGGGCCGCCATGTCGGCCACGGTCTGCGCGTCGAAGTGGCGGTAGTGAACCTCGAGGCCGCCGAGGCCCTCCGACACCAGGTCGGTAACCAGGGCGCGCCGCGAGGGACCGTCGGCGAAATGGGCCAGGGCGGGCAATCCGCCCGCGGCGCGGATGGCGGCTATCGCCTGTTGGGGCCCGAGGCCCTGGCGGGGAACGTAGGCGGGCATGCCGCGGGCCAGCAGCGTCTTCATCGCGGCGTCGACGGACGGCGCGTGACCGGCGGCAACGAGCAGGCGGGCGATCTGCGGGCGTCCGAGTGAGGATCCGGGAGCGTTGCGGACGGCCGCGGCGCCGTCGTCCACAGGCAAACCGAGCTCGCGCAGACGCGCCACGATCAGGGCGAACCTTGTCGAGCGGGAGTCGCGTTGCCGTTGAAGAGTGGCCTCGAAGGCTTCGTCGTCAGGATCGACGCCGAGGCCGAGGATGTGCAGCTCACCCTCCCAGAGTCGATCGATGCCCGAGGCGACGCTGTTGATCTCGACGGCGGCGACCAGATCCAGGGGCAGCGGCGGCGTTCCAGCGGCGCTGAGGTCTCGCACGCCGGCCAGGGTGTCGTGGTCGGCGAGGGCCAGGACACGGACTCCCACGGCTGCCGCGGCCTGGACGAGGGCCTGCGGCTCCAGGATGCCGTCGGAGCGCCGGCTGTGGGTGTGGAGATCCACGCGCGAGGGGTACGCGGGCACGACCGCAGGGCCCTTCATCGGCCTGCTGCCGCGGTTCTGGAAACGGGCCGGGCCGCTGCTCGGGTCCTGGGCCATGTCAGACCTCGACGATCCTCTGGATACGTTCGACCGCGACCGCCCGGCCGGTGGCCGGATCGACGTCGATCAGGCATGCGTTGAAGACCACCGGACCCGCCCCAACCTCGAACCGCGTCGGTAGCCCGTTGATGAAGCGCGGGATGACAGTGGCCGGGTCGAAGCCGATGACGCTATGTACCGGACCAACCATGCCCAGGTCCGACTGGTAGGCCGTGCCCTTGGGCATGATCCGTTCGTCGGCGGTGGGGACGTGGGTGTGCGTGCCGACCACGGCGCTGACTCGCCCGTCGAGGTAGATGCCGAAGGCGTTCTTCTCGCTCGTCAGCTCGCAATGGAAGTCGACGACGCGGACTCGTGGCAGTGGCTCGGACGCCTGGTCTATGAGCCTGTCGAACTCGGTGAACGGGTTCTCGATCGGGGTCATGTATGTTCGGCCCTGGAGGCACAGAACCGCCAGCTCGGTCCCGTCCTCGGCGTGGAATATGCCCCAGCCACGCCCCGGAACGCCGTCGGTGCCGTAGTTGAGGGGGCGCAGGATTCGCTCCTCGTGCTCGAGGATCTCGTACATCTCGCGCTTGTCCCAGATGTGGTTGCCCGAGGTGATGACATCCACGCCGGCCCGGAACATCGCCTCGGCCGTTGAAGCGGTCAGGCCCATGCCACCGGCCACGTTCTCGCCGTTGGCCGTCACGAAGGCGATGTCGCGCTCGCGTCGCAGATCCGGTAGAACCGCCTCGAGGGCAAGGCGTCCCGGCTTGCCGATGAGATCGCCGATCATGAGGATGCGGCAGATGCCGCGGGCCGGTCCCGCCGCCCCCGAACCTGGTGTGCCTGCCGTCGATGCCACCGCCGGCTACTTGGCGTATTCGACGGCTCGCGTCTCGCGGATGACCGTCACCTTGATCTGGCCCGGGTAGGTGAGGCTGGCCTCGATCTTCTTTACGACGTCGCGAGCCAGCCGGGTAGCGCTCACGTCGTCGATCTGCTCGGGCTTGACCAGGACGCGGACCTCGCGTCCGGCCTGGACTGCGAAGCTGCGCTCGACGCCGTCGAAGCTCTCGGCGATAGCCTGCAGATCTTCGAGGCGGCGGACGTACGTCTCCATCGATTCGCCGCGCGCACCGGGGCGCGACGCGCTGATGGCGTCCGCAACCTGAACGATCGGGGCTTCCTGCGAGGCGAAGTCAACTTCCTGGTGGTGGGCGGCGATCGCGTTCACCACCTTCGGCGAGAGGTTGTGGCGCTGCGCGATCTGGGCGCCGATCTGGGCGTGCGGGCCCTCGACCTCGTGGTCGACCGCCTTGCCGAGGTCGTGCAATAGGCCGCCAACCTTGGCCGCCTGGACGTCGGCGCCGAGCTCGGACGCGATGATCGCCGCCAGCCGGCTCGTCTCGACGGAGTGGACCAGGACGTTCTGGCCGTAGCTGGTCCGGAACTTGAGCCGGCCGAGCAGCTTGACGATCTCCGTCGGCAGGGCGGGAACGCCCGCGTCGTAGACAGCCTGCTCGCCGGCCTGTCGCATGACCAGATCGAGTTCGGCGCGGGCCTTCGCTACCACTTCTTCGATGCGGCCCGGATGGATTCGGCCGTCGGCCATCAACTTGGTCAGGGCCAGGCGAGCGACTTCGCGGCGGACCGGGTCGAAAGCGCTGATCACGACCGTTTCGGGGGTGTCGTCGATGATCAGATCCACGCCCGTGGCCTGTTCGAGGGCCCGGATGTTGCGACCCTCGCGGCCGATGATGCGGCCCTTCATCTCATCGTTGGGCAGGTGCACGGTGGAGACGGTGTGCTCGGCGGTGTGATCGGCGGCGATGCGCTGCATGGTAGTGATGATGATCTCGCGGGCCCGCTCGTCGGCCTCCTCGCGCGCCTCGCGCTCGATCGACTTCGCAAGTTTGACGGCGTCGCGCTCGGCCTCCTCTCGGACGGCCTCGAGCAGCTGCGCCTTGGCTTCCGCGGCCGACATGCCGCTGACCCGCTCGAGGGCGGCCACGTGCTCCTGCTGGGCTTGGGCCAATTCCTGCCGACTCTGCTCGAACTCGCGCTCGCGATCGAGCAACTTGCGGTCGCGCTGCTCGAGCATGTCGGCGCGCATGTCGAGTTGCTCGTCACGGGACAACAGCCGGCTCTCGAGGGTCGACAACTCTGCGCGTTTGGCGCGGGCCTCATCTTCGGCCTCGCGCTGGAGCTTCAACTTCTCGTCCTTGGCGGTGAGGATCAGCTCTTTCTGCTGAGTCCGTGCCTCGGCCACGATCCGAGCGGCTTTGTCCTGCGCGCTCTGAAGCGCCTGATTGGCAACCCAGCCGCGGCCAAGGAAGCCGATACAGAGACCCGCGAAGGCGGCCACAACGGCGGCGGCCACCACAATGGCGGTATCCATATGAACTTGCCTCCCACCCGATCGAATGACGCGACCGGGCGCATGTCGATGCTAGTCGGAGCGCTCCGCACCCCGGTGTCGTGCCCGCTCCCCGAGCACGGCCGAGTGAAGGCGCTGTTGTCGTTTGATTCGACTTCCGCCGCCGCCATCTACCTGGCGGCGACGCGTTGTTCGTCTCGCCGCGTAGTCTACGGCCCCGTGAGGAATCCGGCTAAGCCGCGCCGACGTTCCGGCGCGGCGTTCCACCATCCGAATGGGCTGGCGGACAATCAGTCGTCGAGGTTCCTGCGGGCGAGGTCGTAGTCCTCGGCAAGCAGACGCGCGCTGACCTCGCGACAAACATCCGGATCGAAGCCGTTACGAGCCAGCAGGGCATAGGCGCGCTGGCGTCGGACGCGCGCATCGACCACGCGCAACAGCGCGGAGCGGCTCTTGCGGAGCAGGCGCTCGGCGGCAAGCTCGTCGGCGCCACGGCCGGCGGAGTCCGCACCATCGTCGGCGTTTGCGGCCGCCACGACACGGTCGGTCAAAACAGCCGCCACGGTCTCACGGTCGATGCCCTTGAGAGACAGCTCTCGGCGGAGCGCCTGGGCGCCACGGGGCCGGGCTCGGTCTCGCGACTCCACCCAGGCCTGCGCGAAGGCGCGATCGTCGAGCATCCCCAGATCGACCAACCGGCCCACGGCCGTATCCACGAGTTCAGCCGGATATCGCGCTGCGCTCAGGTGGCGCCGCACTTCATCGATCGAGCGCGACCGCTGCTCGAGGAAGCGCGCCGCGGCGTTGAGGACGACGGCCGGGTCGGTCTCGGCGGCGTGGCTCTCGAGGCGCGCCTGTCGAGCCTCCAGCCGCTCGGTGCCGTTTCGGCGAGGCATGGCCGGCTGCCGGCTATTCGGCCTCTTCGATCCCTTCGACCGGCAGCGAAACCTCGGACATCTTGCCTCGGATCTGCTTCTCGATCTCGGCCGAGATGTCCGGGTTGGACTTGAGGAACTCCTTGGCGGCCTCGCGACCCTGACCGAGGCGCGTCTCGCCGAAGGTGAACCAGGCGCCCGTCTTGGTGACGATGTCCATGGCCACGCCTACGTCCAGAAGGCCGCCCTCACGCGAGATGCCCTCGCCGAACATGATGTCGAACTCGGCCACCCGGAACGGCGGCGCGACCTTGTTCTTCACGACCTTGACGCGGACACGGTTGCCGACCGACTCGGTGCCGGTCTTGATCGTCTCGACGCGCCGGATGTCCAGGCGAACGCTGGCGTAGAACTTGAGGGCGCGGCCGCCCGGCGTGACCTCGGGGTTGCCGAACATGACGCCGATCTTTTCGCGCAGCTGGTTGGTGAAGACGAGCGCCGTATTCGACCGGCTGACGGCGCCGGCGAGTTTCCGCAGCGCCTGACTCATCAAGCGAGCCTGGATGCCGACGAAAGAGTCGCCCATCTCGCCTTCGATCTCGGCCTTCGGCACGAGGGCAGCGACTGAGTCCAGGACGACGCAATCGACGCCGCCGGAGCGGATCAGGGTCTCGGTGATCTGGAGAGCGTCTTCGCCCGTGTCGGGCTGGCTGACGAGGAGGTCGTCGACGTTGACGCCGCAGGCGCGAGCGTAGCCCGGATCGAGGGCGTGCTCGACGTCGATGAAGGCGACGACGCCGCCCTTGCGCTGGGCCTCAGCGAGGATGTGCTGGCAGAGCGTGGTCTTGCCGGACGACTCCGGCCCGAAGATCTCTGTCATCCGCCCGCGCGGAATCCCGCCGATGCCGAGGGCAAGGTCGAGCGCTATCGAACCCGTGGAGATGAAGTCCACTGCCTGACGCTCGGACGAGCCGAGACGCATGATCGAGCCGCGCCCGAACTGCTTCTCGATCGCCAGAATGGCCGCTTCGACGGCCTTGGTCCGGTCGTTGCCGGACCCGTTTGAGCCGCGGGCCTCAATCCCTCGTTCGATCGTCGCCACCTTGCTCCTCGCTCCTGTCCTCGATCGTCCCCGAAAGTCGTCGCAAAGGACGATTCGCGGGATTGGCGGAGCGTTCGCCTGATGGCGTCCGCTCGCGCGTTAGCTCTCGGTCTCTTCGGTCCTCGGCTTTCGCTTAGGCTTCCAGACCTCGACGTTGGTCGGCGGGTCCAGTAAAGGCTGGATCTTCGTCTTTGCCGCCGCGTCCTTGGGCTTCTTCTTCTCTTGTCGGTGGGGGCGGTCTCGACTGGCCATCTGATGCGCCTCCGTGTGCTGCAGGCTACTGGCCGCCTCTTAACTCCGACTGCACTGCCGATGCACGCGACCTTGACGGTTGCGCGCGCGCTCGAAGCTCGGGCAGGCGCGCGGTGAACGTGCCGGAGCGGAGTGTGGAGCGGATTTCGGCCATGAAGTCTAGGGTGAAGGTCAGGTTGTGACAAGTCGCGAGGCGGTAGGCCAGCAGCTCCTCGGACCTGAAGAGGTGCGCCAGATACGCGCGCGAAAAGTTCCGGCACAGAACGCAGCGGCAGTCGTCCTGGACCGGCCTCGGGTCGTCGACGAACCTGGCATTGCGCAAGTTGAGCCGTCCGCCGGGAACCCATAGCTGGCCGTTTCTGGCCACTCGAGCCGGCAGCACGCAGTCGAACAGGTCGATGCCGTGGTCGACGGCGTCGAGCAGGTCCAGAGGCGAGCCGAGGCCCATCAGATAGCGCGGCCGCGGATCAGCCTGCAGGAGGTCAACCACCACGTCCAGCGTCGCCAGGCGTTGTTCGGCCGTCTCGTCGCCCGCGAGGCCGCCGATGCAGATGCCGTCGAACGGCAGGCCGGCCACGATTCGCGTCGACTCGGCGCGGAGCTCGGGGTCCAGGCCGCCCTGGATGATCCCGAAGATGGCTTGATCGGGGCGGGTGTGCGCCGCCAGTGACCGCGCAGCCCAGCGGTTGGATCGGGAAGTGGCCTCCGTGACCGACCTCAGGCTGGTCGAGGCCGGCGGCACCGGCTGGTCGAAAGCAACCGCGATGTCGGCGCCGAGTGCCTCCTGGACCGCGATCGAGAGTTCGGCCGTGAAGTGGTGGTACGACCCATCGAGATGGCTCTGGAAGGTGACGCCGTCCTCGTCGATCTTGCGCAA
>PLNK01000021.1 GCA_003142755.1 Chloroflexota bacterium | reverse complement strand
GAGGCCCAGGCTCCACGAACCGCGCAGCAGCGCCGGATGGCGCTACTGCGAGCGATCCTGTTCGGCCGCCCGCTGTCTTCCGCTGCGGACCTGAGCGAGCGGCTGCCAAAGTGGAAGGCGCTGCCCGTCTTCTCCTCGGACGTGATGTCGTCGGTGGCGTACGCGACCGGGGCAATGATGTTGATCCTGGTCGGTGCCGGGAAGGCCCAGTTCCAGTACGTCCTCGGGCTCTCGGTCGTGGTCGTGGCGCTGCTGGTCATCGTGACCTTCAGCTACCGGCAGACGATCCGGGCCTACCCCAACGGCGGCGGCAGCTACATCGTTGCCCACGCCAATCTCGGCGTCCTGGCCGGCCTCGTGGCCGCGGGCTCACTCCTGACCGACTACGTGCTGACGGTGTCGGTGAGTGTTTCGTCCGGCGTGCAGGCGTTGTATTCGGCCTTCCCGGTGATCAAGGAAGATGGCCTGGCGGTCCCGCTCATCGCCTTCTCCATCCTGCTGGTCATGGTCGTGAACCTGCGCGGGTTGCGCGAGAGCGGCACGTTGTTCGCCAGTCCCACCTACATCTTCATCGGCTCGATGCTGCTGCTCATCACGGTAGGGGTCGTGCAGTCGCTGACGGGCCATCTGGGCCAGGCTACCGACGTCGAGAAGCTGAGCGGCGTGGCCACCGAGAACGCCGGCATCTTCCTGCTGTGCAAGGCCTTCGCCGACGGCTGTTCGGCCATGACCGGGACCGAGGCAGTGGCCAACGGCGTGCCTGCCTTCAAGCCCGTCGAATGGAAGAACGCGCAGCAGACGATGATCATCATGGCCTCGCTGCTGGGCGTCATGTTCCTGGGCACGAGCTACCTCGCCATCCAGGTGGGCGCGCATCCCTCGGGCGTCGGTGGCGGCGGCGAGAGCGTGCTGTCGCAGGTCGGGCGAACCGTATTCGGCGGCCCAGGGATCCTCTATTACGTCCTGCAGTTCTCGACGATGGGCATTCTCGTGCTGGCCGCCAACACGAGCTTCGCCGACTTCCCGCGGCTGTCCTCGATCCTGGCGCGTGACGGCTTCTTCCCGCGCCAGTTCGCCCTGCGCGGGGAGCGTCTGGCCTTCAACTCCGGGATCGTGGCGTTGTCTCTGGTATCGATCGCCCTGGTGGTGGCCTTCGGTGGCTCGACGGACCGGCTGATCGGCCTTTATGCCATCGGCGTCTTCACCTCGTTCACTCTGTCGCAGTCGGGCATGGTCAAACACTGGTTCGTTGAGCGTGGCTCGGGCTGGCGTCGAAGCGCCATGATCAACGGCTTCGGTGCTTTCGTGACGGGCATCGTGGTCGTGGTCATCGCCTTCTCGAAGTTCGACCAGGGCGTCTGGATGATCATCATCGTCGTCCCGATCCTCGTGGGCCTGATGCTCTTCATCAAGCACGAGTACGACGCCGAGGGTGTGGGCCTGGAAGTCCAGCCGGACGTCGTCTTCGGGCCGCCCCATCGCCGCCAGAGAGTGGTCGTGGCCGCTCAGGCGATGAGTCGGGCCGTCGTCCAGGCCGTCAAGGTCGGCGAGACGATGGGCGAGGAGGTCCAAATCGTCCATGTGACGCTGGACCCGGGCGAGGGCGAGCGCTTCCGCGAACGCGTCGAGCGGCAGATGCCCGGCGTCCGAGTCGTGCTGGTGGAGTCGCCGTATCGGGCGCTCGTCCGACCCTTCGTTCGCTATCTCGAGGTCTCGCAGGCCGAGGACCCCGACCGCCTCACGATCGTGCTCCTGCCCGAGCACCTGCCTCGTCACTGGTGGGACCGCATCCTGTACAACCAGAACGTCCACCGCATCCGCGCCGCCCTGGTCGGCCGCAAGGATTTCGTGGTCCTCGACACACCCTACCGGCGCGGGACGTAGGCGAACACGTTAGGTCGGAGGTTCAAATCCTCGCGCCCAGCAAGTTCGCTCGTCCTAGCCATCGCGGTACCACGCACATCGGCTGCGGCGTCTCTCTCATCCGCGGCCTTGATCGTGGGGTCGCGCGGGGCGTCAACCGAAGAAGGGCCGCAGCTGCTCGGCGACTCGTTCTGGTTGGTCTTCGGGCCCTGTATGGCCGAGCCCAGGCATAGTGACGCGCCGGCTGCTGGGGAGGACGTGCTCGAGTGCGTCGAGAGCCGTGCCCAGATAATCCGGGCTCTTCGATCCGCCTAGCAGGAGGACGTCGGCGCCGATGCTAGCGTAGACGGCCGTGGTGTCGGCGGTCTCGCGAACGAGCTCGGTGTCGTAGTGCATGGTGGGCACGAGCTCGCTGATCGGGATGTCTTCAGCGTCGGCGGTCTTGGAGATCGGCGCGAGCGCGAACAGGGGTCGCAGCAGGAACCGAGGAAGACGGCTCATCACCGGATCGACGCGCATGCCCTTCAACGCGGTGATAAGCGCGCTGCTGGTCTTGCCGGCGGCGATCTCGGCGTCGAAGCGAGGAAGCCACTCGAGCGGTACGGAACCGCGTACGGACAGGGGAGGTTCGTACAGGGCGACCTTC
>PLNK01000079.1 GCA_003142755.1 Chloroflexota bacterium | reverse complement strand
GACTCCGGATCGCCCGCATCCACACCGTGTGGATCGAGGACCGAGTACCAGACGCGGTTGAGGAAGCGGCTGATGCCGCCGATGCCGGTCGGGCTCCACGGCCCGCCCTGATCCCACGGCCCCATGAACATCAGGAACAGGCGAACCGTATCGGCGCCGTGGCGAGCGACCAGCGCGTCGGGATCCTCGACGTTGCCGCGCGACTTGCTCATACGCTCGCCGTCGCCGCCGAGGATCTGGCCCTGATTGAAGAGCCGCGTGAACGGCTCGCGCTCGTGGACCAGGCCCACGTCGGCCATCGCCTTGGTGAAGAAGCGGGCATAGAGCAGGTGCATCACGGCGTGCTCAGCGCCACCGGTGTACTGGGCGACCGGGCACCAGCGGGCCTCGACCTCGCGATCGACCGGCAGTTTCTGGTTGGCGGGCGACAGGTATCGGAACCAGTACCAGCTCGAATCGATAAAGGTGTCCATCGTGTCGGTCTCGCGCCGCGCCGGTCCGCCGCACTTCGGGCAGGTCGTGTTGACGAAGGCCTGGTCGTGCTTGAGCGGGTTCTCGCCGCGGCCGGCGTAGTCGACCTTGTCGGGCAGCCGAACCGGCAGCTGATCGTCGGGCACGGGCACGATGCCGTCGGCATCGCAGTAGACCACGGGGATCGGCGTGCCCCAGTAGCGCTGGCGGCTGATCAGCCAGTCCCGCAGGCGGAAGTTGACCGCGGCCTTGCCCCGGCCGTCCTTCTCGAGCATGGCCACGATCGCGGCGAAGCCTTCCTTCGCCGGCAGGCCCGTGTGAGGGCCGGAATTGACCATGCGGTCGGTGGCGCCGTGGGCGATGTAGGCCACCTCCAGCGGCGTCTCGACGTCCGCGTCCGAAACCTCGGAGCCGGCGATGACACGGCGGATCGGCAGCCCGAACTTGCGGGCGAACTCGAAGTCGCGCTCGTCGTGCGCGGGCACGGCCATGATCGCGCCCGTGCCGTAACCGGCCAGGACGTAGTCGGCGATCCAGATCGGGATCCGCTCGCCGTTGACCGGGTTGATCGCAAATGAGCCGGTGAAGACGCCTGTTTTGGGACGTTCGGTCGACAGCCGCTCGATCTCGGTCTGCCGGCTTGCCGCAGTCACATAAGCATCCACCTCGGCCTTGCGGCCGGGCAAGGTCAGCCCGGGCACCAGCGAGTGTTCGGGTGCCAGGACCATGAACGTGGCGCCGTACAGCGTGTCGGGGCGAGTAGTGAAGACACGAAGTTCGTACCCGCCAGGACGATAGCCATCGGGCTCCCGTCCCGATGGCTCCTCGTTGGGCGCCGGGGAGTCCGGCGCGGTCGCAAACACGACTTCGGCGCCTTCCGATCGACCGATCCAGTTGGTCTGCATGATGCGGATCGGCTCCGGCCATTCGAGGCCGGTGAAGTCGAGCAGCTCGTCCGCGTACTTCGTGGTTCGCAGGTACCACTGCTCCAGCTCGCGCTTCTCGACCCTTGCGCCGCAGCGCCAGCAGTGGCGGTCCGTGCCCTCGACCTGCTCGCGCGCCAGCGTCCCGTCGTTGGGGCACCAGTCGACCGGGGACTTGGCGCGATATGCCAGCCCGGCCTCGAGGAACCGCAGGAAGAGCCACTGGTTCCAGCGGTAGTACTCAGGGTCGCAGGTGACGACCTCGCTGTTCCAGTCGAATGTGCCGCCCATGGTCCGCACCTGGCGGCGCATGTTGTCGATGTTCTTGAGCGTCCAGTCGCGGGGGTTGACCTTCTGCTTTATCGCGGCGTTTTCCGCGGGCAGCCCGAACGAGTCGAAGCCGATCGGCAGGAAGACGTTCTCGCCATGCATCCGGTGGAACCGGGCCAGCGCGTCGGTGGGGGTCATGATGTACCAGTGACCGATGTGCAGGTTCCCCGAGGTGTACGGGTACATCGTCAGCAGGTAATACGGGGGCCGGCTCTCGTCGCTCAGGTCCGTGTCGTGTAGGCCGAGCTCCGCCCAGCGCTTCTGCCAGCGCGGCTCGAAAGCCGCGGGATCGAAACGATCGATGCGGGTGCGCTCTGTGCTCTCGGGGGCGGACACGGTCGGACCTCTCAGTGACTGGCTGGGTTCGAGCGGGCGCCCACCTGAGCCGCCGCGTTCGACCAGGACTCAGTTTAGCTGAGGGGCCTGGCCAGGACTCACCAAGACGCCTCTCTCGGTCCGTCGCCCGTCGTGGTCCATCGCCGTCCCGCCGCCAGGACGAGGCGCGCAGGTCGCCGCCCTCTGGTGGGTCGCTATCCTGCCATCTGCTAGCCCGGGTAGCACCAATCGCCCGGAACGGGGTGTGATCCTGCCATCTGCTAGCCCGGGCAGCAGCGGTCCAGAAGACTGGCCCTCGGGCCGGGCGGCGGCGCCCAAAACGCCGCGAAACTGGCCCTCCTCACGCTCCGGGCCGCCTTCCGGCGCCATCTCGCCTCGAATCCGAGGCCGCGGGCTGTCGAATCCTGGCCTGGTTGTGGCCACCTTCCGGTCTCGTGCTACGCGGGTTTGAATCTGTCCAGAATGCGAGCCCGGACGTCGCCTCGGACGGGTTGCGCAGGAACGGTCGCAGTTGCCGGCCATCCAGTCGCAGTCGAGTGCGCAGAAGGGCGGCGTGTTGGGCCGCGTGGCGTCGATTGGTGCGGGTCGAGGGTGCGATCACCCACACGCTGACCGCGTGAGACGCCCATCCGCGAGCAGTCGCGATCGTTCTGGCGAGCCTGACCTTCCGGTCGATCGTGCCGAGCATCTCGTTGATGTCCACGAACTCGGTCTTGAGTTCGATGACCAGCAGATGGCCGGTCGCCCGGTGCCAGGCCAGTTGGTCGATGACGCCGCGCTCGCCATAGATCGCAAATGACACTTCGGGTTCCACAACCCAGCCCGCCGCGGTCGCCATGAACGCGGCGAAGCTCTCTGCCAGGAGCGAGTGCCCGCGGTTCAGCAGCCGGTCCGCGTCGCCGCCGCGCCAGCGAGGGGTGAGTTCGATGCGCACGTCCACCGCTGCCGCGATCGCCCTAACGGTGTCCAGCGACAGAGTCCGGCAGTGGCCACGTTCTAGCAGAGACACTGTGGCATGCGAGACACCCGCCGCCTTCGCGAGATCCACCTGCCGCAGGCGACGCCGCAGCCTGACCGCCCGAACGAGCCCGCCCATCCGCTGATCATCCACGGCGGTGAGCGTGGACTGAGGCGCTTCGCTGCTGCTTACGCGTGGATCAACCGCGCAGCCGCAACCGCGGATCGTGTCGGCGGGGGATTGGTGG
>PLNK01000108.1:1145-3009 GCA_003142755.1 Chloroflexota bacterium | reverse complement strand
AGTGGGACACCGCCGATCAGCAGCACGGCCAGCGAAGGTTCTGGCAACGGCTCGCCCGCGCCGATGCTCCCCCTGATGGTCTCCCTCATCCTGGCCGGATTGGCCACGTTGCTGGTCGTCGCGCAGCGACGGACCATCCGCGGCTGAACAGACCTTCTCTCGCTTTCTGTCGCCGCCAGATATCTGGCAACGTCGGCGGGCCCGCCCCCTCAGGCCCGCCGACGTCTTTGATCGTCCTGATCGGACTCGAGCGAGGTACACCGTCTTGGACGCGACCCCTATCGCCTCGGTCATCCACGAGCCCGGGTTCGTGGCGGTCGGCCGCGAAGACCCGAGTGCGGTCGGAGTGCGATCCGTCGACCGTGCCGCCTCTCTNNGTAACGGATATCGCCCAGAGTCTGGGGCTCCATAAGTCAACGGCATCGCGGCTCCTCTCCACGCTCCAGAAGCGAGGCCTGGTGGAGCAGGACCACGACTCAGGCAAGTACAGGCTGGGGCTGGCGCTGGTCCGCCTCGGCGGTCAAGCCGAGAGGACACTCGACCTTCGGTCCATCGCGAGGCAAGAGCTCGAGGGTCTGGCGGCGTCGGTGATGGAGTCAGCCACGCTCGGAGTGCTCGATGGCGACACCGTCGTGACGATCGCCTGGTCCTATCCGCCCGGTCCGGCCCGGGTCCGGGTCAGCAGGATCATGCCGCTGCATGCATCGGCCTCCGGCAAGATGCTGCTCGCCGGCCTTCCCGAGCGCGACATCGTTCGCATGTCGAAGTCGGGGTTCACCTCTTACACGCCTTACACGATCGTCCGCATGGATCTGTTGCTCGAGGAGATGGCCAGAGTCCGCAAGCGCGGGTTCGCCACGTCCTTTGGCGAGCACCAGCCTGGAGTGAGCGCCGTCGCCGTGCCGGTTGTCGATGCGCGCGGCGCCGTGGTGGCGGCCCTGGAGGTCGCGGCGTCCGGCAGTCGAATCCCAGCGAGCCGCGTTCCCGAACTGATGGCGCGGATCCGCGTCGCCGCGGCGGCGATATCGGGGCGCCTTGGCGGGGCCATGCCGTCCGACTGATCGGACTGGCGACCGCTTTCGCGTATTTGCGTCAGCCCTTCGCGCCCGCCCACGCCTCGACCGTCGTGGTGACCGGCGCCCCGCTCGAGGCCGACTGATCGATCGCGATCGAGACGAGATGGTCCTGGCAGGCCTCGGCCAGCGGATAGGGCGCCTCTCCAGCCTTGCGGCACCAGGCCGCCATCCTGGCAAGCATGCTGCTGATCGCGATGTCCTCATCGTTGAAGCGCAGCGTTGGGAACGGGTTGCGGTACAGGATGGTGTCGCCAACGCTGATGTGGTCTGTGTCGAAGGCGTCGAGGTCCAGGTCGTAGCCCGTCTGGCGGCGCACGAGGGGCGATCGCACGATCGTCCGAGGGGCAACCAGCCGGACCACCTCGTTGTCCTCGATCTCGCCCGCGGAACCGCGGATCAGGATCCGGCGCGACCGGAGCTGGTTGTGCCACTGGTTGTCGGTGAAATCGTACAAACCCATCGACCCGCCGAAATCGATCGTCGCGATGGTGGTCGTGGCGTCCTTGGGCTGGTCGTCGTCGGTCCAGGCGTCGCGGACGAGGGGGTTGATCAGCGGCGCCACGAACTGGTGNNGCCACGGCGTGATAGCCATGGGTCGACGAGATCTGGCAAGACGTGACCGTGCCGATCGCCCCGCTGCGGGCCAGCGCCAGTCGGGACGCGTGGCTGGGCATGAGGTGGTACTGCTCGGCGACCTGGACCAGGCCGCTCGCCCCAACGGCCTTCCAGAGCCCACGCAGGCCATCGACGTCGGGCGCGGGCGGGGTCTCGGACAGGACCGGCAGGCC
>PLNK01000108.1:0-1076 GCA_003142755.1 Chloroflexota bacterium | reverse complement strand
GTGCCGATGACGGCGAGTCGAGCGGGGTTGTTGGTGGGCGTCGGATCGGTCGTCGGCATGGATACAGCATAGCCTCGACGGCCACTGATCCCCGCTCCGGCGCGATCCTCTTCATGGGCCCCATCGACGACCCATCTACCGGCTGACCGCGGCTACACGCCGCCAGGCAGGCGAGTCAGCGATGCCAGCCAGGCCCGCGGCGCGCGCGGCCCGCTATACGGATCCTTCGTCGCGAACCGCTCGTCGACGATCGAGTCGATCCGCCAGCCTGCGGCGAACGTCCCGCGGATCTCGGCCTGGCTGACCCTGCGCGGTCCTTCGACGCCCGGCTGCAGGTCGCTGAAGCAGAGCATGAAGCAGCGGCCCCCGGGTCGGATCGCGGTGCGCAGGCCGTGCTCGTAACGGACTCGGTCGCCGTCCGAGAGCGTGTGGAAGAAGCCGGAGTCGATCGCCGCGTCGAACACGCGCCCGATGATCAGGAACTCGAGCGCGTTGGCGACGACAAACGTGGCGCGGATCCGGCGCCGAGAGGCCTTCTCGCGCGCTCGCGCAATCGCCGTCGGTGCCCCGTCCACGCCGCTGACGTCCAGCCCGCGTGCGGCCAGGTAAAGCGCGTTCTCCCCCGTGCCGCAGCCCAGGTCGATCACGCGGCCTTCGATGGCCCCCTCTTCCTCGAGTCTGACAAGGGCCGGTTGAGGCCGCCCGATGTCCCAGGGTGGCTCACCGTTCCGATACGCCGTTTCGAAGCCCATTGCTCCACGATACAGCGATCTGGAGTGAGGCCCGGCTCGGCGAGCGCCCCGCACGGGTTACGCGCTCGGCTCGATCCCGCCGAGCAGCGCCAGGTCCCAGCGGTCTTCTTCGTCAGGCTCGTATCCGCTGTGTGCGATCAACTGCCGCTCGCGCGTGAAGCAACGCACGGCGCGGCCGCCAATCGTGCCGTGGCCATCGAGACTGCCAGCGGCGAAGACGAAGTAGGAGCCGTCCGGGGCGGCCAGCCGTGCTGTGCCGTCGGGCATAGATCGCAGCGGGTGGAGGTCGATGGCACCGATGCCGGGCCCGGCGACGAGGATACG
>PLNK01000109.1:5052-5862 GCA_003142755.1 Chloroflexota bacterium | reverse complement strand
GGCCTGACCAAGGCCACGGCCCGTGAGGTCGCCTCGCGCGGCATCACCTGCAACGCCGTGGCGCCGGGCTTCATCGTGACCGAGTTGACGAAGGACCTGCCGGCCGCCCTGACCGACCAGATCAAGGCGCAAACGCCGCTCGGCCATTTCGGCACCGTCGCGGACATCGCCAACGCCGTGACCTTCCTGGCCTCCGACGAGGCGGCCTACATCACCGGACAGGTCCTCGCCGTCGATGGCGGCCTGGTGATGATGTAGCGGGGCGGCCACGGGCGGCCACACCGCTCATCGCCGAAGCGCGCGGCCGCCTTGGACCCGCCTTCGGCGGAGGGAGCGGCCTGCACGATTCTCAGCAGAAAGCCGGCCGGCGAGTTGTTCGCCGGCCGGCTTTGTTCGCGCTGTGAGGGCGCATGATTGAACTGTGTTGGGGAATTCACGACGAAGCGTTCCAACCACTAAGCCAATTTGACAAAATGAAGCAAGCGGAGATCATTGAACCATGACGCGCTTGTTCTCGGTTCCAGAGGCGGCGGCCAGGTTCGAGGTCGCCAGTCAGACCGTGCGCAACTGGATCATCACAGGTCGCCTCCCGGCCCTCCAAACGGCCCGGCGGGGGCGCTACCGAATCACACAAGAAGACCTAGAGAGCCTCGAAAACGCGATGTCGACCGCTAATCGTGATCGCCAGTCCAGTGATTCGTTGGCTCCTCGACTTGTCCTGGGAGGGTCTGACTGGCGCGCCGAACTGGATCAGGTAGTCCACGCAATTGTTGCCGCGGTAGCGCCCGATGCTGTCTATCTCTTCGGCTC
>PLNK01000109.1:0-5033 GCA_003142755.1 Chloroflexota bacterium | reverse complement strand
ATCATCGCCACAGAGCGTGAGCTCGTCGGATCCATATCTCGATCTATCGTGCGTGAGGGGGTGATGGTCTATGGCTCCGCAGTCATCTGAACCCATCCGACGCCGCGCAACTGAGGCTTGGTTCGACGACGCCGAGTCCGATCTCGCGACCGCGCGGTCGCTGTCCCGTCATAGGGAGGAAGGGACGGCACCTTTTGCCGCGGCCTTTCACGCCCAGCAAGCCATCGAGAAGGCCCTCAAGGCGCTCCTGGTGTATTACGAGATCGCCTATCCGTCCAAGCATGACCTGGGGTTACTGATCGGCCTGCTACCGGACGGACTACCGACGACCCAAGTCCCAATGGCCGGACTGACGGTCTATGCCGTGGAGCAGCNNCGAACGGGGCCGCTACTTGACCGTGACAGCCGAACCCGGGGGCACGCTCTGCATGAAGATCTCGCCACGGACGAACGGGATCTCCTTGCCGGCTGCATCGTAGAAGCGGGTCAGGGCGACGTTCGAGGTCTTCTTCCACGTGGCGGTGATCGTCTTACCCTCGATGAAGAGCGTTGCGTTGCCCGAACCCACGTTGGCGACGATGGGCCGGTTGTAGCCGGGCTCGGATTCCGGATCGATGGACACCGACTGGAACAGGACGGCAACGTCGTGGGCGTAGACCTTTGCGTTGTTGGCCGGGTCGATGTCGGTCGCGCCATCGACGATTCGCAGGTATGCGTCCCTGCTCGGGTCGTACTGGTATCCGACCGTGCCGGTGCGATAGTCGATGGTGACCACCTGTGAGGCGGGTCGGTTGGCGAGCAGGATGTTGTCCCTGAAGGTCCACGTCGGGAGCTTCTGGTAGGTTGCCGGGTAGCCCTTCGCGGCGGCGCAGCTGATCAGCTCTGCCGAGGTCGCATAGGCGTTGTGTGGGGACAGACGGGTGTCGATGCGGCGGTACGGGCACGAGCCCCCGTTGAGGTCGTCCATGTTGTAGATGCTGTTGTAGTTGGCCGGAATGACCTGCTGAAGGACCTTCACGTCGCCGCCGAAATGCCCGTACAGCGCTTTCCACTCCATCGCCCAGTAGACGTAGTAGGGTCGGGCGCTCCGGACGGGGCCGATGTCGGTGGCCGTCCCCTCCTGGAACACGAACATGTACCGGTCCTCGCCGCCGTCGGCGGGAGCCTGATAGACGACGGAGGCCGACGAGATCCCNNTGGGGCCGCGCCACTGAGTTGTCGTCGATCATGATCGCCAGAGGCAGGCGATGAGCCAGAGCGGCCGTAGTCGCCACGCCGTCGAGATCGGAGTAGGCCCAGCCGGAGGGCATCGGCGTTGGGCCCGGATCGACGTACGGACTGGGCGAGGGCTCGGGCGTGGGCGAGGCGGACGGACTGGGGCTCGGGCTTGGGCTCGCCGTGACGGCGACGGTCGGCGAGGCCGTGGCCTGAGCGGTCTTGCCCGCTCCTTCCACGACCAGGAGCGTCCCGGCCAGGAGCGCAACGATGGCGACGATGCCGACGGCGACCACGACCAGCCGGTGGCCAGTCCAGATACTTGAGATGCGTTGTATCACTAGTCCAATCTCCCTGAGAAGAAAAACCGGCCAACAGGATACCTGGGATAGCCCGGCCGAGTCGGCATTGTGCTACTGGCCCGGATCTCACAACGGCAACTACGGCCAGCCGGTGACCCAGAAAATGCCTTCCCCTTTCGTGCCGATGTTGGACGACCAGGTGGATGGGTCGGAGTCTGTGACGGTGTACGTCCCCGGCGGCAGCACTATGTCGATCGAGACATTCCAGTTCGCGTTGGGGACGTCGTGGATGCCGGGTGAACCAGTCGTCTGCCACGGTCCGTAGATCTTGCCATCGGAACTCTTGAGGCCGATCTGGCCGGTAGACGACAGGCCGCCGGGGTAGACGTAGTGGTATGTCTTCATGGAGAGGATGTTCGTGCTGGATGCGACATGGAATGTCGAGGGAGCGGTCACACCCGGTGCGACGCCCATGTCGTTGGTGACGGAGTACAGGACCGTGGGAACAATTGTGGATGGTCCGCAGCTCGCGACCGCCGTGCGTTTCAGCACCGCGGCAGAGACTCCCATGCTGCCGATCAGCAACACCAGACCGACGGCGAGGAACACCTTGGTGGGCAATGAACGAAGTTGCACTACTCTCTCCGCCTCTGGCCTGTCGGGTTGCGGGGCCGACTCAAGGACTCCGATATAGCCGACAGAGCATGCCCTGTCAAACAAGGCATGCTCCTGGCACCTCTCGTGGCCCGTGGCTGCCGCCTTCTGACCTTGCCCGCCAGGACACCGAGTGCGCCGGTTGACGTGGGCGAGCCAACGAGATCGGGAGGGTCCGTGGTACGGTATCTCGCCAAGGGCCGTGCATAAGAGCGCCCTTGAAATCGAGGGAATCGCGTCTTGAGCGTCGCTCTACTCGTTCTGGCGGCTGGGCTCCTGGCACTGTTCGCCCTGGGACTCACCCGGCCCTGGCTGGGGCTCGTCGTCCTGCTCGCGGCCCTTCCGTTCAACGGGCTTCTGCTGCACGTCGGAGCGCCTCAACTGGGCCTCTCGGGAACCAGCGCCACGATGCTCGCGGCCTGGCACGACGCCATTGCCGGAGGAGTGATCGCGGCCGCCGGGCTCCGGTGGTTAGGAGACCGCGGCAGGTCCTTCGGTGTCCTCGAGGCCGCTGTGGTGGTCGTTCTCTTCCTGGGACTGGACTCTTTGATAGTCGCGGCGCACTTCACGACCGCGCTCTACGCCTATCGCACCCTCTACGAGCCCGTCGCGCTGATGGTGGCCGTCGTCGTGCTTGGCCGCGGTCGGCGCCTGCCCGACGGCTTGCTCTCGCGGGTTGGACTTGCGATCGTGATCTCGGGGATCGTGGCCTCGCTGTTCGCCGCATGGCAGGTCTACGTGGGCGGGTATTCGTTCCTCGATCAGTTCTATCGAGCCGACGATGGAACTCTCTCATTCGCGTACTTCGCCTCGCAGATAAGTCAGGTCCGTGCCGTCGGGACGTTCAATTCGCCCAACGAGTTCGGCGCGTACCTGACCATCGCGATCTGCTTCCTTTTCTTCTCCGCGGCAGTGTCGTCGACGAGATGGCGCGTCTGGGCCGCGGTCCCGCTCGGCCTGGCTCTCATTCTCACGATGTCGCGGAGCGGCTGGCTCTCGTTCTTCTTCGCGATCGCGCTGCTCGTTCTGCTTCTGCCCCAGAAGCGCACTCATCTGGTGGAAGCGCGTGCGAGGCTTCGGATGTCGAGCAGCTGGCGCGCGTTCGGTCCACCTGTCGTCGCCTTCGCCCTGGTGACCTCTGCAATCCTTTTCACGTCCGGGCTCCCCAACTTCGTTGGCGCCATGGTCGGCGGTCGCGATCTGTCGGGCCTTGAGCACATAAAGCAAATCACCGGCATCGTGGGTGGAGATATAACTGCGGCGAGTGCGTCCCCCAGTCCGCCCGAGCAGCCCACACCAACCGCATCGCCCACGCCGACTCCTANNCCTCGCCCCCGCCCGCTCCGACAGCGGTGCCGACGCGGGTAGTGACGGTCTGCAGAGAGCCGTCCAGTGGGGCTCATCTGGAACCTTTCGGTATGGGGTTGGGTTCCGTGGGCCCCAAGTCCGATCGCTTCGGCGAGACCCCGGTGCTGCTCAACAGCGAGATGTGGTACCTGGACTACCTGTGGCAGGCCGGGTTCTTCGGTCTGCTGGCGTTGCTGGCGCTTGCCGCGATCATCGTCCGCAAGCTGTGGAGCGGTCGTCGCGAAGCCATGTCGAGAGGTGCCATCGCAGTGATGGGCGGTCTTGCCCTGGGCGCGTTGTTCATCCCCGTCCTGGATGAGCCAACCGTCGCGGTGCCCTTGTGGACGCTCCTTGCGTTCGGCCTTCTGGCGGCCGAACGAGCCAAGNNAACGCCGCACGCGCGGCACGGTTCACGCGGGCCGAGTTAGCAGGGCGCGTGGCGCGATAGGCGATCGCCCGCAAGCCGAGCCCGGTGCCGGCGACCAGAGCTGCCGCCCGAGCACCCGCCGGCCCATTGCGCCGCCGCAGGTAGTCAAAGTAGGAGTTGAACCACCGGGCCGGCTGATCGCTCGACTGGGAGCCTCCAATCCGATGCTCCACGATCGCATCTGGACGGTAGTCCACACGCCATCCGGCGGAGCGCAAACGGCGGCATAGGTCCACGTCTTCCATATACATGAAGATCTGCTCGTCGAAGCCGCCTACCGCCGTGAACGCGTCGCGACGGACGAGCATGGCAGCCCCGCTCACCCAGTCCGGTGAGGCCACCCTGTCCGGCCGCGCAAGGTGGAGCGGGCGAAAGACGCGACCGAGAAGTGGCAGGCGGCCGAGCAGCAGGTAGTGGCCGATCGTTGAGCGCAGACCAGGCTCAGCTCCTGCGGACGCCGCACGCGATTCGCCCGTTGGATCCACCACCCGAGGGGCAGCGACGCCAGTGCGAGCGTTCGCCGCGAGGGCCTCGATCAGGGTGGCGGAGACTCCAGCCACGATCCGGGCATCGGGGTTGAGGAAGAAGACCGCGTCGGCATCCGAGCTCTTCGCGCCCAGGTTGCACCCTCCCCCGAAGCCGAGGTTCCGCTCGCTGCGAACCACTCGCGGGGCCATGGGATGCCGCGCGGCGACACCGGCCGAGTCGTCGGGGGAGCCGTTGTCGACGACGATGACTCCGGCTTCGGGGGGCGCGTCGACCGAGATCGAGTCGAGGCACTCGCCGAGATCCGTCTCCGAGCGAAACGCGACGATGACGTAGTCGATGCGCATCCCGAGAGGGTATGCCACCAGGCACGGTGCCGCTCGGCCCGGCCAACGCCCATGCTAGGCTTAATGCGTGGAGAGATTTGGCGTGGAGGGCAGGTGGCTCACCGGGGGACCTCCGAGCGGACGACGGTTCATGCACGGATTGCTACCGGCCCTCGCGGCTGACCCGGGAGTAGGTGCGGGCGAGATAGTCGTATTCGACCGGGCTCCGCACGAGCTCAGAACCCTGCCCGGGGTGGTCTTTCGACAGCTGCCTTC
>PLNK01000143.1 GCA_003142755.1 Chloroflexota bacterium | reverse complement strand
TGTTCGATCCGCAGTGCGGCTTCATCGCCATCGCTACGCCCACCCTTCGCAGGCTCAAGCTCGACGGCATGGCCAAGGACTACTTCTTCGAGAACGACATGCTCATCCGGCTCAATGTGATCGATGCGCGCGTGGTGGACGTGGACACGTCGTCGCTGTACGGCAACGAGACCTCGTACGTGGGCATCGGACGCGTCAGCTGGTCGTTCCCACTGCGGCTCGCACGTGGATTCTTCTGGCGCTTCATCCGGCGACATCTGATGAACGACTTCGGCCTGATCGGCTTCCTCGCGCTCTTCGGCATCCTGTTCACGCTATTCGGGACGCTTTTCGGGCTGTACCACTGGATCCTGTCAGTCTCGAGCGGAATCCCTGCGACTACGGGCACCGTGATGATTGCCGTCGTACCGCTGATTCTCGGCATACAGATGTTGCTGCAGGCGCTCTCGCTGGAAGTGCAGAGCTCGGCGGGCGCAAGCGAGACCCGTGAGTACGCGCGCATGAGCTACGCCGTCGGCAAACCGCCGACGTCCTGACCTTCCGTCGTTTCTCCCCAGCCGCAGGCATATCCCGGAGCCGGCCCGCACGTGTCTCAGTAGCAGTTCAGCCAGTAGATGAGGGTTCAGTCCGGGGTCGGCGAACAAACGCGTACTGAGCCAGCCGAGACCGTGACGGTTGCGGCTCGCCCGGATACCGTCTGGAGACTGACCACGTTCGTGGTAGCTACTTTGAATTGGCGGATGGCCGTACTGCCGTCGTAGGCCAGGTTCACCGCCGAGCCTTGCTGTAAGCCGAGAATCGAAGGGGCCGACCCGACGGGAACCGCGAAGCTCTCGCCCGCGGAGAGGCTTTGGCAAGTACCCGGTGCCTGGTCCGTGGTCACAACCCGCCACTGCATGTTCAGCGACACCTGGTCGACCTGGCCTGGCCCGCCCATCACGACATCGAGCTGGCCGGTCGTGGCCCACAGATGGAGCTGGGCCTGGCTCACTGTTGGGGCGGTATCCGGTACGGGAAGCTGGTCCGGGTAGGTCGGCATGCCGGCGTTGAGCTCGGCCGCCGCGGTTTGCATCAGGTTTGCGCCATTGAGCTTCCAGGCGCCCAGGGCCAAGGCATTGCTTTCGATTGTCACCTTGCCGATAAGGATGATTGCGATAAACACGCCCGCGATACCTACCAAGGCTGCCCTGGAGCGTGCGATATGGCCGAGGAGTATCCCGGCGATCGGCAGCAGGGCAACGATGAACAGGTACGAGTAGCCCCCATACGACACGATCACGATCCCGTAGGACAGGCGAGCCTCGATGAGGGCGGCCATAGACAGGATGGCGGCGATCGCAAGTGCCGCCACGACCCAGCCGGAGGAGGCGGTCCGGTGCCAGCGAGGGCCGACAGAAAGCAAGGCAAGCGTACCAACGATCAGACCCATGACCAGCGCAGACGTGAAGTGGGTATCACCGAGCGTCTGGCTGATGGCCAGATCCAGGGCCGCAAAAGCGAATGGTGGGCCATCGCGAAGGATCTGGTAGAGGCTGGTCGCAGCATATATGTTCGAGCTGGCATGAGGCCAGAGAACGCGAGCGCCAACCTCCCATCCGATCGGAATAGCCGCTACCCATATGGCTTCCGGCCAAAGCCTGCGCCGGGCGTAGACGACTGCCGCAGCGAAGGCAAAGGCATCGAACGCGTTGCCGATGAGCACCCCAGCAACGGACAGGGCGATGAGGGCAACCAGGGCTCGCCTGCCCGAACCTCCGATCGCGAGGAGAATCACGATCAACCCGGCCGCGACCGAACACGTGAAAATCATCTGTCCGGCGAGGGTCAGCGTCCCGACGCCTCCGCCCATGACGAGCGCCGCGAGCGCGGTTCCGGTGGCGATGACACGCGAAGCGGAGGCAATCCAAGTCAGCCGATAGATCGCCGCCACGACCACGACATGTCCAACCATGACGGGGATCATGAAGATTTGGTAGTGCCTCAGCCCCAGCCCCTTGAAGTTCTCCAGGAACCAGAACCAACCGAAGACGAACACACCGCTGTGCTGATTGCGAGGCTCGATCAGCCAGGAGATCAGGGACTGACCGGCCGGCGGACCGAAGTAGTCGAATTCGTCGGTTACGAACCATTGCTTGAGGCCCAGGAACCAGTAAACGAAGGCCACCGATGCCAGGGCGACAACGAAATAGCTGACCCAACGGCCGGGATCCGCCCTGAACGCGCTGAGCGCCCGCGCACTCCAGCCACGGACGGGGACGAGTTCAGTCGATCCTTCTATATCCGAGCCCGCGGCCGATTGGGCATCGCCGACGCTCTCGGTCATCAGAAGCCCCACGCGAGCCTATCGGTCCGACAGCCGAAGCTGGTCTCCTGAACCGGAACGTGCATTTGGTCAGAGCCTCCCGACACGCGCGGCGGCCGCTCGAGCGAGAGTCGCCGGGCGTCCCCTGGAATTGGAGTATATCTCGGCCTAATGGCCCGGCGGATAGTCTCGATACGCCACACTGAGGTCACGTGCCGGGGCCGCTTAGTCGAGGGTCATTGGCCGATGACCAGGATGACTGCTCTTAGCGCGCGACAGATGCCGCCAAAGCCAACTCTCGCACGCGTCAGCACGGGCGACCTGGCAGGCGTGTCGAGACCGTCCGCCGCGTCATGATGATGGATATACTCCATCCACGGGACGCCCGGCGACTCTCGCTGGAGGGCCATCGGGAGGCTCAGCGCAATGCGCCTTCAGGTGCGTGAGACGGATTCTCCCTGTGTGAGCGACGACCTCGCGGGCGGCTTCTGATGCCCGAGAAGGCCGCGAACGGTCAGCCGGCAGCCGACACGGACAGACGTGGGGCGTCGAATTCCAGTGGTCGACCTATAGCTGCGCAGCGGCTCCTGCGTGAGGTCAAGGCCGATCCTGCGCGTTGGGCCAGCTACTCTCGTTGCACTTGCCTCGGTGGCATTTGAAGACACCGCTGCGGATAGGGAGGATTTGGAGACCGGGTGGGCATGACCACGTCTGTCAGCAAGCTCAAGCAGATCGCAGCCGGGGCGGACGACACGCGTCGCACCGTATTCCTGTGGTCGTTGCTCGCCGTCGAGATAGTCGCGGGAGTGTTTCTCGGCCTCCAGTCAACCAACCAGCCCCAGGAGTTCGACCCGCGCGGCTATGCCGCAGAGGCACTTCGCGTCTCCGCCGGTGACGGCTCCTGGCTTGCTACGAGCGCACACAACTACCTGTACCCGGCGTTCCTGGCGCTTCTCCACAACCTCGGCTTGTGGAGCTCATTCAACCCCGCACCTGTCGATGGACGGCTCGCGGTCGGGGTTGTTCAGATCGCGCTCCTGTACGCAGCGGCCATCCTCTTGACAGCGGTCTTGTCGCGATGCTTGCGCGTGAAGTTTGTCTCTGCGGGCGCCGTCGTATGCGCTATCGCAATCATCCCTGCCGCTGCTTGGAGCGGGTACTGGCTATCAGAGAGTCTGGCCGTGCCATTGCTCCTCATGATCATTGCTCTTTGGATGTGGGCCTGCTATCGGCTGTTCCTTCGGCCCGGTTCGGTGTCCACCATGGCAATCATCTTCGCTCTTGGCCTCGCCTCAGGATCCGCGTGGATGGCACGACCCGCGCTGATATGGGTTCCCGTCGGGATACCATTCATGACGGGGCTGCTGATTGTCGCTTCGACCTTATTGCTACGCGTCCGAAATCGCGACCTCGGCCTGCCTCTGCCGTCATATCCATGGGCGATCGTTCTTTTCGCTGTCCTCCTGATCGGAGTGGCCCTCTCCGTTGTGCCCCAGTTGGCGCTGGACGGCAATATCAGCCATGCCCTCAAGTTGGACCTCGCGGGCGGGCAAGCGCAGGGGTCGCTCATCGAGTGGCGGTACGCGAGCAATCTGACCGGGTACCTTACAAATCAGCCTGTCTGCGGGCCTGCAGGGGTTGTGTTCAGTCCGCTCACGAGCGACATGGGGCCCATCCTGAGTGGACAGGTCCATGTTCCCAGTTCGCCCCTTTGGACGATGTCCGCGATGGCGGCCCACCTGGTAAGCGGATGGGACCCGCTG
>PLNK01000111.1 GCA_003142755.1 Chloroflexota bacterium | reverse complement strand
GCACGTACGGCCGCGGTCTCGGCGCGGGTATAGCGCCTGCAGCAACGATCGGGCAGGCGGCCACCTGGCAGCATCAAAACCGCGGCAATGGACCGCAGCCGCGACCTCCCCGAACCGGGTCAGAGCCTCGCCAGAGCCCTCACGACGAACTCGTCGAGTCGCTCGAGCTCGGTCCTGGACCTGTCGCCGCCCAGATCCGGCAGGAAGTCGACCGCGATCCGCAGATCCCAGCGGGGGTCGTGCAGGTAGGACTCTCCTGCGACCGTGCGGTAGGCATCGAGGAACGCCTCGGCCGCATCGAGCCCGAACGATGTGGCCAGGTTGATGCGCATGTGGGCCGCGTCGACTGGCGGCGGCCCCCAGGAGGCACTGGTCCAGTCCACCACCGCGCTGAGCCTGCCGGAGTCCCACAGGGTGTTGCCGGGGTGATAGTCGCGGTGAATAAAGGCGGACGTCCCCTCAGGAGCCGGTCCAACCGCCAATTCGATGGCGCGCCGCCAGGCCGACTGCTGGCTGGACCAGGCCGGGACTCGGACTTCAGTGCCCTCGTAGTAGGGCTGATATGTAGGGATGAGGCGTTGCGCCGCAGCCGGGTCCGTGCCGTGTATCAGAGGCAGCACGCTCGCGAGCTGCTCCACGAAGGACCCGATGTCGGCCGGTCGAATCAGGCGGAAACCAGGCGCGCGAGTCACGAGGATGGCGGGGACGTCGCACTCACGGCCGTCGACGTCGGTGGCAAGCAGCCGAGGTGCAGGGACCGCCGAGTGGCCCAACAGGTCGTAGACGGCGACTTCCCGAGAGGGCGAGTACTCGGGGTCGACCTCGAGCCAGTCCGGACGAACCCATCGACGGAGGACCACTTCCCGGGGACCGGGGGCCGCATCAAGCCGGATCGCGTGATTGGCGTGGGAGATGCCACCGAGCAGGGCCTCGACGGACACCACGCGTGCCCGTGGCCCGACGGCGCGGCGAGCCCACTCGATCGCGGCGGTTGGTGGAGTCCGCAGCAGCAGATCCTGGTGGTTCGCAGGAATCGCGCTGTCGGTCACGGTCTGAGCATCGCAAACCGCGGGCTCATGTCAAGCATTCGCGGGATTCTGCGATCCGCGCGGTCTACCTCACCGGATCGGTCGACGGCACAGCCGGCCGCGGATCGAGAGGCGGCAACGGAACTTCGAGGACTTCGCGAAGCTGCCGATAGCGTCGCTGGTACTCGGTTCGAGCCCGACCATCGTCCGGCATGGGATCCATGGTCTGGAGCAGAGAGATGAAGCACTCGGCGTTGACGTGACTTATGAAATGCAGCATCCGCTGCTGCTCGGCGGCCGGGTCCTTGGACTGCGCGGAGTCGAGCGTCGCTATCGGGTTCGACTCCGTCGGTGAAGCCCACGGCGAGTTCTGCGTCGGACCGGCGTCGCGGCCGACGGGCATACGTGACTGCCACGGAGTCGAGGGCGAGCCGGTCGCGAGGAGGCGGTCCATAGTCGAGCCGTCGGACAATCGGGCCATTTCCATAGGGGCATTCCCCTACTGGCGTTGGCCACGCGCAACAACGTCTCGCGGAGGAGCTACCCGCCTCTGAGCCAGCCGGCGCGGGCCTCCGGCGGAGTCAGCCGCGCCAGGAGGCCGAGCAGCGGGATCGCGGCCGTGAACGTGTCGACCAGGAGATCCGAACCCTGACGAGTTGCGTCCTGGCGAATGTCGCCACACCGGCGGAGGCCCGCACGTCGCCGGAAGTCTAAGATGGCTCCGCTCCACGCAGCTCCTGCGGGCGGCTATCGAACGGTCAGTTGGTTTCGGAGGTCTCGCGGATTGCCCTGGGTTGAAGACACGTCGCGCGGCCGCATGCTCAGCCGAGTGGGGGCTGCAGAAGCGGCTCTCTATGACGACGAGCCCGGCGACCAGCGGGGCTCGTTCGACCGAGTCAAGAAGGCACTCCAGGAGGCCCTGCCCAAAGGCGCGGTGATCCTGGGCATCCTGGCCGTGGTCAACGCCGGCTCGGGGTTCCTTGCCAGAAAGGTCGTGGGCCACGTCTTTGGCGCAGGACCTGAGACCGATGCACTCTGGAACGCCGCCTCGCTGACCCAGGCGCCGGTCGATATCCTGATCACCGGCGGCATCATCGGCCCATTCCTGCCGTTGTTCCTGGGCCTCAAAGGCGAGGCCGAGGAGTCTGCCCGCGCCTTCGCCCGCACGATCATGACGGCGGCATTGCTCGTCATGGCCGCGGCGATCGCCGTAATCATCATCTTCGCCCCGCAGATCGCGCCGTTTGCCGCGCCGGGCTTCGAGGGCAGCCAGCGCGAGCTCTATATCGGCCTGATCCGCATCGTCTGTATCGGCCAGCTCGCGATGACCGCCTCGCTCGTCCTGGGCGAGGTCCTGGTCGCGGAGCGCCGGTTCGTCTCATACGGCCTGGCTGAATTCGCAAACTACTCCGGCATCGCGTTTGGAGCCTTTGTACTCGGCAGCGTCTTCGGCATCTACGGTGCGGCCCTGGGCTTCATCATCGGGGGCGTCGGCCACCTGACGGTCCGCCTCGTCGGCATCTACCGCACTACTTTCCGGCCCAAGTTCGAGCTGGCGCTTCGAACCAAGGGCGTCGGCGAATTCGCGGTCTTGATGCTGCCGAAGATGGCCAGTGCCATCCTGCTGTCGTTCCTGATCCTCTACTTCAACCAGATCGCCTCGACTTTGGCCCCAGGCTCGACTTCGGCCATCACCTACGCCAAGGACTTCCAGAGCACAGCCGAGAGCATGATCGGCCTCTCGTTCGCCCTGGCCGCCTTCTCCTCGCTGTCGGCCGCGGCCGCCGCCGGCGACAAGAGAGCCTTCAAGCGGATCTTCCGCACCAACGCCGTGACGATCGGGCTCCTCTCGACCCTGGCCGCCGTCGCGCTGGCGGTGCTGGCGGGGTTCATCTCCGGGCTGTTCAAGGGCGGGGCGTTCGACGACACGGACGTCTCGCGAATGACGCTCGTCCTCGTCTTCTTCGCCATCTCGGTGCCCTTCGAGTGCCTGGTGGAGATACTCGCCCGGGCGATCTACGCCACTCACAACACCCTGGAACCGTTGGGTGCTGTGGCCTGCGGCTTCGTCGCCGGGGTGGCCACGACAATGCTCCTCTCCGGCCCGATCGGCCTCGCGGCGCTGCCGCTCGGGTACGCGGCCTTCCAGGCAACCCGCGTGGTCGTTCTCGCGCTCTTCCTCCGGCCGCGAATGGCCCGCATCGGCGGCACATCGCGCTGGACGCGGGCGATCGTTCGCGATCGCTGGGGCGGAATGCAGCCCACCACGCGCCGCTCCACGCCGGTCGGCCAGCTGGCCATGGTGGCCTGTCTTCTCCTGGCCCTGACAGGCGGGACGCTGTTCATGGCCGCCCAGGTGGCGAGTCGCGTCTCGATCGTCGGCGATCCCCAGACTACGCCGTGGGCCCGCGTCGGTGGAACTCGCGCTCCGGTCATCACTGCCGCCCCCTCAATATCGGACCCGCTGGCCTCGGCGGAGCCGTCGGCGTTGGCCAGCGGCAGCCCGCCTACGGGCACTCCGGGCCCCTTCGCCATGGACCTGTACCAGCAGGGCGATTTCGTGAGCGAGTCCAAGGACACCTGGTGCGTGCCCGCGGCCATGCAAGTCTCGATGAACATCATGAGCGTCCAGCCTGATACCACTCGCGACACCCAGGCCAAGCTGTACGACCTGGCCGTATCGATCGCGGGTACCAGCGCCGGCGGCGCCGACCCCAACGGTTGGGCGGATGGGCTCTCGTCTCTCGGCTACGGCAATTACACAGTGGAGGCCAAGCCGCACATGCTCGACGCGATCCACATCGTCGCAAAGGCGATACGCGTCACTCAGCGTCCGGCTGGATTGCTCGTCTGGAATGGCTGGCATTCCTGGGTTGTGTCGGGTTTCACCGCCACGGCCGATCCGGCCCTCACCGACAACTTCACTGTCATCTCGATCAAGATCGAGGACGTGTGGTACCCGCGCGTGTCATCGAAATGGCCGAAGTCCCGGCCGCCCGACACGGACGTCCTGGTCAGCGACCTGGGTCCCGACTACAAGCAGTGGATTCAGTCGGAGTCGATCCCGGGACGCGACAGTCAGTACGTGTACGTGATCCCGCTGCTCTAGCCGGAGACGAGTGACTCCGTTGCGCGGGCCGCGGCTTTCTTTCGCGTGGCAATCACGTTTCGCGGGGCGGTCCCGTCTCGCAGCCCGACGCCATCGGCGCTACATTGACTCCGTCGTCGCGCCGAAGCCGTCACTGGGGTGCCAATGGCCGGGGAAATGCTCGAGCTCTCAGCGTCCGAGGTCGAGGGCGTTGTCGTCTCTGAGGTCATAGTCGGCGACCATGAGCCGAGCCCGGAGCGCGGCCGCGGCGGAGTGGCCATCCTCCTGACCGTGGCCGCCGTCGTCGCCGCCCTCATAGGATTCCGCGCGGCTCTGATCTCCCACTCGGCCTCCGATTCGTGGCAGTCGGCCCTCCGAACGGACGTCAAACGCTCCGCCGCCGCAATGGAGGACGTGAGCTATCTCTACCAGACGGAACTGCCGATAGCCATGCGGATCGTCGAGGCCCGCATCGTCCAGGGCGAGATGCTGGCCGCCGCCCAAGGACAGAGCGGCGCGAGCAAGCAAGGCCTCCTCCTCGAAGCGGGCGTCGAAGCCGAGATCATCACCGGACTGTCTCCGAGCTCGCCGCTGGCCACCGGCGCCGACTACGCGCTGGCCTCGGGCGGGCTCGATCTGGGCAAGCGACTGGCGGACCTGCGCGCACAGCACCCGGAGAGTCTGGCGCTCGATCCGGACGGCCTCGAGGCCACGGGTGATCATCTGGCCCATAAGGCCGAGATGATGACGTTCGCCCTCCTGCCCACAAGCGCCGCCGCGTTCCTGGGAGTTCTATCTCAGCCGTTCCGGCGTCGCCGGCTGTTGCTCTTGCGGCTCGGCGCGGTGGCGCTGGCGGGCGGCGCGGCGATGGCCCTGATCGTCGAGGTGCTGGCGTGATCGCGCCCGACGCCGCTGCCGAGCTTCGCGCCGAGAAGCGGTTCGACCTCGTCGCGGCGATCCTGATCGGTGCCATTGCGGTCCTGGCGGGAGTGCTGGCTGTGATCCAGATCGGTGCCAGCCAGGCCGCCACGCGGGCCGATCTTCAAGCGGCGCGCCTGGCCTCCGACCTGTCGGCGCGCATCTCGGTCAGCGAGCAGGCCATCGACTCGGGGCTTGGTTCACAGCAGTTCGCCCTCATCCTGGGCATGGAGGCCGCGGCACGGCAGCTGGCGGGGGTCGAGAACAGCGACGCCTCGACCACGGCCGTCGGCCAGGCGCAGGAATCGGCATACCAGAAGCTGACCGCGGCTCTCACCGCCATGTCGGCCACCACCGGCGGCGCGCCGGTCGACCCGTACACCGCCGGCTTACTGGGCGCCACGACCAAACAACTGCTGACGGAACTGGCGGAGCAGAACCGTCAGGTCGACCTGGCCAGCGCAGCCGGCACGCACGAGCAGCTGGCCGTGCTCGGCCTGTCGCTCCTGGCTCTGGCGGGCGTTCTGACCGGTTTGGCTGCGGTCCTGCGCGAGGGCCGCGGTGGCCGGATCTCGCTCTCCGCCGCATGCGCCGTCGCCGCCTCGTCAGGTCTGCTCGCGATCCTGGCCGTGGTCTAGCCCAAGAGGGGGCCAGTTGCCGGCGGCTCGCGATCGACGCTAGCTGACCAGCTGCTGGCTGAGCCAGGCAGCGCGATCCGCCCGGGCCGCGTCGTTGAGGACGTGCCCGGCGTCGTACCACGTGACCGTCTTCGTCGTGGGCACCAGCGCCGCAAACCCGTTGGCCTCGTCCTGCGTGTAGTACGAGTCGTCACGCCCGAACTGGAACAGCACGGTTCCGCTGGTGATATGAGGGGCATATAGCGACAGGTCGAGGCTGGGCAGCCCATATCCGGGCACGTCGGACATCATGACCGCCGCCTTCACTCGACTGTCGACCGATAGGAGCACCGTCCCGAGAATCGCGCCCAGGCTGTGGCCCACGTACCCGAGACGCGTCGTGTTCACCTTGGGCACCGAGGCCAGGAAGTCGAGAGCGCGGCGCATCTCCCGAACCTGGTAGATGGTTTCGGTCAGGGCGTCGTCGAACATGGTCCAGTCCGGCTGCGTCACTACCAGGCCCGCGATATGTTGCTGCTGGGCCACCGCGGTGGCTTCGGGCAGGAAGTCGTTGCGCGAGCCGTTCGAACCGTGCTCGTAGAGGACCGCTGGAAATGGGCCATCACCGTCGGGCAGGACCAGGTAGGCCTCGACAGGCTCACCTGCCGCTCCCACAAAGATCACGTCCTCGACCGTGGCACCTACGGTGGTCGATTTGACACTCGCGACCATGTCGAATGGCCGGTCGCCCTGGTAGGCGAACAACGGCAGAGTCTGCTCGTAGGTCGGCGACTTCGGCATGTCCGCATACGGCAAGCCGATCACACTCGGCCAGGCCGTAGGCACCGGCGTGATCGTCAGCGCCTGGGTGCCGGCCGGCCTGGCATCGGGGACGGCACTCGTTGCGGTCGCCGAGGATGACTCGCAGGCGGCCGTGACGCCACTCAACACGACAACGGCAACGACGGAGAGGCCGGCTCGACTGACGGAACGGAGCTGCACGTGGTTTCCTCTTGCTGCCCCCGGTTTCGATGGCGGGAATCGAATGGAGCGCCGCTACGGCCATCCGGACGGGCCCGGATTGCGGTTCGATCAATGCCGGAATGAGACGGCCAGCTCCCTGTCCATCGGCTCCGCCTGTCGCTCGAGTTCGGGCAACAGGCGCTCCAGGTCGGCCAGGAAGAGGGCCGCAAGGTCGTGGGAGAAGCCGTTTCTCACGACGATCCGGAGCACGGCCAGGTCCTCACGATTCTTCGGGAAAGTGTAAGCGGGGACCTGCCAGCCCCGTTCTCGGAGTCGGCGCGAAACATCGAAAACTGTGAAGTTCTCGATCCCCGCCTTCACCCGGAACGCGACCACGGGCAGCTGGCTGCCGTCGGTGATCAACTCGAACGGACCGAGCGCGGCAAGCTTGGCGGCCACATCGCCGGCCACGTCGCGGCAGACGGCGTGTACGGCGCGATAGCCCTCGCGACCAAGCCGCAGGAACATGTAGTACTGGGCCACGATCTGGGCGCCGGGCCGGGAGAAGTTGAGGGCGAACGTGGGCATGTCGCCGCCCAGGTAGTTGACGTGATAGATCAGCTCCTCCGGCAGCGACGCCTGGTCGCGCCAAAGCACCCAGCCTACGCCCGGGAAGACCAAGCCGTACTTGTGGCCCGAGGTGTTGATGCTGGCCACTCTCGGAATGCGGAAGTCCCAGTGCAGCTCCGGATCGAGGAACGGCGCGACCATCGCGCCCGAGGCGCCGTCGACGTGGATCGGGACGTTCAGTCCGGTCCGCTCCTGCAGCTTGTCCAGGGCGGCGGCGATTTCGGCCACGGGCTCGTAGCTGCCGTCGAACGTGGAGCCGAGCACGGCCACGACGCCGATGGTGTTCTCGTCGACGAGCTTCACCGCCTCCTCGCCGGTCAGGTGAAAGCGATCGCCCGACATCGGCACCAGGCGCGGCTCGACCTCGAAATAGTTGGCGAACTTGTCCCAGCACACCTGGACGTTGATGCCCATGACAATATTGGGCTTGTCCGCGGGCTTGCCGGCCGCGCGCCGGGCCTGCTGCCAGCGGCGCTTCATGGCCAGGCCGCCGAGCATGCAAGCCTCGCTCGAGCCCACGGTGGAGCAGCCGGGGGCCTTCGACGGATCGGGTGCGTTCCACAGGTCGGCCAGCATCGAGACGCAGCGGTGCTCGATCTCGGCCGTCTGCGGGTACTCGTCCTTGTTGATCATGTTCTTGGGCAGGCACTCGGTCATCAGACGGCCGACTTCCGGCTCCATCCACGTCGTCACGAACGTCGCCAGGTTCTGGCGGGCGTTGCCGTCGAGCATCAGCTCGTCGTGGATGATCTGGTAGGCCGCCGCCGACGACATCTCGTCCTGAGGTAGGCGCTTCGCCGGGATTGGCGCCAGCACGGAGCCCTGGGCGAACAGCGGATTGACCGACAGATGCTCGGCCGACTGCCGGCGGCGATGGCTCGAACCCAACATTCGACTGACCTCCGTGTGTGCCTGACGGAGTGCGACGAACGCACCTGCTGTGCCGAACTCTAGCGCCCGGTGAGCATTGCGCGCCGCACGCGGCAAGGGGGTCCTGAAGATTGAGGCAGAGAGATAAGCGAACGATGAGATCCATGCCCCATCCTCCCGTGAGTGAACGATCTCCAGCTCGGCATCGCCCTTCGCACGGTTCGGATCAAGCGCCGCCTACGCCAAGGTGATCTGGCGGCGCTGGCCGGCGTTTCGGATTCGTCCGTGTCGCGCGTGGAAAGCGGACAACTGGATCGTGTGTCGCTTCAGACTCTCCGCTGCATGGCCACGAAGCTTGGGGTCACCCTGGAGCTCACTCCAAGAAGCACGGGGAACGACCTCAGCCGTCTGGCGAATGCGCGGCATGCTGCGCTGGGTGAACGCGTCGCGGCCTGGATCGCGTATCAGCCCGGCTGGGTCGTCGTGGCCGAGGTCTCGTTCGCCATCTACGGGGAGCGGGGAGTTGTGGACCTCCTCGCCTGGCACGAGGCCGCCCGCACACTCGTCGTCATCGAGCTCAAGACCGCGATTGTGGACGTGAACGAGCTCATCGGGACCCTGGATCGAAAACGACGTCTGGCGGCACGGATCGCATCAGAACGGGGCTGGACGGCTCGATCAATCGGCGTCTGGCTGATCGTCGGCGACTCGCGCACCAATCGCCGTCGAGTCTCCGACCATCGGACCATCCTGGGGTCGGGGCTGCCTCGGGATGGTCGAGCCCTGGCGCCGCTGTTCAGCCATCCGGAGCGCGGCCCAGCCTCGGGCATCGCCTTCTGGACCAACTTGCCTGGAGCGGGAGTTGATCAACGGTTCGCGGCTCCGCGGCGGGTGGTAAGGCGGTCCAACACGCAGAAACCGGTCGACCCACGCTCGGACTCGGGCCCGTCGAGCAGCCATGCCGGTTCGCAGACCCAACCCGATCCCCCTGATCGAGCCCAATTCCCGCCTCGGGCAAACTGGTCCAGATAGTCGCGGGCGGGAGTAGCGGGCGGC
>PLNK01000088.1:17554-53078 GCA_003142755.1 Chloroflexota bacterium | reverse complement strand
TCCACGTCGACCCTTAACTTCTCTGCCGGCCAGACCATCGCCAACGCGGTGACCGCGCAGCTCGGTCCCGACGGAACGGTCAGCCTGACCTACGGCGCCGGAGCGGGAGCCACCACACAAGTAATCCTCGACATCACCGGCTACTTCATGGCCGGCTCGGGTGGAGCCACGGGTGCCACCGGTCCCGCTGGACCCGCCGGTGCCGATGGTGCCGCCGGTGCAGCTGGTGCCGCTGGCCCGCAGGGTCCCGCCGGTGCCGCTGGTGCCGCTGGCCCGCAGGGTGCCGCTGGTGCCAACGGAGCCACCGGTCCCGCTGGACCGACTGGCCCGCAGGGCGTCGCCGGTGCCACGGGTGCCACCGGTCCCGCTGGACCGACTGGCCCGCAGGGTGTCGCCGGTGCCACGGGTGCCACGGGTGCCACCGGCCCCAGCGGCCCGACGGGCGCCAAGGGTGACACTGGTCTGACCGGCCCTACTGGTGCAACCGGAGCCACCGGCCCCGACTTCGTGTCGTGGTCCGGCGTGATAACCAACGGCGTAGCTGGTGACTGTACCGGAACCGACCAGTGTTACTACCCAGACATGGTTAGTGGCGGGAGCTTCACAGCAAGGCACGTCTACTGCGCGATGGGGAACTACATGGGCGGCCCAGCGACCTTCGAAATAGATACCCAGAACCCGGCCAACGGCAACCCTCTCGGCATCGGTACCTGTGTCACGGACTCCGGTTTCGGCGGCGGCAGCTTGCATGGCACCGCGAATCTGACCCCGACGGCGCTCCTCCCCGGAGACATCCTGATGATCCATCCAACGTATAGCAGTGGCCAACTTGGCAACCCCGTCACCGTGACGGTCGGCCCCTAATCCGCAGCAACGAGTGGTGGGGAGTCATGCAAGTGGCTTCCCACCAACGCCCGCGCAACGACGACCCCGCTGATAGCGGCGGCTTCCCAAGTCGGAGGTCGCGGGTTCGATCCCCGTCGTCCACTTGAAGTCAGTCAGCGGCGGACGAGGAACGAGTATCGGAGCGATAGCGCTTCCGCACCGGCGACGAAGGGCCAGGACTCGGCCGACGGCTCCTCTACCGTTTCTCCCGCCCGCCACCCTGGCCACCGCCACGCCCATCGCCGAACACGTCAAGGTCGACGCGGAGCTGCGCGGCTGCCCGATCGATCCGGGTCAGCTGCTGGAGATGCCGACCGCGGTCCTGATCGGCCGCCGGCCCCAGATCCGCGACGAGGCGGTCTGCCGAGAATGCAAGAGACCAAGGGCTAGCTGTAGCGCGCCTGGCCGGCTGCCAAGGCGGCCAGAACCTTTCCGGAGTCTCCGTCATCTTTAGTGACGTCTAGTTGCTCGGCCGCTATCCGGGCGCCGAGAGAGGGATATGTAGGTGACCGCCGGTAAGGAGACGTTGGTCTCGGTGAGTCCGGGCCTAATCGCCGAGGACGAAGCGTTCGGCCGGCGCAGCGACGCCTATCTCGGCCGCGCCCTTGGCCTTGCCTGCTACATCCTGGGCGACGCGGACGAAGCCGAGGATGCGACCCAGGAGGCGATGTTGCGGGCCTGGAAGGCGCGCCGATCGCTCCGAAAGTTCGAGTCGTTCGATGCTTGGATCGACCGAATCCTCGTCAACACTTGCCGGGAGCGCCTACGCCGCAAGCATCTACGCCGCGAGGTCGCGGAGCCCGACGAGGGGGCGGCAGACTCGCGGGACGCCTTTGGGGCGCTGCTGGCGCGTGATTCGATCGGGCGGGCGTTGCTCTCGCTGAACGGCGACCAGCGCACGGTCGTCGTGCTGCGCTACTGGCGCGACTTGAGCCTCGAGCAGATCGCCGAGCGTCTCGATTGGCCGCTGGGCACGGTCAAATCGCGGCTCCACTACGGGCTGACCGCCATTCGCGAGCGGCTCGAACACGATGATGCCGAGGTGCAGCGATGAGCGATCGCAACGTCGAGCAAGAGTTGAGCGAATTCTTCCGTCGAGTCGCGACGCCCGAGCCATCCTGGAGACTTCGCGAGGCGGTCGGGGTCGACAGGCTGCGGGAGCCGCTCGTTCGGCCGGCCGTTTTCCGGTTCGGGAGAACCGAGCTGTCCCTCATGGGCCTGGCAGCCACGTTCGTCATCGCCGCGAGTCTGCTTCTCCTCGTCGCGAATCGCCCCAGCGGAACGGCCAACTCGGGGCCCGCCACGTGCGCGAGCCCGACCGCGACGAGCCGTGCCGCTGCCAGTGAGACGCGCGCGCCTGCTTCCAAAGCCGTTGGCACGTTCACGCCCACAGGCTCCATGACGACCGCTCGCGATCAGGCCACCGCCACTTTGCTGTGCGATGGACGCGTTCTGATCGTCGGGGGCATGGGCGGGCCCACGACATCATCACTGCCCCAGAGCTCAGCCGCGGCCCTGGCCTCGGCTGAGCTCTACGACCCGGCGACCGGCAGGTTCAGCCCAACCGGCCCCATGACGACTGCCCGCGTCGGGGACACGGCCACGCTGCTGGAAGACGGCCGCGTCCTGATCGCCGGAGGCTTCTACGGCTATGCGAGCCTTGACTCGGCCGAGCTGTATGACCCGACGACCGGCAAGTTCAGCCTGACCGGCCCCATGACGACTGACCGCGCCGGCGACACCGCGACCCTGCTGCCCGATGGCCGGGTCTTTGTGGAAGGAGGAACTGGGGCCGACCTCTACGACCCGAGGACCGGCTCCTTCAGCTCGGCTGGCTCGGCGGTCGCCGGGCGTAGCTTCCACACGGCGACGATGCTGCTAAACGGCCGCGTGCTGCTGGCCGGTGGCCGCATGCCGCCGGCGGGCGACTACAACGGTGCGGCGGCTCTGACCTCGACCGTGCTGTACGACCCGAGGAGTGGTTCCTCGTGGTGGTCCGGTCCGATGGCTCTCGATCGTGTCTACTGCACCGCGGCGCTGCTCCCCGACGGCCGGGTCCTATTGGCGGGCGGAAACTCACAGGACGCCGGGGATACCGCGACGGCCGAGTTGTATGACCCCGTCACTGCAGAGTTCAGCTCGGCCGGCTCGATGACGGTAGCGCGATCCTGGCACACCGCGACGTCGCTCCGCGACGGTCGCGTGCTGATCGTCGGAGGCGAAACCAACGTCACCACGGGGGAGATACTCGCCTCAGCCGAGTTGTATCAGCCTTAGCCGCAGGGTCGGCAGTCGCGCCGCGCGAGCGGCGTCGAAACTTGGTTCGCCTCGCCGGGCCGGGCGTGTCACGATGTCACCATGAGCGACACCGTCGATCCAAGCGAGGGCCGGCCCGCAGCGCCCTCTGCGATAACCGCTGCGCCAACCCGCCTCCCCGGCCACCGGCGCCGCCCCACAGGCGAACCGTCGATGGCGCGCGAGCCCGACTTCCACACGGGCCGGCCGACAAAGGTCGCCATCGTCGGCGTGGGCATGGTGGGCTCGACGTTCGCTTACACCCTGCTGCTGTCGGGCATCGCGTCGGAGATCGTGCTAATCGACGCCAATCGCGAGCGGGCGGAGGGCGAGGCGATGGATCTCAACCACGCCGTGCCGTTCGCGCACCCTACGAAGATCTGCGCGGGCAACTACTCAGACTGCGAGGGCGCCACTGTAACGGTCATCGCGGCGGGCGTAGGCCAGCGGCCTGGCGAAACCCGACTGGATCTGGTCCGGCGCAACGCGGCGATATTCGGCCAGATCGTGCCGAAGATCGCCGAGGCCAACCCTGAGGGGATCATCGTCGTCGCCACAAACCCCGTCGACGTGCTGACGTACGTGACGCTCAACCTGGCAGGGTTGCCCGCCCAGCGAGTCTTCGGGTCGGGCACGATCCTCGACACGGCCCGCTTCCGCTACATGCTCAGCGAGCACCTTGGCGTGGACCCGCGCAGTGTCCACGCCTACATCATCGGCGAGCATGGCGACAGCGAGGTGCCGGTCTGGTCGCTCGCCAACGTGGCCGGTATGCGCCTGCCGTCGTTCTGTGCGGAGAACGGTATACCGCTCAGTCCCGAGACGATGGAGCGGATCTTCGACCAGACCCGCGACGCCGCCTACGAGATCATCAGCCGCAAGGGCGCCACCTACTACGCCGTTGCCGCCGGCCTGATGCGCATCGCCGAGGCAATCCTGCGCGACCAGAACACGGTCCTCTCGATATCGAGCCTGGTCAGCGATTACTACGGCATCGACAACGTCTGCCTCAGCCTGCCGACGGTGATCAGCCGCCGCGGCATCGAACGGGTGCTGCGCCTGGACCTCAGCCCGCACGAGGCCCGAGGCGTCCGCAAGTCGGCCGAAGTGCTGCGCCAGACGATCGACTCACTCGAAGGATCGACCCAGCCGGGCTGAGCCGGCGACCCAACCCGGCTGAGCTGCGCGGCCGTCGCGGCCGTCGCGTCAGATCTAGACCAACTTGCCTCCCGTGAAAGTTGGGCAAGTGGATCGGCTCGTCACGGAGCCCGAGGCTCGACGCCGCCGCCGCATCACGCTCGAAACCAGGTGGCGAAGGGCAGAAGCGGGTGACTCGGCCGGCCATCTGGGCGGCTGTGGTTTACCAACTCCCACCTGGGGCAAGTTGGTCTATATAGGGCGGGGCCGAAAGGGCGGGGCCGAACCTTTGGGAGCACCCAGGCCGACCCGCTGCGCTCGGACCGCCCGTCGCCCTGCCTGGCAACAAGCCTTATCGCGGCAGCGCGTGCTCCTCGAGGGGCGCGTCCCAGTGGGCGTCCAGAAGTTCGAAGCGGTGCTGCTCCTCACGCGCCAGCTTCTCGGCGTCGGGGTAGAGGCGCCGCACGACAGCCGGGTCGGTGTGTTCCTCCATCGAGGTCCAGTCGCGGTAGGTGATCGTCACCTCAAAGTTCCAATCTTGTCGGCCGTCGCCGTGGAAACGCGGCGTATAGGCTCGCACGTCCAGGTAGCGCCCGGACTCCAGGCCGGCCCGAAGCAGCGGCCAGTGGTTACGGTCGAATAGTTCGATGAACTCCTTCTCGAAGCCCCAGCGGATCTTGTAGAAGTACTGGACGGTCACGGGCTTGCGGGCGTCGGACATCTCCAACTCCTCCTCTCGCCCGACAAGGCCGGGCCTCCAACGACGATCCGATCCGGCGAGCCAGCCGACCGGCCCGGCCAGCCTACACGCTACCGTCCCGGCCCGCCGAGGGCGTGACGGTGGCCGGGCGCGGCGCTGCCCACGGATGGGCTAGAGCGGCTGCGACCAGATCCAGCCGGCGACGAGGGCGCTCACCAGCGCGACCGTAACGCTGGCCATGGTGCCCAGCAGGTAGCGTTCGGCGAAGCGGCGCTTGTTGAGTTCCTTGAACCGGGCCAGCGTCTTGGCGGCGACGACGAAGCCGACCGCCGCCGGCCCACCGCCGGGCAGCAGGGCCACAACCAGGCCGCGTTCCAGCACACCTATCGTCGCGCCCATCTCTTCGGGGTCGACCCCGCCCGACACCTTCTTCGAATCGGCCGGTAGCAGGCGATCGATGAGCCGCCAGGCGACCGGAACGTTGATCACGAGGAGCGACCAGCCCAGGATCGCGGCCAGGGCCACTCGGCGTATGTCGACGGGTGCGGCCGCGACTCCGCCCGGCACGAGGTTGAGGCTCACGTCGCGCAGGACCAGCCACAGGACGCCCACCACGACCGTGGCGAGCGCCGCTTCCCCCGCCAGCCACAGAACCGCCGGCAGCGGCGTCCAGCGTCGTCGAGCTGGCCGCTCGATCGGATGGCCGGGCACGTGGCTCGGTGCCGCCGCGGCCCGCGACACGCCCGCCGGCAGCAGCCCTCGGACGCGCAGGAGCTGCAGCGCCGCCTCCACGGCCAGCCGCCCGGCCAGGTAGGCCGCCCAGAGCCAGAACAGGACCAGCACCGGATCCTTCACGCCGTCCTCCCCTTACGCAGTTGCCGTCTCATGGCCGGGTCCTCCGGACTCGCCGGGTCCTCCGGACTCGCCGGGTCCGTCGATCGCGGGCCGCAGATCTCCCCAACTGCTCGCATAGACACGCCTGATGCCCGCCACGAGCCGCTGCAGAGACCTCACTCGGGCCCGACTGAACGATACCGAAATGGTGGCCCGTCGAACGTGGAGTCGCTCCGCGACCTCCGACTGACGCAGGTCGTCGATCAGGGCGAGTCCGGCCACCAGGCGTTGACGCTCGGTAAGGCTGTCGAGCAGGTCGACGAGAGCCGGCGTCAGCTCGGCGAGCAGCGCGTCGGTTTCGGCCCGCCCGGTGATGACCACGAGTCGCTCGTGGCCGGTGCGGGCCTCGTCGATCGCCTCGCGGGCCACGACGAACGCCGGTCCTGTGCGTTCCGTGGCCGGAGCCGCGCCGCCGGTCGGATCGTCGTCCGCCTCGCCTCGGACCGCCACCCAGCGCATTCGACGGCCGCCCAATCCGAGGGCCGTGTGAAGCACCGCCGTGAAGGGATCCGCCGCCGGTGCGAGCAGACCCTGGAGCTCGTCGCCCTGGGTGAACCCAAAGCGGGCCAGCCGCTCGTTGCCGTAGACCGTATCGAGTTCGGCAACCAGATCGCGCAACCATGCCGTCGAACCGGCGCTGTCGCGCCGCGATCCGACCACGTCGCCGAATAGAACCAGCCCCATACGGTCAGTCATCCGAAACAGGCTAACTCAGTATCTAGTAGCCGTCAATGACTATCTGGGCAGGAGATAGCCGTCGATGGACGACACGATCGCCCTTTCACCGGCCGGCGTCTCGTGCTGCGACGTCCGCCCGACGACCATGATCCCGAGCGCGTCCGAGCGGCTATCCTGACGCGGTGACGGCCGACACCGGCGCTCAGGGCCAGCCCGGCGCTTCCACTCCTTCGATCCCGCTCAACCCAAGCGATGGCGGCAAGTCCGCCGTCGCACGTCGCCGCGACCTGGGGATGCGGGCGACGCTGATCTTCCCCAACAGGGAGATCGTGGAGCGTTACTACGTGCCGCTCATCTACACGGCCTGCCGGACGTGCTATTCCGAGCTGGCGCCAGACGACATCTTCGAGCGGGCGGTCGACGGCCGGATCCCGCCAGAGAAGCAGCGCGAGCTGATCGGCCGCGTCATCGAGTCGGGCCACGGCAGCACGATCGAGCATGTGGTCTTCACGTTCGCGATCACCGGCGTGAGCCGAACGCTCAGCCACCAGCTGGTACGCCATCGGGCCGGCGTCGCCTTCGATCAGCAGAGCCAGCGCTACGTCTCGTACAAGAAGGGCGCCTCCACGATGCTGCCCGGCACGATCGCGGACGCCGACCCGGCCCTTCTGGAGCGCTACGAAGACCAGGTCGAGGGCGCACTCGAGCTCTACACGGAGCTCGTCGAGGCGGGCATCCCAGGCGAAGACGCGCGCTTCGTGTTCCCCAATGCCACCCGCACAAACCTGGTCATGACCGCCAACCTCAGAGCGCTGATACACATGTCCGGGCTGCGTCTGTGCACGATGGCGCAGTGGGAGATCCGGCGGCTGTTCCAGCTGGTAAGACACGAGGTCTTCGTGACGAGCCCGTTCCTGGGCAGCTTCCTGGCCCCCAAATGCGTGCCCCTCGGCTACTGCGACGAGGCCGGGAACCGGGATGGGCACTGCCCCATCAGACCGCACAAGGACAAAGTACTGGGGGCCTGGGCCGAGAAGGCCCGCGTCGGCCGCCCCCCGGGACCCAGCCCGACCTCATGAATCGCCGGCGCAGCCTCGTGAAGGGGCCCAGATGGCGTGCCTGCGGACGGCCGTAAGGCGGTACGTAAGGCGGTGAGTCCTGGTACCTCCAGCGGGGTGCCCGCCTGCAACACCCGGCCCATGATTCCAGAGACAACAGACTCTCGTAGCTTGCCCTCGGACCCGTGATAATGGTGCGCGGCCCCGAGGTCTAGACTGACGAGCCTGCAAGTCGCAACGGGGTAGTAAGTTGATCGGGATCACACCGGCGCCCGGCCGGGGCCCGGAGATAGAGACCACGGGGAGATGAGCGTGAACGAGACGGCCGCGCGTCATCCGAACCGATTCCTGGCGGACCTCACGCAGGCCATGCGTTCGACCGCCGAGACGGCGCGGCAGGCGACAATCGAGCAATGCCAGGCGGACGCAAAGGCATATACGGAGAAACTCCACGCGCGCACGGACGACGAAGCCGCCTCCCTGCGCAAAGCCGCGGAGGCCGATGTCAGCGCGATTCGCGACTGGTCCAAGGCCGAGATGGAGCGCATCCGGGTCGAGACCGAGCAGCGCATTGCCCGCCGCCGAGAGCTCCTCGAGCAGGAACTTCAGGAGTACAACTCCGCCATCGAACTCGAGATCGAGCGAGTTCAGAAGCGCGTCTCCGGTTTCGAAGAGGAAGTCGCCAACTTCTTCGAGCAGCTCGCCCAGGAAGCCGACCCCACGGTCTTCGCCAGCATGGCCGCCCAGATGCCCGACCCGCCGTCCTTCACCGTCGGCGAGGGCGGCGGCATCGCGCCCGACCTGAGGGCCCGCCGCGAACAGATCATGCGGTCCGGAGCCCCCGAAGAGGGATCCAACGGCGCGCAGCCGGCCGGGGATTCTGGAGCGGCTGAAGCCGCAGAAGAGTCCGCCAGGGCCAGCCGCGCCGCGGCGGCCAAGCCGGCCCCGGTCGAGTCGACTCAGGTCGTCGTCGTTGGCCTCGTCAGCGTCGCCAGCATTGCCACGTTCAAGCGCCAGCTCGGCCGTCTGCCCGGTGTCAAGAACGTCGGCGTGTCGTCCGGTCCCGACGGTGAGTTCATCTTCACAGTCGGCCACGGCTCGGAAACGTCGCTTAGCTCCCTCATTCCCACACTGCCTGCCTTCCAGGCCCGGGTCGTGAGCGAGCGCGAAGGCGTGCTCAATGTTTCCGCACACGACCCCGAGGCGGAGGGCTAGACTTCACCGAACGCTCTAGGCCCCAGGGAGAAACCGTCACGTGCCTCGGTCTGCAGTCGCAATCGCTCTACCGCCGGCGGAGTATGCCGCGGTCAGCTCGCAGATCATCGAGGCTGGCTATGAGCCGATCGAGGTCAGGACCGCCGACGAGCTCGAGAAGCTGCTGAATCTGCGACGGGACATCGGCGTCGCGATTCTCGACGGCGAGAACGACTTCGACCGGACGCTCGAGATGTATTCGCTGCTCCACGATCAGGGCCGAAACATCCCGGCCCTGATGGTCGTGGCGGCCCGAGCTCTCGATCGCATGGGTCTGGCGGGCAAGGCCCGCGTCAACGACGAGTACTTCACCCGCCCCTACTCGGCCGAGTCTCTCAGGTGGCGGGTCGAGGCGATGCTCATCCGGGCCGAGATTCCGATCGGCGACAGCTCGTCGAGCGGCATCATCCAGTCCGGGCCGTCGGAGCCGGCCGAGGACATCTACGCCCCCGCCGCTGAGGGCCCGCGCGGTCAGATCGTCATCGTCTTCAATCCCAAGGGCGGCGTTGGCAAGACGACGATCGCCGTCAACGTGGCCGCCATGCTCCAGGTCAGGAAGGGCCAGCGGGTCCTGCTGGTGGACTGCGACACCGTCACCGGTCACGTGGCGTCGTCGCTCGGCATGGAGAACACCCGAACCGTCGCGGATGCCTGGACCGAGGACCTCAACACGGGCATGGCCGAGTCGTTCGCCGAGATCGCGGCGATGCATCAGAACGGCGTCTCGGTCCTGGTCATGGCCGAGTCCCCTCTCCACACCGAGATCCTCGAGCCGAAGCGCGTCGCGGAAGCCATCACCACGGCCTGCCGCGTCTACGACTGGGTCATCGTCGACATGCACCCGGACTACGGGCCGCTCAACCAGGTCATCTTCGAGCGCGCCGACAAGATCATCGTCCCGGTCACGCCGGACGTGCCCGCCATTCGAGCGGCCGTCCAGTTCCGCGAAGTGGCCGTCGAGCTCGAGATCCGCGAACGCCTGGCAATGGTCGTGAACCGTGCCAACAGCGGCGTCTCGGTCGCGGACATGGAACGGACCGTCGGCATGCCGGCCCTGGCCGAGGTCAGGTCGGCTGGCATGCTCTTCGTCCGGGCCGCGAACGAGGGTCGCTCGGCTGTCGAGCGCTTTCCCAAGGAGAAGGTCATCGAGGACATCGAGACCCTGTGCGATCGGCTGATGGCGACGCGCGAGTCGGGCGCGGCCAAGTCGGGTCAGGGCTTCATGGGGATCTTCAGCGGCGGCAGGAACACGAACCCCTCGATGCGCGCCTCCTAATCCGATCGCCGGACGGGCGGCCGATCTCGTGGGCCAGCAAAGCTGGCACGTTGCCTTCTCCGCTCCTCGCTCACGCACCTTAGGTGCGCTCGCTGCGGGTGCTCGGGCGGCGCCTCGATCTCGGCTCGCCGGTCCGGCGATCGGGAGTCGTGGCGGCAGCCGGGCCGCCTGCGGCCCAGCCTACGAGTGCGGGATGTCGATGCCGTTCTCCTGGAACGCCGTCAGCAGACGCTTGCGTAGCTCGCCGCCTACGGCCCACTGCTCCGAGGCGCGGACCGTGCCCAGGATTTTGAGCGTGATGCCCAGTTCGCCGAGGGCCGAGACTCGCTCCACGCGCGGCGCCTCCAGGATGCGCGGGCCCCATTCGGGATCGGCGGCGAGTTCCTGCCCCACCCCGTTGACGACGGCCGTGGCCTTCTCGATGTCGGTGCCGTAGACGACCTTGACGTCCTGGTTCACGCGGCCAAAGACACGGGTCAGGTTCGAGGCGACGGTGATCTCGCCGTTGGGCACGGTGTGCACGGTCCCATCCTGGTCACGAAGCGTCGTCCGGCGCAGCGTGAAATCCTCGACCGTGCCGGACACCCCGGCGATGCGGACCACGTCCCCCTTGCCGTACTGGTTCTCGATCAGGATCAGGGCGCCGTTGAGATAGTCGCGGACAAGGTGCTGCGTCCCAAGGCCGATCGCGATCCCGGCGATACCCAGACCCGCGAGGGCAGGACCGATGTCCAGTGCGAAGGCGGCCTCCAGGATCATGAGGCTGGCGATCACGACGACGAAGAAGCGAATGACGTTGACCGCGAGGGCCTCGATGGTGTCCTGACGCTTCTTGAGTTCGAGGGCGCTGAGCTCCTGAGCCGTGCCCTCCTGGCTCTCGCGGTTGAGCAGCGCGCGAGCGATGCCACGGACAAAGACGTGGGCCACGCGGATGACGATCGCAGCGACGACCAGTATCGCCACGACCTCCGCTGCGACGCGGAGCGCGGCGCCAAGATGCAGGGGCTGGCTGCTCCACGGCACTTGCAGGTCGAAGGGATCCACGTCGATAGGGTAGCGCGGGCGGCGCGACCTCGGGAGAAAGAGAGCAGCCCCTCGGGAGGGGGGACCGAGGGGCTGCTGAGGTCGACTGTGTGGTTGAGCCCGCCAGGCGGGGCGCGAGGCTCAGATGGAGGCTACGACGCCGCCGATCCGATCGGTGATTACGGCTGCCGCTTCGCGGGCGCGATCGACGAGCTCAGGAACGCGGCTCGGCGTGATTCTGTTGCCCGACGCGCGGATCTCGAGGCCGGCCACGACCGAGGCGCGCTGGTCGAAGACCGGCACGGCAATGGCGTTCACGGCGGGCTCGTGCTCGCCGAAGGCGGTGGCAAAGCCACGCTTGCGGACGCGAGCCAGCTCCTCGAGCAGCAGGTCCACGCGGACGATCGTGTGCGATGTGTAGGGCGTGAAGCCGATCTTCGAGAGGCGGATGACTTCGCGCTCCGGCAGGCTGGCCAGCAGGACCTTGCCCGGGGCCGTCGCGTGCAGGGGAGAGTTGCGACCGGTTCGATCGCGGCCCATGCCGGAGGCATCGGAATATGCGATCGTCAGGACGCTGTCACCTTCGAGGGTTTCGAGGGTGGTGGTCTCGCGGATCGAGCGGGCAAGCGATTCGAGTTCGGACATGGCGATGGATCGGAGGTCCAACGATTTCTCGGCGTGACCACCGAGTCGCACGACCGCTAGCCCAAGCCTGTACTTGCCCGAGTCGTCGTCCTGCTCCACCAAGCCGCGCTTCTGGAGAGTGGCAAGTAGCCGAGATGCCGTCGACTTGTGAAGTCCAAGGCGGCGTGCGAGCTCGGTAACCCCTGCCTCTCCTTGCGTTTCCCCCAGAGCAATCAGGAGTGACGCAGCGCGGTCGACTGACCGAACCGCATTCCCGTCGAGCATCGTTTTCTCCTAAGCGGGCGTCCTCCGCACGCAAAGCCGGCCGGTTCCCCGGAGGCAGCCTGGCCTGCGTATCGCTCCGCGCCCGAGCCGGAACGACCCTTTCTGACCTGTTGCGACTACTGCACCGTTGACTTGTTCGGCCTCGGCGACCTACCCAGCCGGGTTGGTCCTATTTCAGGACCTTTGGCTCTTCTCGTCTCGTGAGGCGGAACTCGTGATACGAATGTTTACATATTTACTACGGATTAGTCAAGACCGTCGGGAGCCTTCTGCGCGCTCAATGTGTGTCAATTCGGCGACACGAACGGTACGGTGACGAGTAGTCAAGGGCCCTACTCATCAATGCCCAAGACGCTTCAATCTGCTCACAGGGTCGACTACCCCCCTACCCAAACCGTCTACTCGCTCCGAGGCCGGCCGGAACCCGCTGGGGCGGCGTACTATCCGTCGCACCGACTCGACGGGCACTTCTCTATGGAGTCTCAGTGAGCAGCGATAGCAACGCGCAACCCCGCACCCAACCCCTCGCGGATCGGGGCGCCGCAGCCGGCATCTCGTCCGGAGAGGCCCTGTCGACCGTTCGCGCGGAGTTCCCGGCTCTGTCCCGGCGGCACGGCGGCGAGACATACAGCTACCTCGACGGCCCCGGTGGTACGCAGGTCCCTCGCCGGACGATAGCGGCCATGACCGACTACCTCGAGCGCTCGAACGCGAACCATGAGGGGGCATTCGCCACCAGCGAGGAGAGCGACGCGATCCTGGCCGAGGCCCACGCCGCGGCGGCCGACTTCCTTGGGGCTTCCGGACCGGACGAGGTTGCCTTCGGTCAGAACATGACGACCCTGACCTTCGCGGTCAGCCGCGCCCTCGGCCGAACGCTCAGAGCGGGTGACGAGGTCGTTGTGACCCGCCTGGACCATGACGCGAACGTGGCACCGTGGCTGGCTCTCGAAGAGGAGCGCGGCGTCACGGTGCGCTGGGTCGGGGTCCGAGCGGCCGACTGCACTCTCGACCTCGATGACCTCGAACGGTCAGTCGGCCCGCGGACTCGACTGGTGGCAGTTGGCCTGGCTTCCAACGCGGTCGGGACGATCAACCCGATTCCCCACATCGTGGAGATGGCCCATGCGGCCGGGGCGTGGACGTACGTCGACGCCGTCCATGCGGCGCCTCACCTGCCGATCGACGTCGCCGCGCTCGACACGGACTTCCTGGTCTGCTCGCCCTACAAGTTCTTCGGGCCTCATCTGGGCTTGCTCTACGGCAAGCGCGAGCGCCTCGAGCAACTCGCTGCCTACAAGGTGCGCCCCGCCCCTTCGGAACCGCCGGGTAAGTGGGAGACCGGAACGCTCCCGGGCGAGGCGATCGCGGGCCTGCTCGGGACGTTCGACTACCTGTCGTGGCTGGGTCGCGAGTTCGGGGGCGCTGATGAGTCGGCGACTCGGCGGGCGACGCTGGTGGCAGCAATGCGGGCCGTCCGCGCCACAGAGCTCGGACTCGCCAGGGACGCGCTGACGGCCCTCGGGGACGTCCCAGGGCTGGTCCTGCGCGGCATCGTCGACCCGGCCCGCCTCGACGAGCGCGTGCCGACGTTCGCCTTCACCATGGCCGGCTTGACCCCGCACGAGATCGCAGCCGAGCTGGGCAAACACGGTATCGCTGTCTGGGATGGCGACTACTATGCCTACGAGCTGATTCGAGCCCTCGGACTGGCGGAATCGGGCGGGCTGGTTCGAGTCGGTTTGGTCCACTACAACGAGCCCGCAGAGATCGAGCGCCTGGCCCAGGCGCTCCGCGAGATTGCCGGACGGACAGCGGCCAGTTCGCCGCCTCGAGCCTGACTTGGAGGGAGCATGACCGACCTGGGGCCGATCGTCGTCGCGTTCTTCGAGGCGATCCGCAACGGCAACGACACGGCCGTCGATACGGCGGTCAGCTCCGATGCCGCGTTGCTGCATGCCCGTGACGCCGGCGGCTTCTCGCCGGTCCTGTCGGCTGCTTACGCCGGCCACGCCAAGATGGCGGCACGCCTCGCCGCTTATGCCGTCCGCACGCCCGACGGCCTGGATGTATTCGACGCCGCCGCGGTCGGCAATGTCGAGGTCGTTCGGACTCTGCTGTCGAGCGATCGCGCCTCGGTCGACGATCGGGGGCCCGACGGCTACACGGCCCTGCACCTGGCGGCCTACTACGGGCAGATGGAAGTGGCGCGGCTGCTCCTGGGGCGCGGCGCAGACCCCAATGCCGTCGCCCTCAACGAGTCACGGGTCACGCCACTCCACTGCGCAGTGGCGGCGAAGCATCGCGACACGGCCAGCCTTCTGCTGGCCCTGGGTGCGTCGTCCAACGCGGTCCGGCACGGCGGCTGGACGCCCCTGCACGTCGCCGCCCGCAACGGCGACGAGGCGATCGTCGACATGCTGGTCCTGCGCGGGGCCGACCCGACGCGGGCCAACGACGATGGCAAGACGGCCGTCGATCTCGCGGAAGAGAACGGCCACGCCGCCCTGGCCAAGCTGCTTCGGACACAGGCCGGCAAACGCTAGAGGCGAGTAGACGCGACGCCACCCGCGCGGCGCTTCGGTCGGCGACGCTTAGCGACGCCAACGGAGTTGGCGCTGCGTCAGAGTCGCCTCTCTACGCGTCGCGTGTGCGGCGTCGCTGCTATGGGGTCAGCGGTCAGCCCTTCACTCCGAGCCAGGTCGGGAGTTCTTTGGCGAGTGTCGCGAGGGGCAGGGTGCCGTGGCCGAGGACCGCGTCGTGGAAGGCTCGCAGGTCGAAGGACGGGCCCAAGGCCGCGGATACTTCGCGCCGCAGCCGCTCGATTTCGCGCTGGCCCGTCTTGTAGGTCAGGGCCTGGGCGGGCCAGGTGATGTAGCGGTCGGTCTCGATCGCGGCGTCGGTGTCGGATAGGCCGGCCTCGAGGAGCTGCGCCACTCCCTGCCGGCGGGTCCAGTGGAAGGCGTGGATGCCCGTGTCGACGACGAGCCGCGCAGCGCGGTGCGACTGGCCGTCCAGCATCCCGAACCGTTCCGACTGGTTGAGGAACAGACCCATCTCGTCGGCCAGGCGCTCCGAGTAGAGGCCCCAGCCTTCGACATAAGCCATGCCCGCCATGCGCGAGCCCATCCGCCGGAACGCGTTGAGGCTCGGGTGTTCGGTCTGGAGGGCGATCTGGAAGTGGTGGCCCGGAACGGCCTCGTGGAAGCTCATGCTGGCCAGGCCGACATAGCTGCGGCTCGGCAGGTCGTAGGTGTTCACATAGTAGACACCGGGCCGGCTGCCATCGACCGTCGGCGGGTAGTAGTAGGCGGCCGGGGCGTCGGCTTCCTTATATGGCTCCACCGGGCGCACCTCGCAGCCGGCATGGGGCAGCCTGCCGAAGTAGTCCGGGGCAGCGGCGAGGGCGCGCTCGATCTGGCCGCGGGCGCGATTCACCAGCTCGTCGATCGAGGCCGGGATGGCCGCGGGGTCGCTCCGCAGCGCCGCTCGGGCTGCCGTCGTGTCGTCGCCAAACCCGAGGTCGCGGGCAATGACCCGCCGCTCCTCCTCGATGGTCGCCAACTCTTCCAGCCCGATGCGATGCAACTCGTCGGCGTCGATGTCGAGCGACGTCCAGGCCCGGATCTGGGTCCGGTACAGGCGATCCCCGTCCGGCGCGGAGCACAGCCCCGGCTCGTCGCGCGAGGCCTCGCGGTACTTGCCCAGGAACGCCTCCAGGAAGAGGCGGTCGGCCGGGCGGACGTACTTGCCGATGGCCTCGACGACGCGCTCGCGATCGGAAGGCTTGGGCAGCTTGAGCACTTCGACAATCGGCGACTGCTCGTCCGGAATGGCCAGCAGCCGCGACATCTGGCTGATGACCCGTTCGGTCACGATTCGAGCCGCCGTGAGACCGCCCGCCAGGCCTTCGCGAACAAGCTCCGCGTTGGCAGCCATGAAACGGGGATAGTCGGCCAGGCGGGCCATGAAGGCTTCGAACTGGTCGGGCGCCTCGGTCGGCTGGAAGGCAGCCAGCAGCGGCAGCATGGTCTGCGGGCCATCCATCTGGTCGACGACCTTGAGTCGATCGAAACGCTGGTCCTGTTGTTCGAGCTCGACGTTGCAAATGACCCGCAGGATGTCGAGCGTGATCCGCTCCTCCGTGGGCAGGCCGGCGGTAGCGGCAGCCTCGGCCTCGATGGCGTCGGCTCCGGCGAGCGTCTCGCGGTAGAGAGTTCGCGCCCGCGCCCGGCCCTCGGGTCCCGGGTCGTCGAGCCGATCCATGCCCTTCTCATAGCCGAGCACGGTGGCCGTGACCGGCGAGAGATCCAGGATCCCCTCCCAGAATCGATCCGACAGCGCGTTCACCGCGTCGGCTGCGTCCCCGAGTTCGACCACCGGATCCTCCAGCGAAATCGCCAGCGGCCGGACGTGGCGCCGTCCGGCGGTGGCTGTTGCCTCCAGGTTACCGCGATCGCCGGCCAGCCAGCCGATGCCGCGGGCCCACGATCAGGCCCCGAACAACGGGAGCTGCTCGCCGAACGTGTCTGCTGCCGCGTCAAGACCCAGGTACGGCTCCAGGTCGGCCAGCGTCGCTTCCGGGCGCGCCGCGAACTCGGCCAGGTGGTTCCACTTGATGAAGTGCCAGTTCCGTTCCTCGATCGCCTTGCGCAGCAGGGAGGAACGGGCGAGCTTCACCTTGACCAGGTCCGCCCTCTCCGGCGGGATGACCAGGAAGCGGACGACCTTGTCGTCGATCGCATAGCGAGCGTGGTGGACCAGCACCGGCTCGCCCAGCATGGCCGTCCACTCGACCTCGAACAGGAAGCTCGCCCGGCGCCGGACATACCAGGCGCAATCGACTCGATCGAGCTCGCCCTCCGGGGCCCAGGTGATCAGCGGCAGGTGGATCTCGCGCTCCTCCTGGTCGAGCCAGGCAGTCAGCGGCCGGCCGTCGACGCGGCGGGTCTGCTGGCGCTTGCCGATCCAGACCTTCATGCCGAGCCGATGGCCGACGTCTGCGAGCATGGCCACGACCCTGTCGTGCTCGGCGGTTCGAGTCTCGAGCTGCTCGAAACCAAAGAGAGCCTCGGGCGTGCTGGTAGGGGCGACATAGCTCGCCAGGCAGGCCTCGATCAGCGCTCCGTCGGGCACATCCTGATCCTTGAACAGCGCCGCGGTTCGGTCAAACGCGGCCCGCTCGGTGAGATGTCCGGCCGACGAGAGCAGCGAGAAGACGGCCCACTCCACTCGATCGGCGAGCGGCGGCGCGGCGACGCTGCGGTCCTCCTCGGAGGCCAGCCAGTACTCCCCGGGCTCGATCTGGCGGAGCCGGCGGTTGTTCGCTCGGTCGAGCTCGGCGCGAATCACGTCGATCAGCTGAGCCACGGGGCCCAGATTGGGCTCACGGCCAGCCCGGCCGTCGCCGTCGTCACCGACCGACGGACCTGCGGCCGAAGCCCCCGCGGCGGCCGGAGTCCCGGCCCAGGCACCGGGCCCGACGCCCTCGGTCTCGACCCAGGCCGCCCAGCCATCGTCCGCCCGCGCGGGCCGAAGCGTCCTGGCCAGTCTCGCGAGTTGGCCGGATCGATCGAGCCCAATGAGCAGGTCGCCGAGCAGCTGTTCGAACGAGGCCGGCTCGCCGCGAGCCTTGAGCAGCTCGACGGCTGTTTCGGTGACCGTAGCCGCGGCCGCGGACGCCCGGAAGGGGCCGTCGTCCAGCTTCTCGGGCGCGGCGAACACGCCTCGACTGCGGATGGTGCCCGGGTCGCCCGCCCCTCCGGCGACCGGTGGCAGCGGCCGGTTGGCCCGGGTCCGCGGACCGGGCGCCATGACGCCGGTCGGAGGCACATACACGACGATCCCCGCGCTGCCCTCGCCGCCGCGGTGGAGCCGAGCATCGACGAGGCGGCAGCCCGCGGCGGCTCCACCGAGCGCGGCCGCGACGAGGGTCGCCGGCTCGGCGTCGTCCAGGAGCACCACGGCCCGGCCGGTCTGGGCCAGGGCGGGCGTGGCGATGGCCAGCATCCGACCCATGGAGCGAGCGAGATCCGTTGCCTCTTCGATCTGGGTCAACTTCGTGGCCGGCCGGAACAGCGAGTCGTACGGCAGCATCGAGACGGCCGCGGCCCCGAAGATCCAGCCGGTGCCGTGGTACGAGGCCGCCATCCGTTCCGGAGTCCAGCCCAGCGGCGCCTGCCCCAGCACGAGGCGGACCCGCGACGTCGATCCGGAATGTGACATCCGCTCGCCGTGGAGCCCCAGGCGGCGCAGCGAAGCCGGTGTCGACTCCCCCACAGTGACGTTAGACGTGCTTCCCTCGAGCGCGGCCAGGTCCACGCCCAGGCGGGCCACCGCGGCGCGAGGCGTCCCACTCTCGACACGCTGGACGAACGCCTTGACGAGCTTCAGCCCGCCCTCGAAGGCGAGCCACGGGTTCAACTCGCGCCACTCACGGGCGGTGGGCACCTTGAGAACGCCGTTCGAGATGCGCAGCGGGGCGGGCTTGCCGTGGGACACATTGAGGCGGCTGGCCAGGATCACGGCGTGGAGCAACGCCAGGCGCAATGTCGCCGTGAGCGCCCCGGCGCGCTCCTCGGCGTCGATGCGCGTCAGGATGGCGTTCAGCCCGAGCAGCTGCCGGGGCGTATGGAGGTCGATCAGCTGGTCCACCAGCGGGTGGGTCGGTCGCGGCGCCGGGAAGCGCCGGCGCATGGCTTCGCGGACGTCGCCGCTGGCCGGAACCGCTTCGGCCAACCGCACGTCGCCGTGTGTCGGATCCGCGGCCCTCAGCTCAGCCCCGCCGAACTGTTCGTGGCATTGGGCGCATCGATACTCTCGGGCGAGAGCCCGGAGCGACTCGTCCGGGCCGAATGACAGCTCCGGTAGTGCGCCCAGGTTGGTGGAGACGGCGGCGGACTTGCCCTTGGATCGAGCGCGGCTCTTGGGCGCAGGGGCGCCGTCCAGCTTCGCCGGGGTGGCCACCGGATGCCAGACCATGGACTCGAGGATCACCGGCCGGCCACAGCGCGGGCACGTGCTGGCGTACAGGGCGTCGATGGTGCGCCTGACCGTCGAGCCGGCGAACTTGGCGCCGGCGATGGCCGCGGCCGCGGCGTCGATCTGGCGGATGCCGGGCGGCCGGAGCACCACGTCGGCCAACAGCCGGGTCAGCGGCCACGTCTCGAGATCGGCCGCGCGGCGTTGCTCGGCGATCGCGGCCCGCGCCACCCAGCCGCCACGGCCGTTGAGGTCCAGTACGACTTCGCCGGGCTTGGTCCAGGCCTCGATGGCGGCAACCAGCTCGGCGGCGGAGGGGGGTGGGGCAAGGTGTTCGAAAGCGGGCAGCGACGGAACGCTGGCGAGCCCTGGCTCGGGGTTGGTGGCGGCGGGCCCGACCATGCCCCAATTGTGACAGACGGGCCGATCGACGAGTACCGACTTCGGGGCAGACGGCGCGAACCTTTCGGGCTGCCCAGACGTCGGTGACTGTCAACGGATGAGCGGTGGAGCCCGCCGAACCCGACAATTCATCGAGTGGGACACGAAGTGGTCGACGGGACTACCCGATTCTCGGGCTGACGGATTGGCTGATGACCTCGGTGGCCTGGCTGCGATCCGACGACCTTGCCCTTACCAACGTTCTGGCTGCCGTTGGGTCGCTGAGCTACGGCGCGCTTCTACTGGCCCTGCTGATCGGCCTGGTGCCGGTTCGAGCCGCGCCCGCCAGCGAACCTGCCGACGGCGACTGACCTACGGCTCTTCGACCTCGTCGACTTCGTCTTCGAAGGCTTCCTCGCCGGTGACTTCGGNNGGGAAGCTGACCTTGCCGTAGTTGCGGGGGTCCTGGAAGATCTCGCGGATGACGATGCGGACGTCGCGGTCGCCCAGCGACGTGATGCCGGCCGAGTACTTGTTGCCGTCGGCGAGGAGCTTGAGCAGCCGAGCGGCGACGCGCGGCTCGACGATGCCGATGCGGGTTCCGTTGGCTTCGGCGTAGAGGCGCTTGCCTTCGGCGATCAGCTCGACCGCATCGCCCGGGTTGACGTGGGCCAGCAGCCGCGGCGACGCCAGGTCGGTGAGCATCGCGAAGCCGGTCTTACCGGTTTCCTCGACGAAGATGGCTACGGGCGCCTTCTCGGCCTTCTCCGGCGCCGCGGTCTTGTCGCCGGCCTCGCTCATGAGAACCCGCAGCCGTTCGATGTTCCGCTCAGCGATGCGGTTCGTGGGATCGAGGGCCAGCGCGACCTGGTAGTGCTCGCGCGCCTCACCGAGCTCGCCCAGTTCCCAGAAGGACTTCGCGATGCGGTTCTCGGCCTCGGCGTCGGCGCCGTACTCAAGGATCTTGCGATTGATCTCGACTGCCTCCGCCCAACGACCGTCGGCGGCGTAGTTGATCGCCTGCTCCACCAGCTGGCGCTTGATCCGAACGGTATTGCCGCCGGTGCTCTTTTCGATCTCGTGGAAGGCCAAGGAGATGCGTCCTTTCGTTAGCTGCGCCAGGCCGATCGCTGGAGCGGCAAGATGGCGGTGATGCCATCTCGCGGAGGGCATACCAATTCTGACGGGTCACGCCCGTCCGGACCAAGCTTTCTAGCATCCGGGCCCGGGTCTGTCAACGCGCAGGGTCATTGAGGCGCCATGGCCCGGCTCCGAGCGACCCTCTCGCCTGGAAGTTGCCGGATTCACACCAGCCGTACATTCGGCCAAAGATGCGGCGCTCGTCCGGTCCTGGCGGGCCTACCGGGCCGCAATCTGTGGGCCGGCCGAGCGTGGAATCGCCCCAGGCGATCGACTGACCAGGGCTCACACGGTCAGGTGTCGGCTCCTCGACCCGAAAACCCTTGCCAGATGTCGGTCTGATGTGAAATCGGCAAGAACCGCAGCCGGGTCGACTCCAGTTCGGGCCTCGATGATCCTCCGGCCCGACGCCACTCAGCCGCGGCGGACGAAGGCGCGCAGCTCGCCGGCCCACATCTGGAGGTCGAGGACGGTGTCGTCCGTCCGCACGAGCAGGCCGGTCCGTTCGAGCAACTCGTTGAACTGGGGAATGGCCTGCCGAATGGTCCCGCCGACGAGCAGGCTGTAAGGAGCCTGGTTGGTGACGTCGTAGGCGCACCAGCGGCCGTAGTGGTCGACGTAGGCGCGGTCCGATTCGCTCAGAGACGCCCCGAATGGATCTACCCAGGCCGCCCCGAAGAATTCGAGGGTCCAGTCCGCCGCGGAATCGCACAGCAGGACCGACTCATCGGTGAAGGTCAGCTCGATTGCCCCGTCGCTGACGTTCGTCTCGCCCTCGAACAAGTAGTGGATCCGCCGAACCAGCTTGATCTCACGTCCGATCAGGCTCGGGGCCGTCGTCAGCCGGTGGGCGCGACTCCAGCCTTCGTGGCGGGGCAGGCGCGCCCCTGGAGTCATGACCAGCGTCCTGAACAGGTGGTCGAGCGTGGCCGCGGGATCGCCCGTCAGGCCGGTATGGACTTCGGAGCGCTGAAGGACGGTGCTGCTCGGCGAGGAGAGCCAGTGGAACCGCTCATCCTTCGATAGCTTGGCGATGGGCCCGGCGCCGGCGTCGCCGCGAGCCACTCGCTCGATTGCCGCCAGCTGCGCGGCGATCTCGTCGGTGTCGCAGTCGGGGGCGAGCGCCGCCAGTCGGACCGCGTCCAGCCCGGTTCGCGCGCCCAGGAACCGCCGCTCTCGACAAGACAGCAGAACGCCGGCATTGATGAACTCGGCCCGTTCCACTCGCGGAACGGCCCGCAGGACGGTGTAGGCGAACGGACTACGCGCCTGTCCGGACACGTTCCGCCTCCTCGGCGAGCTTCCGATGGACCGCCAGGCGGCGGGTCAGGTAGTCGACATAGGCGGCTCTGTGGGCCGCCGGGTCGGCCAGGCCATCGCCGGCGGGCAGCCAGACATCGGGCACCGACTTGACGATCGAGCCGAAGAGCTCCGGCGTCAGCATTGGCGCGAGCCGGTCGTCGGCGTCGAGAATCGAGCCGGCCAGCGGCAAGAGAACGTGGCTCTTGAGAGCGGCCATCGGCTTGCGGGCGTGGGCCGCGGCATCCTTCCACGTGTGGTGGATGTAGAGCGCGGAACCGTGGTCGATCAACCACAGCCGGCGGTGCCAGACGAGCATGTTCGTGTTGCGGGCGTCGCGATCCACGTTGGTCACGAACGAGTCGAACCAGACGACGGCTGCGCAAAGGTCGGACGGGGGCGCAAAGCCGGCGGCCGGATCGAAGCCCAGCGCGCCGGGCAGGAAGTCCAGGCCCACATTGACGCCGCTGCTGCGCTGGAGCAGATCTCTGATCTCGGAGTCGGGCTCGGCTGCCGCCAGGCGGGGATCGAAATCGACGAGCACGATCTCCGGCACGAGCAATCCGAGGGCACGTCCGATCTCGCCGGCAACGAGCTCCGCGACGAGGGCCTTCACGCCATGGCCGGCACCGCTGAACTTGGCGACGTACAGGCCGTCGTCGTCAGCCTCAACCACCGCCGGCAGCGAACCACCTTCGCGCAGCGGTGTTACGTAGCGTGTCGCGGTGACCTGGCGGATCACGCCGCCAAGTATCGGGCCGGAACCCCGGCGCCGCACACCTGACGACAGTAGGGGTACCGGCCGCGACCCGACCTCGGGGAGTGGCGGTCAATTCGGGGAGTGGCGTGGCGCCCGGGCGCGTACCGGGGGCTACTTCGCCGCGAGGCCCCAGGCGACGACCGCCACGGCGGCAAAGCCGAGCAGCGCCAGCTCCTGGAGCAGCCGCACGTTCTGGGGCAGTGGCTCCGGCGATTCACGCACGTCCGTCACCAGGTACACGACAAGTCCCAGCAGCGCCGGGATGAACAGCCGCGGCAGGGCCAGAGTGCGCAGGGCGTAGGCCGCGAGGGCCACCGGCAGCGCGTACTGACCGATGGCCACGACCCGGACGATGCGGTCGAACCGATGCGGCGCGGTCAGCGCGGCCATCCGGTAGCCGACCAGTCCCGCTATCGCGGCATTCAAGACAACGAACTCGGCCAGGTGTCGGGTGCTCAGCGGCTGTCTATCGAGGGCCAGCCCGCCCGGGACCAGACCGCCGGCGGCCACGAAACCCAGAAAGGCAAGCCCGAGCGCGGCCGATCGAACGGCCAGCGGCCGTGGGTGGGGCGGCAGCTCGGGCGTGTTCACGACCACCGGGTCGGCCACGATCTGAGGCAGATCGAACTCGGCCCGCCGCTTGGGTCGCCGGCGCACGAATGATCGCGGAGTAGCCGTTGCCGTGGCCCCGGCAACGCCCGACTCCAGGGCCGGAGCCTCGGCCGCGGTCAGCACGTCGGGAGCCGTCTCGAGCTGGACAACCCAGGCCACGACCATCCAGCCTGCCACGAAGACGAGAGCCAGCCATGGCAGCGGGGCGACGACACGGGCAATCCCCGCGATCGAGACCGCGGCCAGGGCGGGCAGGACCATCGGCACGACCGGCATGCGCCACGGCCGCCACTCCCCAACGAGCGGGCCCGTTCCGGCGGCGGCCGCGGTCGCGATCAGGGCCGTCGCCAGCACGGCCGGAGCTGGATCCAGCCAGTGGACGAGTACCGCGACGGACGCCACCAGCAGGCCCAACTCGCGGGCTACATTGCGTTGCTGCATTCGCGCATGGTACGCAACCCCGCCCCATCGCGGCGATTCAAGCGCCCGGTCCGGCTCTCCCCGCCGTCGCCCCGACCCGCTCGGGCTTGCCGGCAACCCACTCCAGAAGCTCCGCCCGAGATCGAGTGTTCATGATCCGCTCGGGCGTCAGCCAGGCTCGACGCGCCATCGCCACGCCCCAGCGCAGGTTGTCCAGCTCCTCGGTTCGGTGAGCGTCGGAATCGATCGTGAAGACGCAGCCGAACTCCGCGGCTCGTCTCGCCCGCACGTCCGAGAGGTCGAGGCGCTCGTCGGAGCCGTTGATCTCGAGGGCCGTGCCGGTTCGAGCAGCCTCGGAGAACAGCGCGTCCCAGTCGAGATCCAGGTCATCGCGCGAGCCGATGTAGCGGCCGGCGGGATGGGCGATGACGTCCACGTGAGGGTTTCGGATGGCCGCCAGCGTTCGGGCGGTCAGCTGCTCACGCGACTGACGGCGGGCGACGTGGACCGAGGCCACGACCAGGTCGTACCGGGCGAGGAGCTCGTCGGGGTAGTCGAGGGTCGCGTCGGCCCGAACCTCAAGCTCGCAACCGTGCAGCAGTCGGAAGCCTTCGGGCGAGGTCTCGGCCGGGGCCGTGCCGTCGGCCTCCTCGGCAGCGAACCGTCGATTCAGCGCCGCCACGATCGCCCGCTGCGCCTCGACCCGCTCGGCCGACAGTCCACGGGCAATCGCCAGGCCGACGCTATGGTCGCTCAGCACCAGGTACGAGTAGCCGCGTCGCCGCGCCGCCTCCGCCATCGTCTCGATCGCATGCACGCCGTCGGACCAGTCGGAGTGGCTGTGGCAGTCGCCCCGCAAGTCCGCTCGGGTCACCAGCGAAGGCAGCGTCCCGGCCAACCCCGCCTCGATCTCGCCGCGATCCTCACGCAACTCGGGCTCGATGAACGGCAGTCCCAGGAACGCGTACGCCTCCTTCTCGGTTGGGAAGGTGCGCAGCTCGGCGGCGGGCCCGATGGCCGCCTCGCCCGGCGGCCCGACCGGAGCCGGCGGACCAACCGGAGCCGGCGGCTCGGCCGCCGCCGGCGGCTGGGCCGCCGCGTCGTCGTCAAGTCGCAGATAGCCCTTCTCCGACAGACTCCAGCCGCGGTCGCGAGCCATGCCGCGCAGCCGGACGTTGTGCTCCTTCGATCCCGTGAAGTGGATCAGGTAGGTGCCGGACTCCCCGGGCGGCATGATCATGAGATCGATCTGCGGGCCGCGGAGCAGCCGCACGGCCGCCTTATGCGGGCCCTTCGCGATCACCGACTCGACCGAACCAAGGGTCGTGAACCGTTCGACCAGTTCGTTGGGCCGGTCCGTTTCGGCAAGTAGATCCAGGTCGCCGATCGTCTCGCACCGGCGCCGGAACGAGCCCGCCGGCTGTATCGACCGCAGGCCCGGGACGTCGCCGAGCTCCGCGACCAGTTGCTCGACGATGGCCTCAGCCTGACCGAGGCGCATCCGATCCTGCCGCGTCTCCAGCGCCGCGATGCCCGCCAGCACCTGACCCTCGGTCTTCTCGGACATGCCCTTGAGCCCGCGCAGCAAACCCGCCTCGGCCGCCCGCCGGAGGTCGTCCAGCGTTTCGACGCCGATTTCCTCGTGCAACTGCTTCACGGTCCGCGGCCCGACCCCGGGGATCTCGAGCAGGGCCACCAGACTCGGCGGCACCTCTTCGCGGAGCTTGTCGTAGAAGGCGAGGCGGCCCGTGCGCGCCAGCTCTTCGATCTTCTTGCCGATTGCGTCGCCGACGCCGGGAATGCGGGGCGGCTTGCCGTCGAGGTAGGCGCGCGCGACCTCGACCGGCGAATGGGCGATCGCGTCGGCGGCCTTGTGGTAGGCCACGGTCTTGAAGACCAGCTCGCCCCTGACCTCGAGCATGTCGCCGATCTCGTGAAAGATGCGCGCCAGCTCGCCGTTGGAGAGTGTCGCGGGCGGTTGGGAGGCATCCATCGCCTGAATGTTAGCGAGGCGCGGCTGCGGCGCCCCCCGGCGTTGCGGATCGCAGCCGGTTCCGGCCACCCGGGCCGGCGAGTACCCATCAGTTACCACCGGTGGGCGTGGCAGACCCGGGTTTCTTGTCTGGAAACGGCGCATCCCGTCAGATACGGCCGGGCCGATCGCGCAGGTTGTCGCGAGTGGCGGAAACCTGGCGGGCTCCGGACACGGCTCGCGCCTACAACACTTGCCACACGTATTTGACGGAATCTGGTCGACTCGGCCGCGGCGAGGGAAGACCCAGAAGATCCACAGGCGGCGAGGCCAATGTCAGCCGTCCGGTCTCGTACTACGGCACGGACCGAGAGCGAGGAGCCAGGCGAAGCCTGGCTACTGGGCGATGTCCGAGTGCCAGGCTTCCACGACGCGGTCCCGACCCGTGCGCTTGGCGGCGTAAAGGGCCCGATCGGCGCGTTCGACTATCTCGGCGATCGTCTCGCCCGCGCGCTGCCCGGAGGCCACGCCGACCGAGACCGTGACCCGATCGGTGACGCCGGCATCGAGCAGGTCCATGTCGCGGACGTTCTGGCGGATCCGCTCGCCGATCTCGAGGGCGACGCCGTTGCCGGGGTTGCTCAGCAGGACCATGAACTCCTCGCCTCCGGAGCGGACCGGCACGTCCTCCTCCCGAACCGAGAACTGGATGGCGTTGGCGATCGAGCGCAGGACCACGTCGCCGACCTGATGCCCGTACTGGTCGTTGAGCTTCTTGAAGTGATCCACGTCCACGGCCAGGATGGAGACTCGGTCGGTGGATCGCCGGCGGCTTGCCAGGAGCCGGCAGTACTCATCGAAGTAGCGCCGGTTAGGCAGCTGGGTCAGCTGGTCGGTTCGGGCTTCCGACTCGGCCGCCTGGTGCGAATACACGCGGGCGAGTGCCGCCGACGCCTCGGAGGCTGCGCTGCTCAGCAGCCGTATGGCGGCTTCGGGCCAGATGCCGCCGGTTCGACGCGACAGCACGATGGCCCCGGCGATCGATCCCTCGGCCTGCAGAGGCGCGGCCAGAGTATTGCGCAGGCCGTAGGCGTCTCGAAGCCGGTAGGCGATCCTGTCGGCCACCTCGCGAGCTTGTGCCTCGTCCAGCAGCGCGTTCCGCGATCGGGCTCGAACGTTGCGCCGGACGGACGGCGTCGCTTCGTTCGCGGCCGAAGGATCGACGTGGCCGCCGCCATCGTCGCGCCAGACCGGTGTCGGCTCGCCGTCGACGAGTCGCAGGGACGTGCCGCTCCCTTGCGGCCGTGGCAGCTCGCGCAGATGGTGCGGCTCGACCGGCTCGAGCTGGCGAAGCGGCATGACCGTGTTCGAAGTGGGTGCGCCGGGGAGCATAGAGACGAACGTGACGTCGAGGACCGCGCTGCCCGGGCGCAGCCGCACGACGGCCACGTGGTCGGCTTCGGTGGCAGCTCCGAGCTCCTGGACGATGGCCTCGACCACGGCATCGGGCGAGACCGATCTCGACAGGGCCCGCATGATCCGGCTGAAGCTCTCCGACTCCGAGTTGCGGCGTTCAACGTCGGTACCGGCGGCGCGGGCGTTGATGACGGCAGTGGCTACGAGGCCCGTGATCAGGAGCGACAGGACGACCTCCGACGGCCCGCCTCTGCCCTGCGAGTACTCGACCAGCTCCTTGCCCACGAGCAGGATCGATGAGAGCCCGAGAGCAAACCAGGTGAGGAGGACGCGCGGGCTGCGTCCTCCTGGACGGGTCCCAGGCGAACCCTGGGTTTGGGGCAGGCTCACGTGGAAAGAATGCCCCAAGCGAGCTCGTTGTCCGATCGTTCCATTAGGTACATCAGGGCTACCTGAGGCCGTACTTGCGTTCTGGGACGGTCGCGGCTGATCTCGTCGCGGCCTCGTTGACCCATCTGCACACAGCGGGCTACACTCCGCGGTGGTTCGAGGGCAAGTGTTCCCGTGCCCCGATGGATCGTCAAGACCCGCTTTCGGAGGATATCTCCCTCAGTGGAGACCGGACCCAGTACGAGCGGCGCCGGGCGCGCAGCAGCCGCCTCCCACGCCGGAACCATCAATCTGGTCCGCCCCGCCTTCTAGCGGTATGCACCCACCCGGTGCGCGCCACCTACAGGCGGGTTGGACCCGCCATCGAGGTGGCACATGCTCTATCTGAGCCAGGCTATCGGCCGGCCCGTCCGCGACCAGCTCGGCGAGCCGATCGGCAAGGTCGCCGATCTTCTCGTCGCCATTGGCGACCGCTATCCGCCGGTTACCGGCATCGTCGTCATGACGAACGGCCGCGAGATCTTCCTGCACTGGCAGTCGGTGATGTCGCTCGATGCCAGCGGCGCGACGCTGCGAACATCCGCCATCGACATCAGCAAGTTCCAACAGCGGCCCAACGAGATTCGCCTGAAGCTCGACCTGATGGACCGCCAGATCGTGGACATCGACGGCCGCAAGGTGGTGCGCGTTAACGACCTGCGCCTGGACGAGGTCGAAGGCTCGCTGCACCTGGTGGCGGTCGACGTGGGCGCATCGGGGCTGCTGCGCCGGCTGGGCATCGAGGGCCCGTGGCGAACCATCGCTCGTGGGCTGCGGCGCAATGTCCCTGAGCGCTACATCGACTGGGAGGACGTCGACCCGGTCGAACGGACCATCGCCAGCGTCAAGCTGCGCGTGCCTCACAAGGGCCTGGCCGAACTGCACCCCGCGGATCTGGCCACGATCATCGACCAGCTCAGCCGCAGCGACCGCGCCGGAGTCATCGCCTCGCTGGACGACGAAGCCGCGGCCGATGCCATCGGCGAGATGGAGCCCGAGACCCAGGTCGACATCCTGGAGGACCTCGAGCCCGAGCGAGCGGCCGACATCCTCGAGGAGATGGACCCGGACGAAGCCGCCGACCTCGTGGCCGACCTCTCCGAGGAGAGTCGCGAAGAGATCCTGGGCCTGATGGAGAAGGACGAAGCCGACGAAGTCCAGGAGTTGATGACCTACGCCGAGGACACGGCCGGCGGCATCATGACCACCGAATTCGTGGCCGTTCCGGCGACCCTGACGGCCGCCCAGACCATCGACCGCCTGCGCGAACTCGAGCCCGACGCCGAGACGATCTACTACGTCTACGTCACCGATCCCGAGGACCGGCTGGTGGGCGTTCTGTCGCTGCGCGACCTGATCGTGGCCAAGCCCGAAACCTGCATCGCCACCTTCATGTATCCCGAACCGGTCGCCGTTCACACCGATGCGGCCCAGGACGAAGTGACCGAGGTCGTGGCCCGGTACAACTTGCTGGCCGTGCCCGTGGTCGACGAGGAGGGCCGCCTCGAGGGCATCGTCACCGTCGACGACGCCATCGACACCCTCCTGCCCCAACCGTCCAAGCGCCGCCTCCCTCGCCTGTTCAGCAGGTCCGGGTCCGGCGACCGATGAAGGCCCCTGCGCTCGGCTTGACCCCTCGCGCCGTCAATCGGGTCCGGTTCGCGGCGATCCTGGGCGTCCTGGGCCCCGGTCTGGTGAGCGGCTTCGCCGACAACGACGCCGGCGGCATCACCACGTACTCCGTCGCCGGAGCCCGGTTCGGCTACGACCTGCTGTGGGTTCTGCTGGCCAGCCAGATCGTCCTGTTCTTCACTCAAGAAGTTGGGGCGCGGCTGGGACTGGCCACGGGTCAGGGTCTGGCCGGCATCGTCCGTGAGAAGTACGGCGTGCGCTGGGCCGCGTTCATGACCAGCGCCATGCTCATCGCCAACGTCGGCTCGATCATCGCCGAGTTTGCCGGCTGCAGCGCCGCCCTCAGTCTGTTCAACGTGCCCAGCCCGGTGAGCGCGCTGCTGGCGGCCACGGTCGTGGTCCTGCTGCTGACCCGAGGAAACTACAGCAAGGTCCAATATCTCTTCGTGGCCGTTGGGATAGGCGTGTCGATCGCCTATCTCGTGTCGGCTGTGATGGCTCATCCGGACTGGGGCCAGGCGGCGTCCTCGCTCGTTGTCCCGCGTCTCTCCAGCAACTCACTCTACTGGCTCACCGTCGTGGCGACGGTCGGCACCACGATCACGCCGTGGGGCCAGGCCTTCATCCAGTCGTATGTCGCGGACAAGCGCCTCGGCCCGGAAGACCTGGCGGGCTCGCGGCTGGACGTGGGCCTCGGCGCGTTCCTGACCAACCTCATCGGCGGATTCATCGTCATCGCCTGCGCCGCTGCCGTTTGGGCCGTCGGAACCCACGTGGACACCAGCTCCGCGGATGCGATCCCGCAGATCGCACGGGCGCTCAAGCCATTGGCCGGCGAAGGCGCCACCTACCTGTTCGCCATCGGCCTTCTGGCGGCTTCGTTCCTGGGCCTGGGCGTCGTCCCGCTGACGAGTGCCTACGCTGCCTGCGAGGCGTTCGGCTGGGAGACCGGCGTGGACTGGAGGGTTCGAGAAGCGCCCGCCTTCTACGGCCTGATGATCTTCTTCGTCGCCAGCGCCGCCCTGGTGGTGCTGGTCGTGCCCCCCAGCGGCCTGGTCGAGGTGATGTTCCTGGCCCAGGTCGTGAACTGCCTGCTTCTGCCGTTCGTGCTCGTCTTCGTCATGCGCCTGTCGGCCGACAAGAAGCTCATGGGCCCCCTGGTCAGCGGCAGGTTCCTGCTGACCGTCGGCTGGCTCGGGACGGCGCTGCTGGTCGTTCTGTCGGTGACGCTGGTCGCTACTTCCGTCCTCGGGGTCTAGGCCCTCGACGCTAGCCTCAGACGCCGGCGGTTTGGGCGCGTGACTCGATTTCTCCATCTGATTGGCCTGGCCACTCTTATGGAGAGATGACGCGCGTCGATCGGGCGGTGGTCGCGTCAGCCGGCAGGTTTCGGGCTGGAACGGCCGATTCGGTCCGATTCGACGCTCGGATTGCCCGTCCGAAGACCGGCCCGCAGCCTCGTCCCGCTATACGAGTGCTGTGGCCAATAACTGGAAGAAACGGGTTCGGCGCGCCGGGGCCTCGGGGGCTGATGTTGCTCGGCCCGGCCACGGCCGTAGGCCAGGTCGCGCCGCCGTCGTGGGTCACCATCAGGGCACTCGGATACGGGTTGGACACCGGCGGGATCACCGCCCAACCGGTGGCAGCGTCCGCGAACTCCAGGTCCTGGCTCGTCGGTGCAGGACTTGCCCCCTCGCCCTCGCCCTCGCCCTCGACGCTAGCCTCGGCCTTCCTTCGGCAGCCCTCGATCCAGCAGACCGCGCAGGAAGCCGATCCCGTAGCCGGCGTGGACGACGGGGAACACGACGGCCGTCCGCCATGTGGCCGCTCCGTGTCGGCGGCCCATGCGCCGGCCCTCCGCGACCGCCAGCGCGACGTACGCCACGGCGGCCACGCCCGTCGGTATCACGAGCGGACGCCACGCGATGGAGGCGAGCGGCCCGACCACCGCGCCGACAACCACCAGGCTCGGAATCGCGTGACGGGCCCGCAGATAGCCGGGCACGCCGAGCCTGGCCACGGCCACCTTCCAGCGCCCGTAGCGGAATTGCTGGCGGAATAGCCCGGAGAGTGTCTCGCGCGGACGGTAGGCCACCTCGACAGCCGGGTCGTACCAGACCAGACCCCCGGCGGCGCGCAGCCTGGCGTTGAACTCGTCGTCTTCGTTGCAGGCCAGGGCGGCATTGAAGCCGCCGAGCTTGTCGAACATGGACCGGGCGATGAAGCCCGGAAAGGCCGAGTCCGCCGGTCCGGCTACAACGCCGTGATGCTGGACGCTGCTGCCCACGCCGAATGGGCTCGACGTGGCCGCGGCGATCGCCCGGCCCCACGCCGAATGGGCCACCTTCAGGATCCGTGTCCCGACGTTGCTCGCGCCGGTCGCGCGCGCCGCCGCGACCATTCGCTCGAAGTAGCCGTCGGGCAGATGGCTGTGGGCGCTGACGATGGCCAGGTACTCGCCGCGGGCATGACTCGCGACCATGTTCAGCCCGGGGCTCATCACCCGCGCCTCGTTCGGATAGACGTGGATGTCGACGCCGGCCGGCAGGATGGCGGGGTCGATCGGGCGGTCGGAGCCGTCGGCGATGAGGACTTCGAAGCGGTCGCGCGGATAGGTCTGGCGGGCCAGCGACGCCAGGCACTCGACCAGCTCCTGCGACTCGCCGCGAACCGGCAGCAGGACGGAGATGAACGGGAGCGCCGGCGACTCGGGCGACTCGGCCTGCGACTGGGCCGTTGTCACGGGCGTCGACCTCCATGCGGCAGTGCGCCTCGGGCCGGCGCAGGCCGGGCCAGTATAGGCGGCGTGGCGACGCCCCCGCCCNNCGCCTGGCTACAATTCGCCGATGCGCCCGCTCCGGATCGCCATGCTGCTGTACGGGGAGATCGAGCACGACTCCCGAGTCCGGCGCGAGATGTCGACGCTCGCCGCGGCCGGTCATTCGGTGACGGTGGCGACACTGACGGCCTCGCCGCGAGCCCCCTTCGAGCTGGATGGCGCGCACATCGTTCCACTGGCGCCGCGGCACCGCGAGCTCCTGCCCGGCGCCGATAGCCCGTACCTCAACGCCGGCGCTCCGGGCAAGCTTGGCCGGATGCTCGCCCGGATCCGCTGGGCCAAGGGCTACGCCGGCACGTATCGAAGCTGGAACCAGGCCGCCCTGCGCACGATGCCACCGGCCGACGTCTGGCACGGTCACGATCTGCTCGGCCTGCTGACCGCGCGCAACCTCCAGAAGCGCCACGGGGGCGGCCTGGTCCACGACAGCCACGAGCTGTTCCTCGAGGCCGGATCGGCCGCCAAACTCCCCCGTCCGGCCAGGGCGCTCCTGGGCCGGTTCGAAGGCGGGGCCAGTCGCAAGGCCGACGCCGTCATCACCGTCAACCCTTCGATCGCGATCGAGCTCCACCGCCGCTACGGCGTCGATCCGGTCGTGCTGATGAACTGCCCGCCGCTCGCGCCCGAACGAGAGCGAGGCAAGCTGCGCGACCACCTCGACCTCGGCAAGCGGCCGCTGATCCTGTACCACGGCGCCATCAGCCCCGACCGCGGCGTCGAGCAGCTCGTCGACGCCATCCCACTCCTGCCGGCCGATACCGCCGTCGTCCTGCTCGGCTACGGCAATCTCGTCGACCACTACACCTCGCTCGCCGGCGAAGCCGACTACCGCGGCCGCCTGTACGTCGTGCCGGCGGTGCCGATCGCGGACCTGCCCAACTGGGTCTGCGACGCCGATGTCGGGATCATCGCCTTCCAGCCGGTCGACCGGAACAACGTCCTTGGGACGCCGAACAAGCTGTTCGAGTACATGGAGGCCGGCGTCCCCATGATCGTCAGCGACTTCCCCGAGATGCGGCGCATCGTGACCGAGACCGGGGCCGGCATCGCCCGCGATACCTCGAGCCCGGCATCGCTGGCCGCCGCGATAGAGGAGCTGCTCGGCGAGCCCAAGGAGCAGCGGCTCGCCCGACGCCGCAGCGCCCGGGCCGCGGCCGAGACAACCTACAACTGGGCCGTGCAGTCACGGCAGCTGCTCGGGATCTACGAGCGGCTGGGCGACCGCTACGGCCGGGGGAAAAGCTAGAGCCGGACGCCCAGCTCGGCCCAGACCCGCGCCATCGCCTCGGTCACGGCGGGCATGCTGTGAGCGGCTACGGAGGCCGGGCCGGCGCCGCCGAGCCGGGCCCGCAGCTCATCGTCGGAGAGTCGATCGAGCGCCGCCGCCAGCGTTGCCGGATTCCCCGGCGCCACGAGCAGGCCGTTCTCGCCATCTCGGATCAACTCCGGCAGCCCACCCACGGCCGAAGCCACGACCGGCCGCCCGCAGGCGAGAGCCTCGACCGCGGCCAGGCCAAGTCCCTCACCACGGGAAGGAACCACGACCACGTCCGCGGCGGTCATCCAGTCGGCCACTTCGGCCGGGGGCACGGCCGGATGCAGAGTGACCGTGCCGATCACAGCCAGGGATCCGGCCAGCGGCCCGTCGCCCACCACCAGACCGAGCCAGCCGGGCAGATCGCTCATGGCCTCCGCAAACACATCGGGGCCCTTGACTTCGACCAGGCCGCCGATGAACAACGCGACACGGGCGCCCGACGCCAGGCCGAGTCGAGCCCTCGCCGACGCCGCGTCACCTGGCTTGAACGAATCGAAGTCGACGCCGGGCGGAACCACCCGGGCCTCGGCACCGAGCGCCGCCACCGCAGCGGCGACCCAGCGCGAGTTCGCGACACGGGCATCGGCGTGCCGGACCACGAACCGGGCGAGCCGGGCGTGCAAGCGGTTGCGTCGAGCCGCAACGAGCACATCAGTGCCGTGGGCGTAGACCAGGACCGGGATCCGTCGCAGACGCGCCGCGAGCAGCGCGATCAGGCCGGTGGGATAGACGACGTGGCCCTCCACGCCGTCGAAGCGGCCGCGGGCGGTGAGCGCTCCCCGCAGGATCGCCACGTGGCGCCGCAGCATGGAGTGGCGGTAGTCGGCCGGAGCGACGACCACGACCTGGACGCCACGCTCGCGCAGGGCCGCCACGCGACGGGCCACGAAGACGCCCATCTGCGGCCGGTCGGGCGTCGGGTAGAGGCTGGTGACGATCAGCAGCCGAGCCGGTCGCTCAGTCACCACTGGTCGCCTGTGGTGGCTCGTCGCGAGTCGCCAGTACCGCGATTGCGCCGAGGATCAGGCCCAGGTACAGGAGATCGGTGTTCATGTAGCGGTATGCGCGGTACAGGTCTGTGCCGTACAAAGTCGCGACCACCATGAACCCGGCCAGAGACAGCCCGAACCCCAGAGCCACCAGGCCGGCCAACCCGGCCCCGGCGCGCCACCGCTTCCATGCGACCAGGAGCGCCGCCAGCACAGTCACGCTGAAGACGATGGCCAGCGGCAGGCCGTACTCGGCCGCCACCTCGGGGACCATGTCGTGGGCCGACTGCAGCGCTTCCTTGGCCTGGGCGTTGTGGTAGGGGCCCGCGTACTCCGCGCCAAACTGCCCGGGTCCGACGCCGAACAGCGGATGATCGATGGCCATGTGCAGGGCGGCCTCGGTGGCCAGGTATCGCCCCGTGATGGAGATCTCGCCCTGAGTCGAGTTGGGATCGAACGAGTCAGCGCGATCGCTCGAGGGAGAGGCCGTCACGACCGAGGTCAGCAGGAAGGCCAGGGTGACAAGGACTACCCCGCCGAACCCGGCCGCCCGGCGACGCCACGTCCGCGGCATCAAGGCCGCCATGGCGATGCCGAGAACGAGGCCGGCGATCCAGGCGCTCTTGGAGAAGGTGAGGTCGATCATCAGCAGCGCGAAGGCGAACATTGCCCAACCGGCGACGCGCACCGCCGTCTCCGCCCGCGTCGTGCTCCTGGCAGAGGGTTCAGCTGCCGTCCCCCGCGCCCGGGCTGTCCGCCCGGTCATCGTCACCAGAGTCGCGGCCGCACGGTCCAGGGTCCCGGCGAGCAGAGACGGGCGGGCGATGATGATCGCCAGTAGAGGCAGGACCGTGACCAGCACCGTGCCGAAGAGCCCGACGTTGTAGTAGGTGATCCGCGCCAGCTCGCCCCGAAGCGTCTCGAAGTCGCTGGCTGAGTGTACGAGGAAGGCCATCCGTCCCAGGTTTACGACACCGGCTAACGCCACCGACACCGACATGGCGGCGGCCAGCGCCAGGAGCTGCCGCAGGCCCGGCCGCAGCAGAACGATCAGGATGGCGATCACGACCGGCTCGAGGATGCCGTGGAGGGTGATCGAGACGCCCGTCCAGAGATCCCATGAGGCCGCCGTTGAAGCGACCGCCAGCAGCGCGATCAGGCCACCCAGCGCCAGCGGAACGCGCGGAGCGGCCGGCCTGGTCCGGCGGAAGCCGAGCAGCAGCGAGA
>PLNK01000088.1:0-17527 GCA_003142755.1 Chloroflexota bacterium | reverse complement strand
GCCAGATCGGGCTCCTCGGCCCGAAGCCAGGCGACCAGGGCGGAGACGGATCGGCGAAGGGTGAGCATCATCGGCCGATCGTAAGCGATCTCGACGCCGAGGTTCGATCGGCGGGGCGTTCGCGAAGAGTTGCCGCGTTCGCGCGACGTGCGAAGATGACCCCGATGGCGCAGATCGACGACGACGGACGGAACTCATGAGGGTCCTCTTCCTCACCCCCTGGTATCCCGAAGCGGACCATATCTACCGCGGCGTCTTCGTTCGCGAGCATGCCAAGGCCGTCCGCGCCGCCGGCAACGAGGTTGTCGTCCTGCACCTGGCCGGCAAGTCGTACCGGGGACGCGGCCTGTGGCGAATGGCCGCGGAGTCGGACCCGGCACTCAGCGAAGGCATCCCCACGTACCGCGTCGAGCGCCGGTCGCTGCCCATCCCCGGGACGGGCGGACTCATCTCAATATGGAGCGCGGTCCGAGCCTCGCGAGCCCTGCGTGCCTCCGGCTTTCGGCCGGACCTGATCCACGCCAGCTTCTACTACGGCGGCATCTCGGGCTATGCGGCCGGCAAGGCCCTCGCGGTGCCGGTCGTCGTCACGGAGCACTCCACCGCGTTTCCCCTGCGCGAGCTGGGCCGGGGAATGGCCGCTGCGGTCAGATTCGTGATGCATCGCGTGGCCGCTGTGATGCCGGTCTGCGACTTCCTGCAGAGGGCGATGGAGGCCTACGGCGTTCGGGCGCGCTTCCGGGTCGTGCCCAACGCGGTCGACACGACGGCTTTCCACCCGGCGGCGCGAACCTCACCACGGTCGAGTGCGCGGCGGCTGATCTTCGTCGGCAATCTCGAACCCACCGAGCACAAGGGCTTCCCGACGTTGCTCGACGCGCTTCACACGCTGGCCCAACGGCGCGGGGACTGGCACCTCGATGTCGTCGGCGAAGGGCCCTCGCGGGCGGAGTACGAAGAGAAGGTCGCCGCATCCGCGATCGCCGGCTCCGTCACCTTCCACGGCGCCGTGCCCAAGACGCGGGTGGCCGAGATGATGCGGGCCTCGGATATCTTCGTGATGCCGAGCCGCTTCGAGAACCTGCCCTGTGTGATCATCGAGGCCATGGCCTCCGGTCTGCCCGTCGTCTCCACGACGGTCGGCGGCATCCCGGAGATGGTCACCGAAGCCGACGGCATCCTCGTCGGCCCCGGAGATGCGCCGGCGCTGGCGGAGGCGCTGGATCGGGTTCTGTCGAAGCCCGAGGTTTTCGAGCGAAGCGCCATAGCCGCCAGGGCCGCGGCGCGGTACAGCCTCGAGGCGGTCGGGTCGCAAATCCAGGCCGTCTACGACGAGGCCGTCGCGCGGACGGTTCTATAGCAGGCGACCGCGCGCAGCAGGCGATCGAACCGGGTCGGCCCTAGGACACTCGAGCCCGAACCATGCCCAGGCCGCCGACGAACATCCGCCAGACTCGTGCGAACTCCGCCCGCCGCGGCACGATGAACGCCAGCGGCGAAACGCCGGCCCAGCGGCTCGACACGACCAGCAGGATCGCAGCGTGGCAGCTGTATGAGATCACCGAGGCGGCCGAGGCACCTACGATGCCCCACATCGGGATCAGTATCAGGTTCGCGGCTATGTTGACCGTCAGGTTGACGAAGCCGGCCACCGCGGTGGCAATCGGACGACCGATGCCGGAGACGTAGGACGACAGCACCTTGGAGAGGCTGAGCGACAGGATGCCCGGCATGATCACGACCAGCGCCGGGAAGGCGGCGTGGAAGTCCGGCGGCAGCACAACCCAGATCGCCACGAATCCGGCCGGGATCACCGCCAGCCCGGCCATGAAGGTCGTGAGCATGGCCAGTCGCGATACGGCCGGCGCCAGCCGATCGGCCTCGGCCCGGCTCGAGGCGGAGATGGCCGGGTAGAGCATCGCGCTGATCGAGTCGGGCACATAGAAGGTCATTTCTGCGATGCGGACGGCCATCCCATAGAAGCCGATCAGATTGGCATTGCCGAGCATCCAGCTGAGCAGCAGTACATCGGCTCTGTAGCTGAAGAAGCTGGTGATGCTCTGCGGATAGAGCTTGATCCCGTACTTCGTGAAGTCCCCGAAGGAGACGTGACCGGTCAGCTGGCCCTCAGTCTTGCGAGCCAGCCTGTGGATCTCGTAGACGACCGCGATCGCNNGCGACGGCGACCTGGATCCGGTTGTAGGCCCGGTTCAGCCCGTGCGTGTAGAGGATGCCCGCCCCGAACTGCGTGAGGAGCAGGAGCGGCACGGCCAGGAGCACGACCCGAAGCAGGTCGTCGGAGGTCGTCGCGTCGGGGGCCATGGCCCGAAGCACCGTAGGCTTGAGAAACGGCAATGCCGCCAACGACACCAGCGTTATGGTCACCGAGATAGCCGCCGTCAGCCCAAGGGCTATCCGCTCGAGCGACTTCACGGAGCCACCCCGGCCTGCCATGAAGGTCATCGCCGACGGCATGCCGAGCTGCCCGAAGGCGAACAGCATGCCGATCCAGACCAGCAGCAGGTTGTACTCACCCAATCGGCCCGAGCCGAGCAGTCTCCCGATGAGGAAGATCGTGGCCGCGCCCATCACGAACTGGGCGATCTTCGTGGCGAAGATCGTCACCACTCGGGCCGTGAAGAGCGAAGTGTCGTTGGCCCACCCGGGGCGCTTCGGGAGCGCGTCTACGTCGGGCGTGGGCGTCTCGGGAGATGACGGCATTGGGCGAATATACCTTGTCGGGGCCTCCTCCTCGGAGCGAACGGCACTCCGACCGAGTAGGATCGGCGCCGATGAGAGCACCCGATCGCATCCATGCCTGATCCCGTCCAGCGAGTGGCCGGCCTCGTCTTCGCGATCCTGACCGGGCCCCTCCTGCTGGTCCTGGGGCTTGCGGTCCGCCTGGAGACGTCGGGCCCGATCCTCTTCCGGGCCGAGCGAATGGGCGCGGGCGGGCGGCCGTTCAGGTGCCTGAAGCTGCGGACGATGCGGGCCAACCGCACCGACGAGGGCCCCGGCATCACTCGCGGCCGTGACGCCCGAGTGACGCGCGTGGGCGGCCTTCTCCGCCGCTTCCGCCTCGACGAGCTGCCGCAGCTCTGGAACGTGGTCGCCGGCCAGATGCGGCTCGTGGGCCCGCGGCCCGAGGACCCCCGCTACGTGGACCTGGACCTGCCGCTCCACCGCGAGGTCTTCACGGCCAGGCCGGGGATCACCGGCCTGACGCAGCTCGTGTACCACGACGAGGGCCGGCTCCTCGACCACTCGGAGGACCCCGACACGCACTACCGCGAAGAGATCCTGCCGCGCAAGGTCGCCATCGACGCCGCATATCTTCGTCACCGGTCCACTAAGCTCGACCTGTGGATCCTGGCTCACACGCCGCTGGCGCTGCTGGGCCGCCCGATCCGCCTGCCAGCCACCCTTCAGGCAGCGATACAGGAACCGACCGATGCGTAACTTCCTACTGCGCGGCCGCCATCTCTTCATCTACGACGTGGCGGCAACGGCGATCGCCATCGTCCTGGCGTTCCTGCTGCGGTTCGACCTGGCCAGCTTCGGGCCGTCGCTGACCCAGGCCATGCCGGCCGCCCTCATGCCTCTCTTCGTGATGCCGCTGGTCTTCGTCGCGTTCGGCCTGTATCGCCGCGAGTGGCGCTACGCCTCGGTACAGGAGATGTACCTGATCGTCTTCGCGGTCGTGGTCGGGACCGCCATTGCGGCCCTGGTCTTCCTGGGCCTCGTCGCCGTCAGCTTCCCCGGCACACACGGCTACCCACGATCGGTCTTCGCCGTCGAAGCGCTACTCGAGCTGGCCTTCGTGGGCGGCTCGCGCTTCGCCGTTCGCGCCAGCCTCGAACGACGCGGCCTCTCGGGCGGAACCGACGAGGAGCTGGGCCTCGTCCCGACTATCGTCTACGGTGCCGGCGAGACCGGCGCCACGGTCGCCAGAGTGGCGGCCCGCGACCCCGCGGCTCATCTCAACATCGTCGGCTTCATCGACGACGACGCGACCAAGCGCGGTTCGCGGCTCCTCGGCAAGCGGGTATTCGGCGGGCCCGAGTCGCTCGACAAGGCCGCCCACGACACCCATGCCACGCAACTGCTGGTGGCCATGCCGACCGCGTCGGGCACGGCCATTCGTCGCGCCTTCGAGCGTGGCCTGGAGCTCGGTCTGGAGGTACGGACGGTCCCCCACCCTCGCGAACTGCTGTCGGGCGACTCGCTGGCAAGCCGGATTCGGCGCGTCAGCGTCGAGGACCTGCTGCGCCGCGAGCCCGTGGAGATCGACACCGACGCCGTGGCCGGCTACCTCAACGGCGCCAGCGTCCTGGTCACCGGGGGCGGCGGATCGATCGGCAGCGAGCTGGTTCGACAGATCATGGATGTCGGCCCGCGACTGCTCACCGTCGTCGACAACCACGAGGAAGCTCTGTGGTCGATCGAGCGCGAGCTGGCCGAGCGGCTGGCNNCTCAAGCACGTGCCGATGGTGGAGCACGCGCCGGCGGAGGGGGCACTCACCAACGTCTTCGGGTCGCGCAACGTCATCTCCGCCTGCGAGCGACTGGGCGTCAAGCGGTTCGTCCTGATCTCCACCGACAAGGCCGTCGAGCCCGTGTCGGCCATGGGCGCCACCAAGCGACTGGCCGAGCTGCTGACCGTGGCCAGCGCCCGGCGCACGGGTCGACCGTTCGTGGCCGTCCGGTTCGGCAACGTGCTTGGCTCGAGCGGCAGCGTGATCCCGATATTCCAGCGGCAACTGGAGCAGGGCAAGCCGATCACGATCACACACGCCGAGGCGACGCGGTACTTCATGACGATCCCTGAGGCCGTCAGCCTGGTCCTGCAGGCCGGATCGAGCCCAGACAGCGGGGTCATCTTCGTCCTCGACATGGGCGATCCGGTCAAGATCGTCGACCTGGCCCGGGACCTGATCCACCTTTCGGGCATCGCCGAGGGTCGGGTCCCGATTGTCTACACGGGCCTCCGGGCCGGAGAGCGTCTGCACGAAGCCCTCGCGTACGACCACGAGTCCACCGAGACCACCGGCCACGAGTCGATCATGCGGGTCCGGGCCAATGCCGTCGGCCCGATCGGCCAACCGCTCGAGGAGTTGCTGACCCGGCTGGAGACGCTGGCGCGGCGCCACGACGACGACGCGGTCCGCGATCTGCTGCGTGGCGTTGCCGCCCTCAGCAGGCCAACGTCCCAGGCCACGTCCAATACGCCCGACGTCGCCGCGGCGGCGGCTCACCGGGCGCCGCAGGCAGGAGATCGATGATCAAGATTCCGTTCCACCGCCCCTCCCTCGGTCAGGCCGAGCGCGACGCCGTCCTGGAAGTACTCGACTCGCGCTGGCTCACCACCGGGCAGAAGGCCGTGGACTTCGAGGAAGCCGTCCGGGCCCGCGTAGGGTCCGGCCATGCCGTAGCGGTCAACTCGGCCACAGCCGCCCTGCATCTCATCCTGGAGGCGCTNNTCCGGCCCGAGACGAAGGCGATCATGGTGGTCCACTTCGCGGGCCTGATGGCCGACATGGAGCCCATCCTGGAACTCGCCCGTAGCCGCAACCTGCCAGTCATCGAGGATGCGGCTCACGCCCTGCCCTGCAGCCGCGATGGTCGCCAGGCCGGCACCGTGGGCACAGCCGGCGCGCTCAGCTTCTACGCCACCAAAACCGTGACCACGGGCGAGGGCGGGATGATCGTGACCGACTCGGCCGCGATCGCCGACCGGGCCCGCTCGATGCGGCTCCACGGCCTGACCCGAGACGCCTGGAAGCGCTACTCGGGCGGCGGCAGCTGGTACTACGAGATCGAAGACGTTGGCTTCAAGTACAACCTGACCGATCTGGCCGCGGCCATCGGCCTGGTCCAGCTGGAGCGGGCGGAGTCGACACGAGTCGAGCGCGAGCGAGTGGCCCGGCGCTACGAGCAGGCGTTCGCGGCGTCGAGCATCGGCGATCTGGTCGAGCTACCGCTGATGCCACGCCCCAACGAAGTCCACGCCTGGCACCTATTCCCGATCCGGCTCCACCTCGATCGCGTCGGCATCACCCGGGCCGATACCATCGACCGACTGGCCGAGGCGGGCGTCGGCACGAGCGTCCACTTCATCCCGCTGCACCTGCATCCCTACTACCGGCGGACATACGGCTACGCGCCGGTGGACCTGCCCGTGGCGAACCTTCAGTACGAGCGCGAGATCTCGCTGCCCATCTACCCCGACCTCATGGACGGCGAGGTCGACTACGTCGTCGAGAGGCTGGAAGGGATCCTGCGGCCGCTATAGGCCGGGTGGTCGCGGCGGGCCGCTACGGCTGCGTATAGCAGGTGTCGGCCGGGGCGGGTTTGCCGTACCAGGTGCTGTCGGTGCCGAACAACTGGATCGACAACGCCGCCACCTTGTCATTGAGCAGGCAGGTCGTCGCGGCCGAGTTTATGTAGTTGATGTTGGTGACCGTGTAGGGCGGCCCCAGCACAACCTGCTTGAAGTTCCCCTTCGGAATGTCCTGGCCGATCGCCACGAAGTCGGCCACCTTGTCCGCCGGGAAATCGGTGTTGACACTCTGGCCAAGTATCCGAATGAGACCCGGCAGGGCCACGATCTGGCTGGGTTGCGCGATCTTGTGGAGCAGATCGACGAGCACTTCCTGTTGCCGCCCGGCCCTGGCCCAGTCGCTGTTGTTGTCCCCGTGCCGGGATCTCACGTAGGCAAGGGCGTGCTTGCCGTCGAGATGCTGCGGTCCCGCCGCCAGGTAGAAGCCGATCGGCCCCCCGTTGAGCCAGTCGTAGGAAGGGTCATCGATGACGTCGGGGTTGTTGACGTCGATCCCGCCAACGCGATCGATCATCTGCACGAACCCGTCGAGATCCATTACCGCGTGGTAGTTGATCGGAATGCCAACGAGGTAGCCGACCTCCTTGACGAGGGTCGTGTACGGATCGTCAGGCGAAATCACCCAGCCGTTCTTCACGTATGTCGGCAGCGAGTTGATCCTGACCGTGACCTTGACCTGCCCGCCGTAGTAGAGCGGGAAGGCGGCGCTGTCTCGGGGCACGCTGACCATCTGGACGGAATTCGTCTTGGGGTCGTAGCTGACGACCATGATCGAGTCGTACAGGTGCTCCGTCCGCTGTGGATCGGAGTCGACGCCGGTGAAAAGGATCGTGACGCGATGGCCTTCGGGGGGTGCGGTGGCAGTGGGAACGGCCACGAACGGCGTCGCCGTCTGCCCAGGCGCCAGGCTCGGCCCGGGCGTCGACTGGTCGATCAGGTTCGATTGCGCGTTGGGATCGAATGCTGGCGCGAAGGCATCGGAGGTCACCAGCAGCAGATAGCCGGCGGCGCTGTGACTGACGATGATCGTGGCGGCCAGGGCGACGACGATCGCCCTCTCAACGACGCGGCGCGTCGTGTGCCAGTCGCCCCCGAGAAAGGAGTGCCCGACGGCGACGAGTCGGAGGACGCCCGCCAGCAGGACCAGCGCGAGCGCAGCCCGGCTGAACGAAGGATCGGCGAACCGCGCCGCGAAGACAACCACGCCCTGCCGCAGCTGATAGGCGAGCAGAAGGGTAAGAAGGATGGCAGGCAGCGCGAAAAGCGCCGCTATGCGGCGCTTCCGAAGGTAGAGGTGTCCAAGGCCGGGCCACAAGAAGGAGAGCAAGGCCGCCAACGACGGCGATCGCCCGCGACCCCTCGCACTCGGCGACTGAGTGTCCAAATCGCGTGGACTGTACCACACGAGACGGCCGTTGCGTCCAGCGCGCCTTCGCGCGATACTTCCCCTCTTGGGCCGGGGTGGACTCGAGTGCCCAAGGGAGGAAGGGGTTGAGGTAATGATCCGCCGCTACGCCGCGGCACTGCGCATGACTCTCGCGGCCGCCGACATCGTGCTCGCACTTTGTGTCGTGATCGCCGCGACGAACCTTCGATTCGGCCAGACTTCAGGTTGGCCGATCGACAAGTATGCGGCTGTGTCGAACCCGAATCTGGCTCTCGCCGTTTTCGTCGGCATGTGGATTGCCGTGCTCTGGATGCACGGTCTATACCGCGGCCGGGCCCGATGGACGGTCCGAGGCGACATCGCCACGGTCCTCCGGGCCGCCCTTATTCAGCTGGTCCTGACCCTCAGCTTGCTGTACCTGTTCAAGCTTCCGGACGTCAGCCGTCTGCTTCTGGTCGTCGTCTTCCCCTGCCTGGCCGCGGCCGCGATCGGCATTCGAATCGTGGTCCGGCAGATGCTCGTGCTGGCCCGGGACAACGGCCGGAACGTCCGCTACATGCTGGTCCTGGGAGCCAACGCTCGAGCCAAGAGCTTCGCCGACCTGGTCGAGAGCCATGCCGAACTGGGTCTGGTCGTCATAGGCCACCTCAAAGCCGATCCATCGGACAGCGGGGTCATCCTCGATCGACCTCTGCTGGGCATGATCGAAGATCTCGAACAGGTCCTCCACAGCCAGATCGTGGACGAGGTGGCAATCTGCCTGCCGTTCGCAATGGAGGATCTGATAGAGGAGGCGGTCTACGTCTGCGAGCAGGAGGGCAAGGTCGTCAGGATGCCGGTCGCTCCGGTCGAGCGGGCTCTCACGACCGCGCGGCTCGAGAGCATCGACGGCGTGGGCGTGTACTCGCTGGCCAATGGGCCGGACCGCGCCGTTAGCCTGCTGTTCAAGCGACTGGTTGACATAGCCGGCTCCGCGGTTCTCCTGGTCGTGATGTCCCCCCTTCTGGCCGTGCTGGCGATTGCGATCAAGCGCGATTCCAAGGGGCCGGTCTTCTTCCGCCAGGAGAGGGTCGGGCTGCATGGACGGTCCTTCGATGTCGTCAAATTCCGGAGCATGTGTCTCGGAGCCGAGGAGCTTCTCTCGGACCTCCAGGAGCACAACGAGATCAACGGGCATGCCTTCAAGCTGGCCAACGACCCGAGGATCACCAGGGTTGGACGCTTCCTACGCCGGTCCTCGCTCGATGAACTGCCTCAGCTGTGGAACGTGCTCCGGGGCCAGATGAGCCTGGTGGGCCCACGACCCCCGCTGCCGACGGAGGTCGCCAACTACGACACCTGGCATCGCCGCCGGCTGTCGATGAAGCCCGGGATGACCGGTCTGTGGCAGGTCGGCGCTCGCCGTAGCCATGAATTCGACCATTGGGTAGAGCAGGATCTCGAGTACATCGACAGCTGGTCGCTCTGGCTGGACTTCAAGATCATCGCTCGCACCGTGCCGGCGGTCCTGGCAGGCACCGGGCGCTGAACGACTGCCGCCGCCAGGGGCGCCCCTTCACTGACGTCCCGGACCCAACGGTATACTCCGCGGAATGAAGTCGGCGCTGATCACGGGCATAACCGGTCAGGATGGCTCGTACCTGGCTGAGCTCCTGCTCTCAAAAGGCTATGAGGTCCACGGCCTCATACGCCGCTCCAGCTCCTTCTCGACCGGGCGGATCGACCACCTGTATCGCGACCCGCACCTGGGTGAGACCCACCTTCATCTCCATTACGGCGACCTATCGGACTCGTCCTCGCTGATCCACACCCTCAACCGCCTGCGGCCCGACGAGGTGTACAACCTCGGTGCCCAGAGCCATGTGAAGGTCAGCTTCGAGATGCCCGAGTTCACGGCCGACACGACCGGCATGGGCAGTCTCCGACTGCTCGAAGCCGTTCGCTGCGCCGACTGGCCCATCCGCTTCTACCAGGCCGGCAGCTCTGAGATGTTCGGGAAGGTCGCGGAAACCCCCCAACGCGAGACGACGCCCTTCTACCCGCGCAGCCCGTATGGCGTCTCGAAGGTCTTCGCTCATTGGATGACGATCCAGTACCGAGAAGCTCACGGACTCTTCGCTGCCAACGGCATCCTGTTCAATCACGAGTCGCCGCGACGCGGACCCACTTTCGTGACGCGCAAGATCACGCGAGGCCTGGCGGCCATCCTTGCCGGGCGCGACAAGAAGCTGTACCTGGGCAACCTCGATGCCCGCCGTGACTGGGGTTATGCGCCCGAGTACGTCGAGGCCATGTGGCTGATGCTCCAGGCAGACGAACCCGAAGACTACGTCGTCGCCACGGGCCAGATGCACACGGTCCGCGAGTTCGTGGAATCGGTCTTCGCCCTCGCCGGCCTCGACTGGCACGACTACGTGGTGATCGACCCCGCATACTTCCGCCCCACCGAGGTCGACCATCTCTGCGGCGACGCGTCGAAGGCCGCGGAGCGGCTCGGCTGGCGTTCGAGGACGAGTCTCGCCCAACTCGTCCGGATCATGGTCGAGGCCGATATTCGAGAGGCCGGACTCGACCCGAGCCAGTTCCTGGATTCAGCCGCCCCAACGGCCGGCGCATGAGTAGCTTCTGGGATGGTCGTCGGGTCATGGTCACCGGTGGGGCCGGCTTCCTGGGCTCTGCCGTCGTTCGACGGCTCGTGGATGCGGGAGCAGTCGAAGTCTTCGTTCCTCGAGTCGAGGACTATGACCTGCGCAAGCTCGTCGACATCGATCGCGCCCTCGCGGACGCGCGACCGGATTTGGTCATCCATCTCGCGGCGGTGGTCGGCGGGATCGGCGCCAATCGCCAGAATCCGGGTCGCTTCTTCTACGACAACGCGATCATGGGGATCCAGCTCATCGAGCAGGCCCGCGTCTCGGGCGTGGCGAAAATCCTGACCGTCGGTACGGTCTGCGCATACCCCAAGTTCACGCCCGTGCCGTTCCACGAAGACGACATCTGGAACGGCTATCCGGAGGAAACCAACGCCCCCTACGGACTGGCCAAGAAGATGCTCCTNNTACGGACCCGGGGACAATTTCGAACCGGACAGTTCGCACGTCATCCCGGCCCTCATCAAGAAGTGCGTCGACGCCCGCGAGCGGGGCGACAGCTTTATCGATGCTTGGGGGACAGGGGCGGCTTCGCGCGAATTCCTGTACGTCGAGGACGCCGCGAAGGGCATCGTCCTCGCTGCTGAGAACTATGACGGCCGCGACCCGGTCAACCTGGGTGTCGGCCGAGAAATCACCGTCCGCGACCTGACAGAGCTGATCGCCCGCTTGACGCGCTTTCAGGGCGAGATCCGATGGGATCCGAGCAAACCCGACGGCCAGCCGCGACGCGCCCTCGACACGAGCCGCGCTCGCGAGAGGTTCGGCTTCACTGCGGAGACCGCCTTCGAGGACGGATTGAAGCAGACGATCGAGTGGTACGAGCAGACCCGCCGGAGCGTTCCGTCATAGACAGATCCGATGCGGGATCCGTACCGCCCGGCGCGCCGGCCGTAGCCGCACGGACGACCGCCAACGCCGCGATCCCAATGCCTACCTTCGACGCCCTGGCCGATCCCCTCGAAGGACTCCCCCTCCTCGGGATACAGATCGACGCCGGCGCCGCCGCACCGCCTGAGCGGGGAGATGCAAGCCGGGCGCTCATAACCGCGTCCACGCTGACCCTGATCGCTTCGACGACCGGGATGGTGATCGGCCTGCTCCGCTCCAAGCTCGTGGCGGTGTTGCTGGGGCCGGGCGGCGTCGGAATCCTCGCCAACCTCGGCATCTACAACACCTTCATAGGCTCGGCCGGAACCGCGTTCGCGGGTCAGGGCGCCACGCGAGCCATCGCCGCCGCCAGGGCCGAGGGCCGCGACGACCGTGTGGACTGGCTCATTCGATACAGCTTCCTCATGCCCCCGGCAGTGGGCTTGTTGATCCTGGTGGGGACGGTCGCCTTCGCCCCGCAGATCTCCTCGCTGGTGATGGGCGACTCTCAGTACGCCCACCTGATCGCTCTATCCGCGATCGCCGTGCCGCTCACCCTGCTGGCTGCTTCGTACGCGGGCGTCCTGCAGGGCTTCATCCGGATCGGGTCGCTGGCCAAAGCGAACATCGCCACCACGGTCGTGTCGCTGGTGGTGACGGTCGCGCTCATCGTCGGCTTCGGTATGACCGGGGCGGTCGTGGCCCTTTCGGTGGTGGCCGCTCTGCAAGTCGGCATCTTCTTCATGCGGGAGCCGTGGGTCGTCCGAGACCGGAGCTGGCGTCGCCGCCTGGAGTTCAACTGGCCGGCCCTACACCCCGTCCTCCAACTCGGGCTTGCCAGCGTCGTTGTGACAATCGCCGGCACGCTGGTGACGCTGCTCATCCGGAGCGACATAGTGCGAGTCCTCGGACTCGACCAGAACGGCATCTACCAGCCAGTGGCGTCCATCTCCGACACGTATCTCGAAATCCTGATCTCGTCCACGTCCTTCTACCTCTTCCCGAAGCTGACCGAACTCCTCATGTCCGGCCGACGCAGCGAAGCCGCGGCCGAGGTCGGGCAGGGGCTACGCGTCCTCCTCGCGGTGACGGTCCCGTTGCTGCTGGTGGTGATGGCGTTCGGCCAGTCGATCGTCGTCCTGCTCTACTCCAGCCGATTCAACCAGGCCGCGGACCCGCTCTCGATCCAGATGGCGGGAAGCGTCATAAAGGTCATTGCCTGGTCGGCGGGCGCGGCACTTCTACCGCTGGGCTATTACCGCGCCTGGCTCTTCATCTGCCTCGCCAACCTCGGCATCAAGTACGTCGGAACTCACCTGCTGCTCCCGACGATGGGTCTCGACGGTGTGGCCGTCGCGTACAACCTGTCCTGGCTCTGGAGCTGCCTGGCCGAGGGCTTCATCGTGATCTTCATCGCCAGGGTCGGCCCGAGCCTCCGTGACTGGCGGCTGGCGGCCATCGCCGTGGCTCTCGTCCTGGGCACCTTCGGGGCGCACGAGATCTCCCTTGGGTTGGGGATGGTGATAGCCGTGGCGGCTACGGCGGCGTGGATCGTCGTGTCGAGATCGGACATAGCCAACCTGGCCCGGACGCTCAACGCCATCGCGCGACCGCGCCTGCAAGCGTTGCGTAGGCGACGCGGCTAGCCTCCGCGAGTCGATCGCAGCGGCCCTATCAGCGCCGCTCCGCGAAATAGTTGACCGTGTCGAATATCTCCAGACCTTCCCAATACCTCGGGACCGGGTGGATTCCGTCTTTCACGATCCGGAAGATCCGGTACTGGTCGTTGAGCAGGTAGTAGAAGTCGCGGAAGAACGTCCGCGAGTCTATGTTGCAACCACCGAACTCCCACTGGATGGAGTGGATACGTCCCTCTCTCAGCATGCGTTCAGCGCCCTTGAGAACGCTGAGTTCGTGGCCTTCAACATCGATCTTGAGGAAGTGGATGCTCTCGATCGACTCCGCCTCGCAGAAGTCATCCAGGCGGCGCAGCTCGATCGTCTCGGACTTGTTCATCTCGATGTCACGATGAGCGAGAAGCCGCGGGTAGACCGAGGACAGTCCGGATAGACCCTCGCTGGAGTACAGCTCTCGACGCTCGGCCCGGTCGCTGAACCCAAAGTTGTGGAGCGCGATATGGTCCCGGCCGCCAAGTCGCTTGGTCAGAGCGGCGTACGTCTCCGCTGAGGGCTCGAAGGCATGGACGAAGGCATTGGCCATCGTGAACCTATCGAGCAGGGCGGCGCCGTATCCGCCTACGTTCGCCCCGACATCGAACAAGACGATCGGCCCCGAAGTCCGGGCCGCCGTCGCGGAGACGTGGCGCATCAATGCCAGCTCGCCATTGGTGGAGAACTCGTCTCGACCGTAGTTCATTCCCGCGACTGCGATCGCGTACAGCCGCTCGAAGTTCCGCTGCCATCGGCGTCGTCCTTCGAACGGCCCGAACACCAGCCGAGAGAGTGTATGAAGCATTCCGGATCGGCCACCTTTCTCTTCGCAAACGCTCGCTCGCATGATACTGACCGCCAGGGCCGCAAGGTAGAATCTGCCGGCCGACTGGCGGCCCATGGTCAAGGTCCGCGATGGCGCACGCTCCCAGGTATCAAGGAGACCCACGCTTGCGGGACACGCGACCCCGAAACACAGAGCCTGAACGAAGCAACGGGCCGAACGCCTCGCCCAATGCCCGGCTTGTTTCGGCGATCGTCTTCAGCAAGGATCGTCCACTTCAGCTTGACGCCACTCTGAGGTCGCTCGCCCTCCACTGCTCGGATCCGGAGAAGCTACGGATCACCGTTCTGTACGCGAGTTCATCTCCGACTCGCGAGGGTCTCTATCAGCAGCTTCGTCTCGAGCACCCTGGCGCCGAGTTCCGGAGGGAGCGGCAATTCCGGCGTGACGTCCTCGAGCTGATCTCCAACGCCCCGTTCGTGGCCTTCGTCGTCGACGACGCAATGTTCGTGCGGGAGTTCTCAGTCCAGACGATCGTCGACGAACTGCAGTCAGACGACAGGGCGATTGGGTTCTCGCTGCGTCTCGGTACCAACACGACCTACTGCTACCCCCTCGACGCCGGGCAGGAGCTGCCGGAATTCACGCCCCGGCGGCCCGGCGTATTGGCCTTCGCCTGGCCGGGCGCCAGCTACGACTTCGGATACCCGTTCGACCTTTCCAGCTCGGTCTACAGGACGGCGGACGTCGCACCGCTCCTCCAATCCGAGTTCAAGAATCCGAACAAGATGGAGGAGCTGCTGGCGGCGGCCGCCGACGCCGCGGGTCAACGCCATCCCCTGCTCCTCTGTTGCGAACGCTCGGCGGCGTTCTGCGTGCCCGCCAACCTGGTCCAGACGGAGATGAAGAACCGGGCAGGAACGCGCCCGGACGAATCCACGGCTGCCCTGGCGACGGCGTACGAGCGCGGCTCGCGCATCGACATCGGGCAGTACGACGACTTCCCCAACAACGCCTGCCATCAAGACGTTCCGCTGCATCTCCGGGAGCCGAACCCGCCGGCGCCTGCGGTCTCGGTGATCATTCCTTGCTACCAGCAGGCCGAGTTCCTCGTCGAGGCAGTTGACAGTGTCATCGCCCAAACGATGAGCGACTGGGAGATCGTCATAGTCAACGACGGGAGTACCGACGCGACGGCCGAGACCGCCCAGCGGCTCGTCGAGCAGCATCCGGACCATCGCATCCGCGTCCTGAATCAGCCGAACCAGGGAGTGTCGGCGGCCCGAAACAACGCCATCGCGATGTCGACGGGGCGCTACATCCTCCCGCTCGACGCGGACGACATGCTGACGCCGCGCATGCTCGAGCGGACCGTGCCGATCCTCGACTCCGACCAGTCGGTCTCGATCGTGTACACGGACTACCAGGAGTGCGGGGCATCCTCGCGCGTCGTCCGGGCCGGCCGCTGGGACCGCGTGTCCCTTGGCGTAGGCAACCAGTTCGGCTACTGCTCGCTCTATCGCCGCGGAGTCTGGGCTGCCACTGGTGGGTACAACCCCGACCAGCACGACTACGAGGACTACGACTTCTGGCTCGCCTGCATGGAGACAGGAGTCCGGGCGCAGCGAGTTGCCGAGCCCCTCTATCTATACCGTTCCCGGCCGGGCACCAGAACCGACGGCGCCCTGCCGCGGCACGCCCATCTGCGTGGCGAGCTGGCGGCCAATCACCCGGCGCTCTTCACACGGAGGCTGCGGCTCGCGTACTCGATCAGGTTGGCCCAGCTGCGGATCGTGTGGCGGCTGAAGTCACTCGGCGGTCGCCTGATCCGCGCCAGGTCGAGGGCTCGCTAGAGTTCGAGCCCCGCCAGCTGGGCATCTCGGACGAACATCTGGACCGTCTCGAGGGAGAACTCCGCGAGGTCCTTGCCGACCAGATCGAGCTTCTTGAGCACGTCGGTCGTGGCGGTGATGATGTGGCATCCGATCTCGTCGGCCTGAAACACGTTCAGGAGCTCACGCGGGCTCGCCCATAGCAGCTCGAGGTTCGGATGGGGGCTGAGGATCTCGAGCGCCTGCGCCATGAGCGGCACCGGATCGCGGCCCGTATCGGCGATCCGGCCGGCGAAGACCGATATCACGGCCGCCGGCGACGCCGCCACCGCCTCGGCCGCCACCGCTACCTGGTCCAAGGCCAGGATCGCCGTGACATTGATCCGGATCCCCTCGGCGGCCAATCGACGCAGCAAATCCACGCTGGAGCGTCCATGCGTGTCCGTTATCGGGATTTTGACGAACACATTCGGGCTCCAACCCGCCAGCTCGACGGCCTGGCTATGCATGACCTCGAAGTCGTCCGATAGGACCTCGAAGCTGATCGGCCGGTCCGGGATCGCGGCCAACACGGCCTTCGCGAATGCCCGGTAGTCCGAGACTCCCGACTTCCGCATCAGCGTCGGGTTCGTCGTGAAGCCTTTGATGAGAGGGTTGGCCCGCATCTCGATCATGCCTTCGAGGTCTGCGCCGTCGGCGAACAGCTTGACCCGCAGATCACTCAGAGTCGTCAAAGATCGACCAAGCCTTCCATTACCAGCCTAACCCGCGGTCCTTGGGGACGATGCGCCGGAGCGTATACACGTCGGTGGATTGTAAGTCGGCGAGGTGAGTGGCCAGCGTCTCCCATGGATCCCAGACCGCGCTGATGAGTTTGCCGGTGATTCCGTCGCTCACGGGCGAGCCGAGGAATACGGCCAGCTCCGCTCCGCGGTCGAGGGAGGCGCCCCCTTCAGCGGCTTGCCGCACAGAGCGCTCGTAGAAGTCGCGCCCAACCTTCTCGGGCCCGGCCTCGAGAACTTCGTCGAGGAGCCTCGTGTTGAGCGCACCGGGAGCGATCGAGTTCACGTCGATGCCGAAGTCCCGGACCTCCTCCGCCAGCGTCTCCGCGAAACGAACGACGCCCGCCTTCGACGCTGCGTAGGCGCTGATTCGCGGCAGCGGTGCCGTGGCGCCCCCGCCCGACAGTTGGACGATCTTGCCGTACCGGTGCGCCTTGAAGTGGGGCAGAACAGCCCGCGCCATCAGGACGGAGCCCAGTAGATTGACTCGGATCGCGTCCGCCCAGGCGTCCCAGTCGACCTCGTCGATCGCTCCCTTGGGACCGTAGATCCCGGCGTTGTTGACGAGCACATGCAGCTGCGGCACATACTCCAGGCTGGCGGCCACGAGCCGATCGACGTCGGCTGGGTTGGACACGTCACCCGACTCGGCTGCGACGATCTGGCCCTCGGTGGCCAGACCACGTAGCTCGGCGAGCGCGCTCTTCAGGGGGCCCGAGTCACGGGCGCAGATCACGACGTTTGCCCCGGCCTGCACGTAGGCCCGAGCGATCGCCAACCCCAGCCCCATGCTGGCGCCGGTGATCAGTGCGGAGCGGCCCTGGAGCGGCTGCGTCATGCCTGGGCCAGCCCTACAGAGGAGTACTTGACCCTGCTGTCGGCCCCGAGCGTCGCGGCCAGGAACCGTCCCGGGTCGATGACGATCGGCCGGCCCAACTCCGAGACGACGGACTCCGGATCGACCAGGCGGTAATCCGGCCAGGGAGTGGCTACCACCAGAGCGTCGGCGCCTCGGATGGCGCTGAGCGCGTCCGGCTGGAGCGATATCCGAGCGGCGAGATCCGCAGGCAGGGCGCGGACGGCCGGATCGTGGACAGCTACGACCGCACCACGGTCAACCAGCCACTCACACAACTCGACGGATGCCGAGCGGCGGAGCGTATCCGTGCCGGGCTTGTAGGTCAGGCCCCAGATCCCGATCCGCAGACCGG
>PLNK01000133.1:2630-9345 GCA_003142755.1 Chloroflexota bacterium | reverse complement strand
TCTGATCCGAAGTCAGATGCTCTATCCACTGAGCTACGGGCGCGCGGCCACGAGCAGAGGCTCGGGGCAGCATCTTAGTAGGTTCGCGAGGAATGCGGGTCGTAACCGACGCACTCGGCCAGACGCCGCCGATTGGCAAGCGACGAGCCCGCGGTCACAGCACGGCGGGCCGGGAGGCCACGGTCGTTGTGGAATGCAACTGGTGCTTGCGCGCCGTGACGATCGCCGGACCGAACAGCCCCGGAGCGGCGCGAGGATAGCCGAAGGGCGGGCTTCCGGGCGGCAATTCCCAGCCGAACGCAACTGGGAGTCAACATTCGGCTAGATGCTCGGCTGGGTAGTTGCGCCGCGCAATTGGTAGTTGCATTCCGCAACGAGGCTGGACACGCGGCGGGATGGATTGGCCTCGGGCAAGTGGCCCAGGCTTGGCAGGAATGAGGCCAACGCAGTGATGGCACGGACTGAGGTGGCGTTCGGCAGTCCCTGGGGACCCCGCGCTGCCGCGGGCAGTGCCGCCTTCACCCCGCGTCAAGTTGAACTATCGGGGATGTCGGCGAGCGGTTCCGGCTGTAACCTCTACATAGCTGGGGTAGCGGCACCACGGAGGACCATCTGAGCTATGGGCGACTCGCTCAAAATCGGCAAAGAGGCGGCCAAGGTTGTCAAGGCCACGGGCATCGTAGCGGCCGCGACGGATGCGCCCGTGCCCACATCCGCCCCCAACGGCTCGTCCCTCGTCCTGGTTCCACCGACGCCCGTCGCAATCGTCGAAGAGTCGCAGGCCGAGAACTCGATCAAGCTCGATCGGCCCACTCTGGCCAAGCTCGACCGCGTTGTCGCGGACTACGTCGTCGCCATCACCCAGCTGGACATCAAGGACCCCAAGTTCGAGGACCGCGTCTCGGACATCCGAAAGCTCGGCGACGAGGACATCAAGGCTTCGGCGCAGCTCTCCTCGCGCCTGCTTGACCGCCCGGTCGGCTCGATGCAGAAGGGCGGGCTCGCCGCGTCGTCGACCGTCGGCAACAGCCTCATGCAGCTTCGCCGCCAGATCGACGCCCTCGACCCCAGCCATCAAGGCGACCTGTTCGGGCCGCGCAAGCTTTTCGGCTTCATCCCGTTCGGCGATCGACTGCGGGCATACTTCGCGCGCTACCAGTCGAGCCAGGGCCACATCGACGCCATCGTGACCGGCCTCCAGCACGGTCAGACCGAGCTCGCCGCCGATAACGACGACCTCGAACGCGAGAAGGCGAACCTGTGGCAAACGATGGAGCGCCTGCGCCAGTACATATATCTGGCCCAGAAGCTCGACACCAGCCTGACCGAGCGCATCGCCAAGATTGAAAAGGCCGACCCGAGGCGCGCCCGCATACTCAGGGAGGACATGCTCTTCTACGTCCGCCAGAAGATGCAGGACCTGACCGCGCAGCTGGCCGTGAGCGTTCAGGGATACCTCTCGCTCGATGTGATCCGCCGCAACAACCTCGAGCTGATCCGCGGCGTGGACCGCGCCACGACGACCACGATTTCGGCCCTGCGCACCGCCGTCATCGTCGCCCAGGCGCTCGGCGACCAGAAGCTCGTCCTCGACCAGATCACCACCCTCAACACCACGACCTCGAATCTGATCGAGAGCACCTCAGCGATGCTGCGCCAGCAGTCGGCCGCGATCAACGAGGGTGCTGCCGCGTCGACGATCGACCTCGAGAAGCTGCAGGCCGCCTTCGACAACATATACGCCACCATGGACGAGATCGACGCCTTCAAGCTCAAGGCGCTCGACACGATGTCCCAGACGGTTGCGACGCTGACGACGCAGATCGACAAGGCCCAGTCCCAGCTCGAGCGGGCCAAGCCGGCGCCGCAGCCCCAGCCGCAGCCGGCGACCGGCGCGAAGCGCGCGACCCCGAAGTCGAAGTAGCCGGTCGCGGCGCGAGGCGAGGCGGAGCGGAGCCGCGGGGCGGAGCCGCGGAGCGGAGGGCGCGGGGCGGGGCCAGGGCCGATTCATTGGGGCGTAGGGCGCGGCTAACTACTCGCGAGCGCGCTCGCGGGTCTGGCGGAACGCGCCTCGACCTCCCCCGCCAGCGCGCGGAAACGGGCCACCGCCTCCGGCCGGAGGGAGTAGTAGATCCACGTTCCGTGGCGCTCGGTGGCGACCCAGCCGGCAGTTCGCAGAACGCGCAAGTGGTGCGACAGAGTGGGCTGCGCGATGCCGCAGCAATCGGTGAAGTTGCAGGCGCACACGGCGCCCTCGGCGCTGAGCTGGCGCAGGATCGACAGCCTGGTGGGGTCGGCGGCAGCCTGGAGGAGCTGGACGTCGGGATCCGTGGCGCGCTTCATGGACCCAGGATATCGATCGTAATCGATATTGACAAGTCTCTATATATGCCCTAGATTCCGCCCTGAAAGGAGATCCAAGAATGTCGATGCACTACAGTCCTGAGATCGTCAAACTGGTCATGGAAGAGCGCCTCGGCGAGGCACGCCGGCGCAACCTCATCCACTGCTGCGAGGAGATCGTCGACGTAGAGCGCAAGAGCTCCATCCTCGACTCCGTCAGCCGCGTCTTCGGCCGCCCGTCCCGCATCGCCTGCGAGTGCTAAGGAACCTTTGATGACCACAGACATCCACGAGACAGTCCGCCTGCGCTACGCCGAGGCCGCGCGCGGGGTCATGTCGGGCGAGTCGTGCTGCAACGACGCCGGCAAGTACGGAAGCGAGCTCTACTCGGCACTCGAACGCGACGAGCTGCCCACTACCGCCGTCATGGCGTCGCTCGGCTGCGGCAACCCGATCATGGTCGCCGACCTGCACGAGGGCGAGCGCGTGCTCGACCTGGGTTCCGGCGGCGGCATCGACGTCCTGCTCTCGGCGCGGCGCGTCGGGCCGACCGGCCGGGCCTTCGGCCTGGACATGACCGACGAGATGCTGGCCCTCGCCCAGCGCAACGCCGCCCAGGCCGGGGCCACGAACGTCGAGTGGCTCAAGGGCCACATCGAGTCGATCCCGCTTCCGGCGGCAGCGGTGGACGTCGTCATCAGCAATTGCGTCGTGAACCTCGCCGCCGACAAGCCGGCGGTCTTCCGCGAGATCGCCCGCGTCCTGCGACCCGGCGGCCGGATCGGCATCTCCGACATCGTCGCCGACGACGCGCTCAGCGCCGCCGAACGCGCCGAGCGCGGCTCGTACGCCGGCTGTATCGCCGGTGCGCTGTCGTTCGCCGAGTTCCGGGCCGGGCTCGAGTCGGTTGGGCTCGAGGACGTGTCGCTGACCGTCAGCCACGAGGTGGCGGACCGCATGTTCAGCGTCATCGTCAAGGCCCGCAAGAGTTCGGCTGCGTCGGCTGGCGGCAACGTCGGCTCGACCGAATCGACCGGGTCGGCCGGGTCGAGCCCTGCGGCCGAAACGTTCGCTGCGCCAACCAAATCCTGCGGCTGCGATGGGGCCTGTCGTTGACCGCGATCGAACCCGCGCTCGACTCCGACCGGACGGCCATCGAGGCCCTGCTCACGGCGGCGGGGCTGCCGCTCGACGGGCTCACGGCGGCGTTGCCGGCGGCGGTCGTCGCTCGCGGTAAGTACGCCGTCGTGGGTTGCGCGGCGGTCGAGATCCACGGCTCGGTCGGGCTGCTGCGGTCCGTTTGCGTCGCGCCCGATCAACGTGGCACCGGCCTGGGCCGACGACTCGTCACGGCGGCTGAAGAGACGGCCGCGAGCCTGGGCCTGACGGAGCTGTATCTCCTGACCGAAACCGCCGAGGGCTGGTTCCCGCGATTGGGCTACCGAGTGGCGACTCGGGCCTCCGTGCCGGCCGCGCTGACTGCGTCGCCCGAGTTCACGGGCGCCTGTCCGGAGAGCGCCGCGGTCCTGCGCAAGCGCCTCTGACCCTGAGCGCAAACCCATGCCTCGCCCGGAAATCCGGACATGAGGTCGGAGTAGACTCGCTGGGCCAAGCCCGCCGGATCGTCTTGAAGTTGCCGGCCGGACTGCAGGGAGGGTCCGTGTTCAGGTTCAGCATGAATCCGGCGTACATAGGAATCACGGACGGCATCCAGGATGCCTTCAGCTACCTCCAGGTCTCCTGGAAGCGGTGGCTGCCCGCGGTCGCGCTGATCGCCGCAGGCACGTTCATCATCTATCTCATCCTGGGCACCGTGGACACGCGCAACCTCTACTACGTCGACCGCTATACCGACAAGCTGGTCTTCTATCCGGGCGCGGCCGACAAGTTGCGCGGCTACGCGGCAACTCTCTTCGGCGTCTCAATACTGGGTTGGCTCGGCAGCTGTGTCTTCGCCGCAACCGCGATCGCCGGGCTGAGGAATCGGCCGCTGACGCTGTCGTACCTCATCGGCCGTGGGCTCCTCACCGTCGCGGCCGCGCTCCTGGTCGGCGTGGCTGCCGTCGTCGCTATCGTCCTCGTCGTCATGGTTGCGGTCGTCGCTCCGGGGGCCGCAGTTCTCATGGTGCTGGCGGCGATCCCATTCGCGATCTACGTCGGGATCAGACTTACCTTCATGTCCCTGGCGATCTTCGACGGCTTCGGCCCGATCGCGGGGATCGAGGAGAGCTGGCGTCTTTCGGCCCGGTCCGTGATGCGTATGTTCGGCTGGGGACTGATGGCCGGTCTGATCGGGATCGGGATCAGCCTCCTGGCAAGCCTCGTCTCGGCGCCTTTTGGGACTACCGGGCTGGCGCCGCTGGCTCAGGCACTTGCCGCTGCCATTACCACCACCGGATCGTGCCTGACCGTGTTCATGATGGCCGTCCTCTACGAGAGTGAACGAGCCCGCAAGGACCCCAACCTCTACCCAATCGCGGCAGCTCCCGCCGGACCGTGGGGCGGTACTGCCGGACCGTGGGGCGGCCCCGTCGGGCCGTACCCGTATGCGCCGGGGCCCTACCCCGGTCCGTACGGTCCGGGCGCCTATCCTGCGGGTCCGTATCCGTATGCCCCCGCGCCCTATCCGACTGGCCCCGCGCCATACCCCGCCGGGCCGTACCCCGCCGGGCCGGCCTGGCCGAACAATCAGGCGGGCATCCCGGGTTGGGTCAATCCGAACGCGCCGGCCTGGCCCGGCTATCCGCCGGCGTACCCCAACACTCCTCCGGCCTGGGGTCCCCCGCCTGGCGCCGCGCCGGCGCCCGGTCCTATCGACGCGGGCTCAGCCGCCACTCCGGACGCGCCACCGACGGACCCGCAACCGCCGACGAGCTAGGGGTCGGAGCGCGGTCCGCAGCCGCACTTCTCCATGCAGGCCCTCATCTCGGGCGAGCATTCGCCGTCGCGCATCATCCGCTCCATCATGCGCGGCATCATGCGTGGGCCGAGGCGGCGGAACGCGACGGACGCCACGATCGTCGCCGTCGCGACGGCGACGAAGCCGCCCAGCGCTCCGGCCAACAGCGACCGTTTGACCGAACAGTTCGAAGCGGGCATGGCACCTCTCCTCGCCGGGCGGACGTCACCCGGCCAGACGCCACTCTAGCGCGAGAGGAGGGGCCGGAAGATGGTTTCGCGGCCTATCAGACGCCGACGGGCTCGCGCACCAGGATGACCGTGATTCGGCCGGGGGCGACCTCGCCGTTGATCACGATCATCTTGTGGACCGCGCTGTGCCGCCCATACGCTTCCTGGATCTTGGCGTCCTCGATCGGATAGCTGTATTCCTCCACCCGACGGAAAGCCGTAGCGAGGTCCGGCACGACCTTCTGCGACCCAACGACCAGGATGACCCGGCCCGCCGCGAAGACGATCGGCCCGAGCTGGCTGCCGGTCATCGAGGCCACCACGATGCGGCCGTCCTCGGTCACCGCCTGAACGCTGTTCACCTGCACGTCCGGGGCCGCGCCGAGCTTACGGATCTCGCGCATCTGCGTCGCGCGATCCATCAACCGGGTGCGCGGCCGGACGGCGTCATAGCGGCCGCTCTTCTCGATGATCTCCGTCAGGCCGATCTGGTCGAGCGTCACCGACGCGCCCTCGCCGACCTCGGCGCCTTCTGGGATCAGGCTGAGCACGAGTTCGCGCGCAGCCGCGCCATCGGCCACAAGCTGGGCATCGATGCCGTGCGCCCGCAGGGCCTCGGCAGCCCGCTCGAGAGACTCCGCGTCTGCCGGCCGGGCGAAGTCCTCGTTGACGGGCAAACGCACGATGGCTCGGCTCTCGGTCATTTCGATCTCCTGGTTGGCGGAAGAAGGTCTCCCGGGTCGTTGCGCCTCAGGCGACGATCGGCTTCGGAGTTGGTGAGCCTGCTTCCGACGTCTATGCTGAATGCGTGCATCGTTACCGTGGTAACATTGCAAGTGGAATAATATCAAGGAAGATAGTGAATGTCTACACCATTCTCCCGGCCGGACTCGTCGCCCGCCACCAGTAGGGCCGACGGCACACAGGCCGCTACGCCGGAAGCGGTGGCCGTGGCTGCCGCGGCATTCGCCTCCACCTTCGAACGCTGGGCGGGCCGGAAGGCTATTGAGGCCGGCGCCAGCATCGCGCGCCTGCAACTGCTGCACGCGGTCCACTGCCATGGCCCCCAGAAGATGGCCGATCTGGCCGACGCGCTCGCGGTTACTCCCCGGAACGTCACCGCGCTGGTCGACGGCCTCGAGGCCGAGAAGATGGTCCGGCGCGTCCCCCACTCCACCGACCGGCGGGTCACGCTCGTCGAGCTGACCTGCGACGCCGATCGCGTGGCGGCACAGTTCGCGGC
>PLNK01000133.1:1780-2592 GCA_003142755.1 Chloroflexota bacterium | reverse complement strand
GTCTACCTTAGCCACGGCGCCCCGACCCTCATCGACGATGAGCTCTGGCCGGTCGAGCTGGCGGCGTGGGCCGCCGCGCTGCCACGGCCCAAGGCGATCCTGGTCGTGAGCGCGCACTGGCAGGCGGCGCCGCTGACGCTGGGCGCGGTCAACCCGGCGCCCCTCGTCTACGACTTCTACGGCTTCCCGGAGCGCTATTACCAGATCCGCTACGAATCGCCCGCGGCCCCGGAGCTGGCGGCCCGGGTCAAGGCCATGATGCCCGCCGGCGAACCCGTCGCCCAGCGCGAGCGCGGTCTGGACCACGGCGCGTACGTGCCGCTGCTCGTCATGTACCCCGAGGCCGACGTACCCGTGCTGCAGATGTCGATGCCGGACCTTGCGCCGGAGCACCTCTTCGAGGTCGGCCGGCGGCTGGCGCCGCTCCGCGACGAAGGCATCATGATCATGGGCAGCGGCTTCATGACCCACGGCCTGCCGTACATCCACGAGTATTGGGATGGCCGCGCCGGCGCGCCCGAGTGGTCGGNNATCGAGGGCTACTGGCTCGGCCTCGCCAAGCGCTCGTTCCAGGTCCGCTGAGCGACTTCCTCGGCGGAGCCGAGCCCGACGTAGTCGATGGGCCGTCCGGCTTGACGGCCCGGCACGGCCCCGATACGATGCGGGCTAATTCCTAGTAACTGACTATGAATTACCCTCGCGCCCGAGAGGAGCCCCTTGAGCTTCGCCCAGACCGTGATCCTGGCCGCCTTCGCGGGCGGGACGATATTCCTCGGTCTGCCGGTGGGGCGGCTGCGCGGGCTCTCGCGCAC
>PLNK01000133.1:1061-1744 GCA_003142755.1 Chloroflexota bacterium | reverse complement strand
CTGTCGGTCACGTACCTCACTTCGAGGATGGCGGCCCGCCGCGCCAACACGGTGGCGATCTCGCCGAGTCAGGTGGCGATGGGCACGGCCGTGGGTCTGGGATTGCACAACTTCTCCGAAGGTCTCGCGATCGGGCAATCGGCCGCGACCGGTGCCACGACATTCGCGCTGCTGCTGGTCGTCGGCTTCGCCCTCCACAACACCACCGAGGGCTTCGCCATCTCGGCGCCACTCAGCGGCGTCAACCCGCCCAGCTGGGGATTCCTGGCGGCGACCGGTGTCGTCGGCGGCGGACCGACGTTCGTCGGCGGCGTGCTCGGCTTCGCCATCGTCTCGCCGCTGCTATCGATCCTGTTCCTGGGTCTCGCGGCCGGCGCGCTGATCTTCGTCTTCAACGAGATGATGGCCGTGGCGCGGCGCTTCTCGCTGCCGATGGTGACCGGCGTGGCGCTGACGATCGGGCTGCTGGCCGCCTTCGGAACGGACTTCATCCTCTCCGCCGCGGGGACGTAGTCGACCCTTCAGCGACGGGGCAGGTCGGTCGGGTGGAGGGCTCGATACACGGCGTCGGCCACCGCTTGCTCGCCATGCTGGGTCAGGTGCAGGCCGTCGAAGGCCGCGTAGTCGGCGGCCAGACTGCCATCGGGCGTCGAGAGGACGGCATCGATGTCGACCAGCAGGAC
>PLNK01000133.1:0-994 GCA_003142755.1 Chloroflexota bacterium | reverse complement strand
TCGCGCTGCAGTCGGGCGAGCATCTGGCCGGTCGTGTTGCCGGGCACCCCGGCGTTGTTGGCGAGGCTGAGCAGCGGATCACGGGCCGCCAGCAGCGATGGCCAGACGCCACTCGTCGAGTGGCTGGTGCTTCCGGGAGCGAACGCCCAGGCCGAGAGCGAGTCGCCCAGGACCACGAAACTGCGCGCGGCCAAAGCGTTGGTGGAGCCGGCGGCCGCGACGGGCGTGGGCGCCGACCCGACGAACCAGGCGCTCGGAGTCGGATCCGCCGCCGGAGTCGGTTCGAGCATTGGGGACGCCTGCGCCAGGACAACCGACGTCAGCGCGGTCGCGGGCGTTGCGGCGGCGACCGGCGCGGTCTGGCCGCCATGGCGTGCGGACGATGAGAGCACGGCCATCGGGGCACCGAACGACCCGCACCACAAAACCAGCCCGGCAAGGAGCAGCCGCGCGCTAGAGCCGGCTCTCCGGCGCCATGTAGCCGAAACAATCAAGCCTGGGTTCCCCGCTGTGACGGACCGAGGGAATACCGGCTAAGGATCGCCGATCGCGCAGTGGGCCCGAAATAGGACCAGGGTCCTGATACCGCCGTTCCCGTGGCCGGCGCGCACCGCCGCGTTGCGATCCGTCCCGGGGTTCAGGCCGAAAGGATCGGCTCGATCGGATAGTCGAACAGGATCTCCGGCCCGGTGGCGCCGACCCGATAGACGTCCTCGAACCTCACGCCTCCGAAGCCCGGGATCGCCAGGATCGTATGGCCGATCGTGACGGTCATGCCCTCCTGCAGGGGCAGGCTCCGATGGGGCGGGATGATCGTCGGGGCGGGCGGCTCCTCGGAGCGCAGGCCGATGCCGTGGCCGATGCCGTAGACGTGGTACTCGCCGAAGCCATGGGCCACGCACGCGGCGTGGGCCTTCTCGTCCAGCTGAGCCGTCGTCACGCCGGGCCGCATCGCGGATCGCACCGCGTCCCCTATCTCGCGGTATGTGGCGAT
>PLNK01000116.1 GCA_003142755.1 Chloroflexota bacterium | reverse complement strand
CGGCCGGTGTTGAATAGAGTGGAGGAGGGCGCCCGTCCCGCCCGGCTCGATCGCGATCGCGGTCTGGTCGAAGCGGCCCGGCGCGACCCGAGCCGCTTCGACGCCCTGTACAGGAAGTATCTGGCCCAGGTGTATAGCTACGCTTTCTACGAGCTCCGAGACCAGCATGCGGCAGAGGACGCGGCCGAACGCGTCTTCATGCAGGCTCTGGCCGGCCTGCCTCGCTTCGAGGAGCGGGTAGACGCCTTCATCGCCTCGCGCGTGAGCCCGTTGAGTGCGGCCGATGCGGCCGACTTCTCGACATTCCGCGTTTGGCTCTTCCGCATCGCCCGCAACGTCGTGGCCAACGAGCGGCGCCGCGATCGCCGCCGACAGGTCGCGTCCCTCGACGATGCCGCGGAGCTCTCCGCCCCGGGCGACGTGGTCGAGACCGCGGCGGCTCGTGAGGCAGTCAGCGCCGCCTGGCAGGCCGTCTCGCGCCTGCCCGAGGACCGCCGGCGGGCCGTCGTGCTGCGCTTCGTCGACGAGATGTCCACGGCAGAGATCGCCGCTATCCTCGGCCGCTCGGAAGGGGCCGTGCGAGTCCTGCTGCATCGAGCCCTGCGCGCGGTCGCCGATGACCTTCGGGGCCAATTGAGCTGATGCTGGGCCACGGAACGCGAGACGCTCGGCGGACTGAGCGCTACCTGGACGGGCTGATGGCCGCCGACGAGCGGCGCGTCTCCGACTTTCCCGTCGACGTTGAGGTCGATCCGGCCGTTCGGTTCGCGGCCAGGGAGCTGCGGGCAAGCCTGACGCGCGTACACCCATCGTTCCGGTTCGAGGAAGCGCTTGCTGCCCGTCTCGCGGCAGGCGCCGCCCGCCGGGAATCGGGCCTGCCCCTCGAGGAGACCGTGGCTCCGGCCAGGCCGGGTACCGTGGCTCCGTTCCGGCGTCCGGGCATGGTTGCTGCCACGCGGCTCCCGGCCGCGACCGCAACGGCAGATAACGCTCGGTCGATGTCGCCTGGCGCGGCCTTCCGCCGGCTGCCCGAGAAAGCCAGCCATCCGTCGCGCCCAATGATCATGGGCGGGGTGGGCGTCGCGTCGGCGATCTCACTCGGGGCTGTCTATGTAGCCTGGCGGCATTCCCACCCGGCCTCTGGGAGGATGGGTCGCGCCGCACGTGCGGCCCACGGCCGGTCCGCACACTCAGGTCGCAACCGCCGCCCGGGGGTCATCAACGGAATCATTGGGGTCGTGTCCTGATGCCGGTCAGATTGCCGTTCCGTCCGCGCCGTGACGCCTACCCGCCAGACCTGTGGACCAAGTGCCCTGGCTGTGGGGAGATGCTGTTCAACAAGCAGCTCGACAAGTCGCTTCGGGTCTGCCCCCACTGCGGCCACCACTTCCGCATTCCGGCCAAGGTCAGGATCGAGCACCTCGTCGACGGCGGTTCGTTCATGGAACGCGATGCCGACCTCACGCCCATCGATGCGCTCGGTTTCGTGGATCTCAAGCCGTATCCGGACCGGCTCATGGCCGCCCAGCTCTCGACGGGCCTGCGCGACGCCGCGGTCTGGGGCACAGCCACGATCGGCGGCAGGCCGGTTTCTTTGTGCGTCATGGACTTCGGCTTCATCGGCGGCTCGATGGGCTCGGTCGTGGGCGAGAAAGTCGCTCGGGCCGGCGAGGCCGCAATAGCCGAGCGCATGCCACTGATCATCGTCTCCTCGTCCGGCGGCGCGCGAATGCAGGAGGGCACGTACGCGCTGATGCAGCTCGCCAAGACGATGGCCATTGTCGAACGGGTTAAGGCCGCGAGCGTTCCTTACCTCTCCGTCCTGGCCGATCCGACGACGGGCGGCGTCTTCGCCTCGTTCGCGGTCGTCGGCGACGTCAACATCGCCGAGCCCAATGCGCTTATCCGCTTCGCCGGCGACCGAGTGTCGGCTGGCACAATCAGCGAAGAGCTGCCGCCGGGCTACGCGCGCGCCGAGTTCTGGTTCAGCCACGGCTTCGTGGATCGGATCGTGGCCCGGGCCCACCTTCGCGACGAGATCATCTCCCTGCTCGGCTTCCTGGTGGCGCCGCCACTCAACGGCGTGGGAGAGCCAATGGCCGCCGCCACATTCAAGCCGCGCTCGTTCCTATCGGCGTTGACCGGGGTGTTGAGCGGCGAAAGCACCGGCGACTCGCGCAACGGCGAGGGCAACGGGTCACGTGGGGAGGCACCCCGTGGTTGACCGACTTCTTGGCCGAGCCCATCCCGAGGGCAAGCCCGAAAGCCCCACGGCCGAGGTCTGGGCTCACGTCCAGCAGGCTCGCAATCTCAAGCGCCCACACACGCTCGAGCTGGTCAAGGTCATGGCCGATGAGTTCATCGAGCTCCACGGCGACCGCCTCTTCGGAGACGACTCGGCCATCGTGGCCGGACTGGCCAGGATCGATGGCCGGCGGATAGTCGTCATCGGCTTCCAGAAGGGCCAGGACACCGAGGAGAACATCCGCCGCAACTTCGGGCTGCCCCATCCCGAGGGCTACCGCAAGGCCATGCGGATCATGGAGCTGGCCGAGCGTTTCGCCATGCCGGTCCTGACATTCGTGGACGTCCAGGGCGCATTCCCGGGCGCCGCGGCCGAGGAGCGCGGCATCGCCGAGGCGATCGCCAGGTCCGTTGGGCTGATGACGCGGCTCCGCACCCCGATCGTCGTCGTGATCACGGGCGAGGGCGG
>PLNK01000080.1 GCA_003142755.1 Chloroflexota bacterium | reverse complement strand
TACATGGCCAACTACAACCACGGACGCGGCATCGTCTTCATCGGCCACTCCCAGGGCGCGGAGGTGCTGACCGGGCTCCTCCACTACGAGGTCGATGCCAAACCGGAGGTCCGAAAGCAGCTCGTGTCGGCCTTCCTCATCGGCGGCAACGTGACGGTGCCGGTCGGCCAGACCGTCGGCGGCGACTTCGCGAACATCGCGGCCTGCGGGTCCGCGACACAGACGGGTTGCGTGGTTGCCTATTCGAGCTTCGATACCACTCCGCCTGCCGATGCCGTGTTCGGTCGTCCGGCCGGGCTGTCGATGTTCTCTTTCGGCAATGGGCCCCAGCAGGTTCTCTGCGTGAACCCCGCCCTGCCCGGGGGAGGCGCGGCCCCTCTGAAGACCTACTTCGAGACGTCCTACGTCGTGAGCCTCGGCGTAGCCCCCAGCCCAGCCCCGACGACGCACTGGGTCACGTACCCGGGCGCCCTGACGGGCGAGTGCAAGACGCAGAGTGGAACGACCTGGCTGCAGATCACGCGGGCCGATCCGGCAGGACCGATGTTCGTCCTGTTGCAATCCGGGGGCTCGTGGGGCCTGCACATGCATGACATGAGCCTGACGCTCGGCAACATGATCGACCTCGTCCGCACCGAGACGACCGCCTACCTGGGCTGAGCGTTGGACAGGATGCGGGGTTGGGACGACCATGCCCCAATGCGAAAGCCGATTCTCCTGACGCTCATCGTCGCCATGGCGGTCGCGGCGTGCGGCTCTTCGGCCCTGACTGCGACGCCTCCGAACAGCCCGCCGTCGAGCGCTGCATCGGTGGCGCTCGCCACGCCGGCCGGCTCGCCGCTGGCCGCCGCCTCGTCCGCGCCCACGGCGTCGCCAACGCCCGCGCCGGACGACACCACCTGGCTCTGCAAGCCGGGCCTGGCCGACAACCCGTGTGAGGGCAGCCTCGATGCGACCGTCGTCGATGCGACCGGCAAGTCGACCGTCCAGGCGGCATCGCCGGCCGCCGACCCGCTGATCGACTGCTTCTACGTCTACCCGACGGTCAGCCTTCAGAAGGGCGCCAACGCCACGCTGAGCATCGATCCGGAGGAGCGGGCCGTCGCGGTGGCCCAGGCGGCTCGGTTCTCGCAGGTCTGCCGGGTGTACGCGCCGATGTACCCGCAGCTGACTCTGGCCGCGATCGCCACCCCGAGCAAGATCTCGTATCTGTCGGCCCTGGTCGCCTACAACTACGTCGACTCGGCCTTCCGNNCGACGCGCCGCCTGCTCGTCTCGGCACTGCTGCTCGGCGGCAACGTCACGGTTCCCGTCGGCAAGTCGGTCGGGGGCGATTTCGCGAACATACCCGCCTGCGCGAGCGCCAGCCAGATCGGCTGCGTGGTCGCCTATTCGAGCTTCGACAAGGCTCCACCAGCCGACTCGTTCTTCGGCCGGGCCGACTCGGGTATCAACCCGTTCGCCGGCAACTCGACGGTGCCGCTGCAGGTGCTGTGCGTGAACCCGGCCGCACCCGGCGGCGGCAGCGCCGTCCTCGATCCGTACTTCCCGACGCAGGGCCTGTCGCTCTTCCTCGGCTCGGCGGCTCCGGCTCCTGCTCCGGCGGCATCGACCCCATTCGTCTCGTATCCGGGCGAGTTCTCGGCCGAGTGCAAGACCTCCGGCGGCGCCACCTGGCTACAGATCGATCGAACCAACGTGGCATCCGACCAGCGGCCCGCCCTGAGCGTCAACGAGTCACCGTCCTGGGGTCTGCACGTCGTCGACGTCAACATCGCTCTGGGCAATCTGGTCGATCTCGTGCGCTCGCAGGCCGCCGCCTTCCACTGAGCCCTAGGAGTTCCCGGTCTGCCGCAGGCGCGAGACGACCGCCGGCAGCCAGCGATCCAGATACGCGGCGTCGTAGCGGGCCCGCACACTCGGCGGAGCGGTGACCCGATCGAAAGGCGAAGCATCGACCAGCGCCTCGTCGATCGAGCCGTAGACACCGCCGGCAACGCCCGCAACCAGCGCGGCGCCGAGCGCGGCCGCCTCGTCGGTCCGGACCACTTCCAGCCGGCCGGGGCCGAGGGCCGCCTTGGCGGTCACCCAGCGCCGGTTGCGCGATCCACCGCCGGTCAGCTTGACGTGGTCGAGTGGCGTGCCGGTCACGCGGCTCAGCTCGTCGAGCATCCATCGAACGTGGTAGGCGGTGCCGTCGATGACGGCCGCGGCCAGGTCCACCAGGTTGTGCGTCTCGCGGAGCCCCTCGAACTCGAGGCTGGCCGCGGGATCGCGGTGAGGCGCCATCCGTCCGCGCAGGTAGGGTCGAACGATCGGCTCGACCGGACCCGGTCCGGCCTGGTCGAGCAGCGCGACGAAGCCGGCGTATCGATCGGGTGGTTCCGACGCGGATTGGCCCACGCGGCCCACGCGACCCGTCCTGGCCGCGCCGTCCGCCCGGACAGCGGGAGCGGCGGCGAGGTACGTGTCGACGAACCACTCGACCAGCGCGCCTGACGACGGCAGCTCGCCGGACACGTAGGCAAGCCCGTCGATGGCGTGGCAGCCAGTCGAGAATCCAGTGCGCCGGACCTCGTCGACGAGGACCGGGTGCTCGGTCACGAGCAGGGCAGCCTCGGCGCCGCCCATCGAGTCGAGCGCATCGCCCGGCCTCGTGACGCCCGCGCCCAGAGCCGCGGCCATGTGGTCGTGGCCGGCGATCGCCACGGGCGTGCCACGCGGTAAACCCAACCGAGCGGCCGCGCCGGCGGTCAGCCCGCCGACCGCCCGGCCGAGCGGCAGGACCTCGGGCATCTCGTCGGGCTCGAGGCTGGCCATGGCCAGCAGCCGGGCGTCCCAGGCGCGCTTGGTCACATCGAACGCCAGGGTTCGACACGCGAGGGAGGCATTCGTCGCGAGCGCGCCGGTCAGATCGAGCGCGACGAGCTCGGCCACGCCCGCCCAGTGCCGGAGGCGCGTGAAGTCGGCTGCCTTCTGCTCGCGCAGCCACAACAACTTGGGCAGGGTGTATTTGGGCTCGGGGCGCAGGCCGGTTCGGGCGAAGAGCGGCGCGGCGCCGATCTGCCGCTCGAGCCACGCGGCCTGGCGCTCCGGACGCGGATCGTGCCAGGCCAGGATGTCGCCGACGGGCAGGTTCCGGCGATCGACCGGGACGCCGGACTCAGCCATGCTGGCGATCCCGATGGCGACGGGCTTGGCGCGAGCACCGGCCGAAGCCACGCACTCGGCGATGGCCGAGCTGACGGCCGCGAGCAGCTCGTCTGGGCGATGGAATGCGCCACCGCCGCGAACGAGGTGGGTCTGCGTGGCGCGGCGCGCGACGTGAATCACGCCACTCCCCGGTACCACGAGCGCGGCCTTGATATGGGTCGAACCCACGTCGACCCCGATGAGCGTCTGGGCGGCAGCGGCCTTCGGTGCGGGCATCCGCCAATCATGGCGTACCAGAGGCCAATCGTGGGGCCGCGCGCCCGCCGGCTGGTTTGGGCGTCCGCCGGCGCTCAGTTCGCCTTCGAGGCCGGCTCCGTTCCGAGGTCGACCTTGACGGTCAGCTCCTCGAACTCACCGCCGATGGCCGCGAGCTGGCGGGCGCGCTGCGGCTGCTCGCCGACTGGGGGGCGCGGGCGGAATCGTCCGGTGCGCTGCGCCACGGAACGTGCGGCACGCCACTCGAAGCCCGCTGGTACTGCCCAACCTGTGCCCGAGCCATCGACACGACCGAAGCCACGGAACTGCGCAGCCTCTAGTCGGGCCCTCTCGCACCGGGACGCGCACGATCGCGTTCCACTGCGCGGTTGAAGCCGATGCGGCGCCGTGCGCCGAGTTCTACGATCTGGCAAGGCTCCATGGAGGAGCCCACGATTGAGGTGACCATGGCCGGCCGAAGCGAAGGGCTCGCGCTCGAACCACTCTGGGAGTCGCCCGAACCAATGCGCGATGCCGTCGATCGCCGCGGTGGTCTGCTCCCGCCGGCCCTCGCGACCCGATTCCCGGGCGAGCTCTGCATCGATCTCCGGGCCGATCGACCGACGGTCCTCGCCAACTTCGTGACGAGCCTCGACGGCGTAGTCGCCCTGGGCCCGCATGAGACGGGCGCGGGCGGCGCAGAGATCAGTGGCTTCTCCGAGTCGGACCGATTCATGATGGCCGTGTTGCGATGTCTCGCCGACGTCGTGGTGGTGGGAGCCGGGACCCTGCGCGCCGGCCGCCGCCACGTTTGGACAGCGGCGCACCTGCAGCCCGCCCTGGCCGACGCCTTCGCGGCCTGGCGGGGCGAGCTGTGGCTCACTCCCCAGCCGACCACGATCGTCGTCACGGCCAGCGGCAACCTGGACGTCACGCACGCCGGCCTCAACGCGCCGGGCGTGCCCGTGATCGTGGCGACGACCAGGGCCGGGGCGGACCATCTGGCGATGTTGCCGCTCTCCAGCAACGTTCGGGTGGAGGTGGCCGGGCATGGCGAGCGTGTCCCGGCCGGGGCGTTGCTCGAGATCGTACGCGGTGCCGGCGCCCGGGTGGCACTGTGTGAGGGCGGCCCGCATCTCTTTGGCGAGTTGCTGCGGGCCCGCCTGGTCGATGAGCTATTCCTGACCGTCGCACCGCAGGTGGCGGGGCGCGACGCCGCGGTCCACCGCCTGGGGCTCGTCGAGGGCACGAGCTTCGGCGAGGGGCACGGCCGCTGGTCCAGCCTGGCTTCCGTCCGGCGCGCCGGCGACGACCTCTTCCTGCGTTACCGCTTCGAGCCGTAGCCGGAGGGGCGGCGGGCGTAGGTCGAACCCGACCTAGACCGACCTGGCGAAGATTCGGTCATCGAACCGGAGCGGCAGCCGGAGGGTGCGCATCGGCCCCAACGCTGCCCGGACAGGTCTTGCCGAATTCCCATGAAACGGACATTCAGCAAGACTTGCTCGTGGCGCCGGCCGTCGACAAGGCGTCGGGGGATCGAAACCAGGCAAATGAGGGCCTCGCGAATCGCCGAAGGCCTGCTCGCGAGGCTGGATCAGCCGCAGACCAACCGGCAGAGCTCGTTTACGAGCTGGCCGCCGCCTCACCTCTCGCCGAATGCCATCGTCATGGGAGTTAGGCAACTCCGGAAAGGGGCGGACGGCGGGCAGACTCGCCCACTGCCCGGCGCCACTGCCCGGCGCCACTGCCCGGCGCCACTGCCCGGCGCCACTGCCCGGCGCCACTGCCCGGCGCCACTCGTCCCGAGGCATTGGGGCCGCCCGTCAGCGCCGTCAGTGACGCGACTACATCGTTTCGTGCCCTTCGGACCGCCGCCGATTGGTCCGCTAGCCTTAACATATACGGGTCATGACCCCGCGGCCTCAACCGCAGGCTGCGCCCGAACACCCACGGAAGGCACGCATGAGTCGAACTCCGCGCATCGGCATCCTCACCGGCGGCGGCGATGTCCCCGGCCTCAATGCAGTAATCAAGAGCGTCGTCTATCGCGCAACAGAGCTTGGCTACGAGGTCTACGGCATCCGGCGCGGCTGGGAAGGCCTGACCCACATGAAGCCCGGGCCCGGGCTGGACACCGACTACATCATCCCGCTCGATCGGACCAACACCCGCTCGATCGATCGGACCGGCGGCACCTGGCTTCACACCTCGCGTACGAACGCCCGCAAGATGAAGGCCGGCAAGCTTCCGGCCCACATCGGTCCTGATCGCCTCAAGCAGCTCGAGGTCAAGGAAGGCGTCTACAACTTCACGCCCATCGTCCTGGAGAACATCGAGAAGCTCGGCCTCGACTACCTGATCCCGATCGGCGGCGACGACACCCTGAGCTTCAGCCAGGTCCTGGCCGACAAGGGCGTCAAGCTCGTGGCCGTGCCCAAGACCATGGACAACGACGTCCAGGGCACCGAGTACTGCATCGGCTTCTCGACCGCCATCACGCGGGCCAAGGAGGCGATCAACCGCCAGCGCACGACCCTTGGCTCGCACGAGCGGATCGGCGTCTTCCGCATCTTCGGCCGCGACGCCGGCTTCACCGCGCTCTATACGGCGTACGTGACGAGCGGCCGCTGCCTCATCCCGGAGTACCAGTTCGACCTAGACCACGTGGTCGAGTTGCTCGTCGAGGACAAGCTCAACAACCCCAGCAAGTACTCCTTCGCGATCGCCGCCGAGGGCGCGATCTGGAAGGGCGGCGAGCTGGCCGAGTACGGTCCGGCCGACGCCTTCGGCCACAAGCACAAGGCGAACATCGCCGAAGTGCTGGCCTCGGAGATCCAGGCCCGCTCCGGCCATGAGACCCTGGCCAGCGAGCTGACCTACGACCTCCGCTCGGGCGACCCCGACGCCGTCGACTCCATCGTCGGCATCACCTTCGCCAACGTGGCCATGAACCTGATCGCCGACGGCGTGAGCGGCCGCATGGTCGCCATCCGCGGCGGTAAGTACAGCCACTCCCCGCTTCCGAACCCCGATCAGGGCCCGCGCTCGATCGACATCCCGGCGATGTACAACACCGATCGCTATCGCCCGATCTACACCAACCGCATGGGCCTGCCGCTCTTGCTCGGCATCCCTGTCGCGGAGGATCCGTCGCTCCAGAAGTAGCGCAAACTCCCGCCAGAGACATGAAGGCCCCGCCTTCACGGGGCCTTGAGGTCCCGACGAACTCGGGGCCTTCCACCAAAGAACGGGCGCCGGCGAACGTCCGTTTGACAGAGAGGGACAGGCAAGGCACGGTTCACCGGTGACGAACTCATCTTCTCCAGCGCCGCTCCTAAATGGCCGGGATCTGCTGCGCGCCAATGGCCTATCCGTCGAGGGTCCGATTCAGTGGGGTCGACCGGTTACAGGAAGCAGTCCGGGCGTATTCATCGTCGAGCTGCCTGCGCCTGCGCCCAAGGTCTCAATCGACCCAGATGCCATCCGTGAATGGCTCGGTCGAGCCCAGGATCTGCGCCTCGACGGCAAGCGACCCAGCGTCGCTGAACTACAGTCGCGGCTGGCCGCCTTCTGGCTGCCCGGTCAGGCGATTCTGTACGTAGGCTCCAGCCGGAAGTCTGTCGCCGCCCGACTGGCCGGCATGTTCAAGACCCCACTCGGCGAGCGGCGGCCGCAGCCGTCCGGCTACTGGCTCAAGACGCTCCACGACATCAACAAGGCCAGGATCTGGTGGGCTCCCGCGAGCGACCCCGAGCTATATGAAGACACCCTCCTCGAGACCTTCGTGAAGACTGTCGGAGCGCTGCCGTACGCCGTCCTGGCCACGCCCGGCGGCCAGCGCCGGGATCACGGCCTCACCGCGCCTCTCCACGACGAGACCGCCCGGCCGGTGAAGATCACCAAGGTGACGGTGCTGCCAGACGCGACCGAAGCCGAGATGTCGTTCAGCAGGTCATCCTTCCGGGTCCGGGCCACGAGACCCATCTCGCTGGCCAAGCCCTCGCGAGCCAAGGCGGCGCCCCGCAAGACCGTCAAGCCGGTGCCGCCGACAACGGGACCGTCTGCCATCGAGACGCCGGTAGTGCGGCGCTCCTCGAGGACAGCCGCCCCGGGCTCCGGCCAGGCCAGTGCCCCCACGCATCTCACGGCCGAAGGCCTGGCGGCCCTCCGCGCCGAGTTCGACGAGTTGACGAATCAGCGCCGACCTGAAGTGATCTCCAGGATCAAGGCCGCCCGCGAACTCGGTGACCTTAGCGAGAACGCCGATTACGATGCCGCCCGCAAGGAGCAATCCTTCCTCGAGGGCCGGGTCCAGCAGCTCCAGCAGATGATCAAGTCAGCGGTCGTCATCGACGCCAGCCATGAGGGCGGCACCGAAGTCGTCCTGGGTTCCACCGTCGTAGTGGAGACCGACCGGCATGGTGAGGAGACCTTCACGATCGTGGGCTCCGCCGAAGCCGATGCCGCGGCCGGCAAGATCAGCTTCACGTCGCCGATCGGGCGCGCCCTGATGGGCCGACACCCAGGTGAGAAGGTGCGCGTCCAGGTGCCAGCGGGCACCGTCGACTACAAGGTAGTCAAAGTCCACTAGCCCGCCAGCAGGCGGCGCCCTCCGTTGTTGCCGCCTGCGCTCCTCGCTTACGCACCTTGGGGTGCGCGCGCTCCGGTGCTCGGCGGCGCCTAGGTGTGCGCTCGCCGGCTGGCGGGCTGGTTACGTGTGGCGGTGTCGTCGGCTGGCGGGCTGGGCCCGTGGCGAGTTGGGCGGACGGAGGATCAGCCGGCGGGCGGCGCGGGCGGCGCGGGCGGTTCTACCGGGCTCCACGCGTCGGCGCCGGATCGCGATTGTGATCGTTCTGGCATCAGGTTGAAGAGCACTATCAGGATGCCCAGACCCACGGCCATCGCCGGCAGGGCGTTGCGGAGCAGCGTGTTGGGGTGGACGTTGTCGACGCCGATGATGTTCTCGAAGAAGAGCCCGAAGCCGATGAACAGCCCGAGGCCCACCGCGCCCGTCCGAAGACCGGCATCGAGCAGATCCCAGCGGCGATGGAACAGCCCGTACAGCGCCAGCGTCGCCCCGACGGATCCGGGGGCAACCAGCGCCCACGCATATGACCAGCTGGCGTACGTTCCGGTCGCTTCCTGGAATGCCAGGAGCAGACCGACCGTCGTGACGATCCCGCCTGGGATGGCCGCGCCGAGGCCGCCCTCGTGAGGGATCGCCAGACCGAGCAGCAGCAGGAAGACGCCCGGTGCGATGACGAAGATCGGCCAGCCGAACCGGCCGAAATCGAAATTCAGCTGCTCCGAGGCGAGGAAGAATGCGCCGAGCAGCACGAGCAGCACGCCCACCGTGAGCATGCCCCGCTGCCGGCCGTCATCGCGCTCGCTGTCGACGTCGCGCCATCTGTCAGTCATACCCACCTCGCTGCCTCGCTGTCGGTGACGCCAGTCTAGCCAGGGTTCCCGCGGTTGAGGTCATCCCGGAGTCGGAATCTTCGATGGCGGGCGCCGTCCTCTAGGACGATGCGACGAAGACGGGGACGTCACCAACCGTGAGGACTTTGTCCGGATCGAGGGCTGTGCGGACATTGCCACTCACGACCAGCGACACGCTGACGTCACCGCTGGCCTTGAGCATCAACTGCCCAAGCGTCACCTTGCCATCGACGGCGTTGTCGCTCTTGACGCTCGGGGCCCCGCTGCCGTAGACGACCAGCTGATTCATGACATGGGCCGGATCGCTCGCGCCCTCTGCGATACCCAGCCGGACCGGGTCGATGACCTGCCAGGCGGTGGCGCCGAGTTGCTCGACGAGGACATGGAACCCGCCGTTGGCCGGGATGGACTCCACGACAGGCAGTGAGCCCGAGAAGTGAACGACCACACGCGGCGTGTTCGACAGGCCGACAAGCCCGAATTGGTCGAACGAGACATCGACCATCGAGGCGAACGAGGATCGGATGTCGATCGGCAAGGCGACGATCCAGCGGTCCGGGTCCGTGGCTATCGATGCCAGCTTGTCGTCGATCAGCGTCTTCACTACCGGGCCGGCCAGAACGATGCCACCCGTCTCGGCGCTCGATCCGTCGGCCTGGCCCATGGACACGAGGGGCATGAAGTCGCCCACGTAGGAATCGGGAGCGAGGCCGTACTTGTTGGACGCGAGGGCATAGTAGTGGGCCTTGCCGGATTCGATCCGGACCTCGAGACCTGTCACCGGGATCACCGGGATCGTCGAACCGTCGGCCGCGAAATAGACGAAGCCATCGCCCTGCTGCGCAAAGCCGGTAGACCGTTCGGTCGGTCCTGCGGAAACCGTGGGCGATGACGACACGGTCGGCGTGGGCGTGCCAGGACTGCCGCTGGCGAGAGGCAGTGTCGGGCGGACTGTTGGCGATGGGCTGGACGGAGGAGAACTGAGACGAGCGAGGGCCGTCTGCGAGCTGCTCGCCGTCGCCTTGCCGTCGCGCGTGAAGCCCGGGTCGAACACCACCGCCGTCAGACCGACCACGATGAGGACGACCGCCACTCCGGTCAGACCAGCGACTACACGCCGCCTTGGTTCCATCGATTCGCAACTCCGCCTGCGGCGACCGGTAGCAGTCTAGCGGCGCCGGGGCGAGCCAGGGGCGTGGCGCGGCAACGGGGCCGAATGGCCCACGCGGGCCGAATGGCCCGCGCCTCGCCGACCTGATGGCACTGCCCGCACACCAGAGCCAAATGCATGCTCGCGCAATGGACGATTACGCCGCCGTCATCGCCATGCTCAACCACACTTGGTTCGGGGCCGAGCTCTCGCCCGAGACGCAGGAACGCCTGGCCAGGATGGGCGAGATCCAAGACTTCGAGGCGGATGAGGTAATCCTGCACGAGGGCGACGACGCCAAGGAGATGGGCATTCTCCTCTCCGGCCGGCTCGCCCTTCGGACGCTGGTCCCCGAGCGCGGCCCGGTCACGATCCTGAGCGTCGAGCCGGGTGACATCTTCGGTTGGTCGGCCGTTCTGGCCGACACGCAGGCCCAGTCCACAGTCGTCGCCACCGAGTCCAGCCAGGCCCTGGTCATCGAGGGGATACAGCTTCGAGCGGCGCTCAAGGAAGACCACGCCCTGGCGGCCAGTCTCTACCCTCGAGTCCTCAAGGCCGTAGCCCGCCGCCTGAGGGCAACCCGGCTTCAGCTTCTGGATCTCTTCGCTCGCTGAGGGCCACGCGCAGTCCTCTCTCTGTCGCCTTCCCAGGAGGTCTCCTGAGTCGTGATCACCAGCCCTGCCCTAAGCCAGGCGGCCGCGGCCCGGCAGTGGTTCCTGGCTCGCGAGGACCTCGGCGCACTGGTCGAGGCCATCCGCGGAACCGGCCGTCGCGTGATCGGACCCGCCGTTCGCGACGGAGCCATCGTCTACGACGAGATCCAGACGGCGGCCGATCTGCCCTCGGGCTGGCGAGACGTCCAGACCGCCGGCAGCTACAGGTTGGAGCGCGGCGCCGACGCACGGGTCTTCGGCTACTCCGTCGGGCCCACGACCTGGAAGCGATTTACGTTCCCGCCGAATCTGCCAATCGCGACGGCCCACAAGGCCAGCTTCGGTTTCGAGCAGCCCGCGCCGGAGGTCCCGCCGGTCGCGTTCCTGGGCGTCCGCGCCTGCGAGATCGCCGCTCTCGCGATCCAGGACCGGGTCTTCCTGGGCGGCCAGTTCACCGATGAGGATTTCCGGGCCCGGCGTGCGGCCGCGTTCATCGTCGCCGTCCAGTGCACAAACTCATCGAGCACATGCTTCTGNNGTGGCCAAGCTGCCAACCCGCCGCCCCTCGCACGCCGAAGCCGGCGCTGCCGTCGACAGGGTCGAGTCGGTCCGGACCCAGATGGGCGAGCCGCTGCCGATGGCCGGCATCGGCGACCGCCTCAAGCTGCAGCTCGACAACCCGCGCTGGGCTCAGGTCGCGGATCGCTGCGTCGAGTGCGGCAACTGCACCATGTCCTGCCCGACATGCTTCTGCACCTCGGTCATCGAAGCTTCGGACATGGACGGCAAGTCCAGCATCACCGAGCGGCAGTGGGATACCTGCTTCGACGTTGCCTTCGCGAAGGTTGCCGGGGGCGACTTCCGCGCCCGGCCGCGTGACCGCTACCGCCAGTGGCTGACCCACAAGTTCTCGACGTGGTGGGACCAGTTCGGCAGCTCGGGCTGCGTCGGCTGCGGCCGCTGCATCACCTGGTGCCCTGTCCAGATCGACGTCCGCGAGGAACTCGCGGCGATCGCCCCGCCCATCGCGCCCGTGGAGCATCCGGTGGCAGTGGAACCGGTGGCCGCCAGCCCGGGCTCCTATTCGATTGCCCGCCTCGCTTCGGCCCGGCCCGAGACCGAGGACACCACCACGCTTTCGCTGACGGACCTGGATCCTGCCTTCCTCGAAGGCCGACCGGGTCAGTTCGTGATGATTGCCCTGCCGGCCTTCCCCGCGGTGCCGATCTCGATCTCACGCTTCCGAGCCAACGCGATCGACCTAACGATCCGGGCGGTCGGTCAAACCTCGACGGCTCTCGTGAACCTCCACCCCGGCGCCAAGGTTGGATTGCGTGGTCCGCTCGGGACGTTCTGGCCCATCCAGGAGGCCTACGGCCGGCACGCGGTCGTGGTCGCCGGTGGCGTCGGTCTCTCGCCGCTCCACGGTCTGGTCGACGCGCTCGTCGCCAACCACGACCGCTTCGAATCGGTCTCGCTCTTCTACGGCTCGCGCACGCCCGAAGACCAGCTCTTCCGCGACGACCTGGCCGCGTGGACCGCGAGCAAGGCCATCGACGTCGTGGTCACCGTCGACCGCGCCGGTCCCGAGTGGAAGGGCCGAGTCGGCGTCGTCACCAACCTGTTCGACATGATCTCCTGGGATTGCACCAAGGTCACGGCCTTCGTCGTGGGTCCGGAGCGGATGATGCAGGCCTCCGTCCAGGGCCTGATCTCCAAGGGCGTGCCCACCGACCGAATCCACGTCTCGATGGAGCGCCACATGGAATGCGGCATCGGGCTGTGCGGACACTGCCAGATGGCCGGCCGCTTCGTCTGCAAGGACGGCCCGGTGTTCCGGCTCAATGACCTCGGCGACATGTTCAACCGCGAGGGAATCTGATGGCCACCTCAGGCAGAACCGCCCGGCCGCGAGTTGCCGTCGCCAAGTTCGCTTCCTGCGACGGCTGCCAGCTGACCATCCTGGACCTCGAGGATCAGCTGCTCGAGATCGTCTCCCGCTTCGACATCGTCGAGTTCCCGGAGGCAACCTCGCGCCGCTCGCCCGGCCCCTACGACATCGTATTCGTGGAAGGCTCCATCAGCGCCCCCGAGCACCTGGACGCGATCAAGGAACTGCGCAAGCAGGCCCGCGTCCTGGTCACGATCGGGGCCTGCGCCACCGCCGGCGGCATCCAGGCGCTGCGCAACTGGGCCGACCACGACGCCTACCGCGCCGCCGTGTATACCCATCCCGAGTGGATCGAGTCGCTGGCTACCGCGACGCCGGCTTCAGAGCACGTCAAGGTGGACGCCGAGCTGCGCGGCTGCCCGATCGATCCGGGACAGCTGCTGGAACTGCTCACTGCCGTCCTGGTCGGCCGCCGGCCCCAGATCCGCGACGAGGCCGTCTGTCGCGAGTGCAAGCGCAAGGGCATTGTCTGCCTGGTCGTGGCCGGCGGTCAGGCGTGCATGGGTCCCGTGACCACGTCTGGCTGCAACGCCCTGTGCCCAACCTACGACCGCGGCTGTTTCGGCTGCTTCGGGCCGCGCGCCGGCGCCAACGCCAGGAGCTGGAGCAACGGACTGCTCAAGTCGGGCCGCCCGCCGGAGGAGGTCTGGCGTCTCTTCGCCGGCTTCACCGGCTACGCCGAGCCGTTCCGCACGGTCATCACGGAGTTGGGCAAGACGAAGGGCTAGGGTCGGACCGCCGGCCCGGCAGTTCGGGGCGGAACAGGAGGTACGGTGCCCGCGGACCCTGCCGGCCGGCTCCCCCCGCGCGTCACCGGTCTGTCCTTTCTCGTCCGGATGGCCCTACTGGCCGAGGTCGCCGATACCTAGGCTGACGTTAATTGCCGTGCTTCATGCGGGCCACGCCACTGCATCGGCCTGCGGGGCACGGCCTCCGTTTTGGAGGACTCGATGACGACCGGACACGCGACGGCGCTGCCGCACCCGGAGGACCAGGACCTGGTAGACCGGATCATCGGCGATCAGGCTGGGCGCCCCGGCGCGCTGCTCGGCATCCTCGAAAAGCTGCAGGACCGCAACCCTCATAAGTACCTCCCGATGGAAACACTCGAGTACGTGGCCGCGCGCACGGGCATTCCGCAGTCGCAGGTCTACGGCGTCGCCACGTTCTACGCGCTGTTCAACCTCGACCCGCAGGGCACGCACACCGTGGCCATCTGCCGGGGCACCGCCTGCCACACCCGCGGCTCGCGAGCACTGCTCGAGCGCGTGAAGCTCCAGCTCGGCCTCCAGGAGACGAGCGAGGGCGCCGACAAGCTCACTCTGACGACGCCGGACCGGCGCTTCACCATCCGCACCGTGGCCTGCTTCGGCCAGTGCGCGCTCGCCCCGGTGGTCGAGATCGACCACGCCATCCGAGGGCACGTCAAGGAGCAGGCGCTGATACGCGAAGTCGAAGCGCTGCGACGGGATCGCTCGCGATGATGATCCAGGACTTCGCCGCGTTCTCCGCGGTGCGCGAGGCCGGCCTCGCCAAGCTGCTCCCCAGCAAGCCGCGAATCGCCGTCGGCATGGGCACCTGCGGCTCCGGAAACGGCGCCGAGGCCGTCTACAGCGCCTTCGCGTCCGAGATCGACGCCCGCGGCCTCGACGTGCAGCTGGTCCCGGTCGGCTGCTTCGGCTTCTGCGCCGAGGAGCCCCTCGTCAACGTCTGGGTGCCCGGCCACCCCCTGCTGATGCTGCACCGCGTGCAGCCGAACCACGTCGACGACATCCTGAACGGCCTCGGCCTGGGCGAGGGTCACCTGCCGCCGACCGAGATCGTGCTCTGCAAGATCGAGGAGTGGGACCACCTCACCGGCCACGTGAAGTACGGCACGGGATATCCGGACGTGCCGAACTGGACCGAGGTCCCGTTCTTCAATGGGCAGGTCAAGATCGTCCTGCGCAACTGCGGGTTGATCAACCCCGACGACATCGAGGAGTACATCGCGGTCGGCGGGTACTCGGCGCTGTACAAGGTCCTGATCGACCAGACTCCCGACGCCGTCATCGAGCAGATCAAGGCCTCGAAATTGCGCGGTCGTGGCGGGGCCGGGTATCTGACCGGGAACAAGTGGGAGTTCCTGGCCAAGGCGGCCGGGCCCGAGAAGTACCTCGTCTGTAACGCCGACGAGGGCGACCCGGGCGCGTACATGAACCGCAACGAGATCGAGTCCGACCCCCACTCCCTCCTCGAAGGCATGCTGATCGCGGGCTTCGTCACCGGCGCGAACAAGGGCATCGTCTACGTGCGCGCCGAATACCCCCTCGCGGTGCTGCGCCTGGAGCACGCGATCGAGCAGGCGCGGGAATACGGTGTTCTCGGCGACAACGTGCTCGGACGTGGCTTCGACTTCCACATCGAGACCGTCGAGGGCGCCGGCGCGTTCGTGTGCGGCGAGGAGACGGCGCTGATCGCGTCGCTGGAGAGCGAGTCCGGCCGGCCGCGGTCGCGCCCGCCGTTCCCGGCGCAGAAGGGCGTTTTCGGCAAGCCGACCAACATCAACAACGTCGAGACCTGGTACAACGTCGCGCCGATCGTGTCGAAGGGGCCGGCCTGGTTCACCGAGACCGGTAGCGCCAAGAGCGCGGGCACCAAGGTCTTCTCGCTCGTCGGCAAGGTGCATAGCACCGGCCTCGTGGAGATGCCGCTCGGCACGCCGCTCTCGAAGTTCATCTACGCCATCGGCGAAGGCGGCACCAACGGCCGCGACATCAAGGCCGTGCAGACGGGCGGCCCCTCTGGCGGCTGCATCCCGGTCGACATGTTCGACACCCCGGTCGACTACGAGACGCTCGCCCAGATCGGCTCGATCATGGGCTCGGGCGGCATGGTCGTGATGGACGCGGACAACTGCATGGTGGACGTCGCCCGCTACTTCATCGAGTTCACCCACTCGGAGAGCTGCGGCAAGTGCGTCCCGTGCCGCGTGGGCCTCGACAAGGCGCTGCGCATGCTCAACGGCTTCACGCTCGGCACGGCCACGAACGAGGACCTCGGGGCGCTCGACGAGCTGTGCCGGATGGTCCGCGACACCTCGCTCTGCGGCCTGGGCCAGAGCGCGCCCAACCCCGTTTTGACGAGCCTGCGCCACTTCCGGCAGGAGTTCGAAGACCACATCCTGGCAAAGCGCTGCCGAGCCGGCGTGTGCGAGGACCTGGCGCTCTCGCCCTGCGAGAACTCCTGCCCGCTCCACATGAACATCCCGCGCTTCCTGCAGCTCTACAAGGAGGAGCGGGTCGAGGACGCGTTCCTCTCGGTGATCCTCGACAACCCGCTGCCGGCCTCGACCGGGCGCGTCTGCCAGCACCCCTGCGACAACCGCTGCCGCCGCGCCGCCATCGACGAGCCGGTGAACATGCGCGACGTGCATCGCCTGATCGCCGACGAAGTGCTCCTCTCCGACAAGTTCGAAACCATGGTCGGCCGCGTGCTCGAGCGCAAGCTCAAGCCGACTGGGCACGAGGTGGCGATCATCGGCGCCGGCCCAACGGGCCTCACCTGCGCCTACTACCTCGCCCTCTTCGGTCACAGCGTGACCGTCTACGACTCGCGCCCCGCCGCCGGCGGCATGCTGCGCTACGCCCTGCCTGAGTACCGCCTGCCGAAGGCTGTCCTCGACAAGGAGATCGAGCTGATCGAGCGCCTGGGCGTCAAGTTCCAGTTCAACGTGAACGTCGGCGAGGCACCGACGCTCAACGACGTGGCACACCAGTACGACGCCGTCTTCATGGCCATCGGCACCTGGAAAGAGGCCTGGGTCTACCTGCCCGGAACCGAGCTGACGGGCGTGATCCCGGCGCTGCCGTTCCTCGAGTCCGTGTCGCGCGACGCGCAGGTCCCGGTCGGCAAGAACGTGGTGGTCATCGGCGGAGGCAACGCCGCCATCGACTCCGCGCGCACGGCACGCCGGCTGGGCGCGGACGTGACGGTCGTCTACCGCCGCGAGCGGAAGGACATGCCGGCGATCCCGGAAGAGATCGAGGCGGCCGAGCACGAAGGCACCAAGTTCATCTATCTCGCCGCCCCGCATCGAATCCTCGGCGACAAGAACGGCCAGGTGGTCGCGATCGAGGCAGTCAGGACGAAGCTCGGCGAGTTCGACACCTCGGGCCGCCGCCGGCCCGTGCCGACGGACGAGGTGAGTCGCATCGAATGCGACACCGTGATCCTGGCCGTCGGCGAGAAGGTCGACCCCGACTTCTGCAAGGCCTCGGGTCTCAAGATCAAGGAGGGCGGCACGATCGAGGTCGATCGCTACTCGCTCGAGACCAGCCGCGAGCGCTTCTATGCCGGCGGCGACCTCATCACCGGCGCCTCCAACGTGTCGAACGCGATGGGCATCGGCAAGAAGGCCGCCCGCAACATCGACAAGCGTTTGATGGACCAGGAGCGCGCCCCGAGCCTGATCCCCGACTTCGAGTATCAGATGGAGACGCCGGAGACGCCGAGCGAGTGCGCCCGCCACGTGCCCGCGGAGATGCCCGCCGCCGAGCGGGTGCAGTCGTACGCCGAGGTATCGCTCGGCCTCACGCCCGTGGCCGCGCTCGAAGAGACATCGCGTTGCCTTCGCTGCGACATCCGCAGCGCCGAGAGATAGGGAGTATCGCCTTGACCGAGAAGGTGAAGGTCCGCATCGACGGCGAGGTGATCGCGGCAACCGCCGGCCAAACGATCCTCCAGGTTGCGCGGGCTAACAACAAGTACATCCCAGCCCTCTGCTACATGGAGGGACTCAGCGCCGTCGGGGCATGCCGGCTGTGCATGGTCGAGGTCTCCGGCGTCGCGCGCCTCCTGCCCGCCTGCACCACCCCCGTGCAAGAGGGGCTGGCCGTGGCCACCAGCTCGCCGCAACTCCAGTCCTATCGGAAGATTGCGCTCGAGCTGCTGTTCGCCGAGCGCAATCACGTCTGTGCCGTGTGCGTCTCTTCGGGTCACTGCGAGCTGCAGACCCTCGCGCAAGACCACGGCATCACGCACATCCGCTACCCCTACAACTTCCCGCGGCTCAGCGTCGACACCAGCCACCCACGCTACGTGCTCGACCACAACCGCTGCGTCCTGTGCTCGCGCTGCGTGCGCACTTGCGACGAGATCGAGGGCGCGCACGTCTGGGACATCGCCGGCCGCGGCATCAACTCGAGGCTCGTCTCCGAGTTGAAGCGACCGTGGGGCGAGGCCACGAGTTGCACCAGCTGCGGCAAATGCGTCCAGGCCTGCCCAACGGGAGCCATGGCCGAAAAGGGATTTGGTGTCGAGGAGATGACCAAACAGCGGACCGTCGTGAGCCGCCTGACCACCATGCGCGAGGGCCAGTGATGGACAAGCCCAAGATCGGCACCTGCTGGCTCGACGGCTGCTCAGGCTGCCACATGTCGCTGCTCGACATGGACGAGGGGATCATCGCGGTCCTTGCCAGGGCCGACATCGTCTTCGGCCCGCTGGTCGACGCACAGGAGTGGCCCGAGGGCGTCGACGTAGCCGTGATCGAGGGCGCGGTTAGCAGCACGGACGATCTCAAGCTCGCGCAGACGGCGCGGGCACGGAGCAAGGTCGTGGTGGCGCTCGGCGACTGCGCGGTGACGGGCAACGTGCCGTCGATGCGCAACGGCATCCCCACCCGCAAGCTGCTCGAACGCGTCTACGTCGAGGGCGCGACCGCGCGACCGGGCGTGCCGACGGACGGCGTGCCCGCGCTGCTCAAGCAGGCGGAACCGCTGCACGCGGCGATCGACGTCGACGTCCACGTCCCCGGCTGTCCGCCCAAGCCCAACGCGATCCTGCTGGTGCTGAACGAGTTGCTCGAAGGCCGCAAGCCGGACCTCGGCTCCAAACTGCGGTTCGGGTAGGCCGGGCCATGACGACCAGGAGACCAACCGTGAAGAGGGTCACGATCCAGCACGTGACGCGTATCGAGGGCCACGCCAAGATCACGATCAAGCTCGACGATGCGGGCCAGGTCACCGATACGCAGTTCCACGTGACCCAGATCCGCGGCTTCGAGAAGTTCGTCGAGGGGCGGCCCTACTACGAGATGCCGTCGATCACGTCGCGTATCTGCGGCATCTGCCCGGTCAGCCACCTGCTGGCCTCGTCGAAGGCCTGCGACGAGATCATGGCCGTGCGCATCCCGACGGCCGCGGCGAAGCTGCGCGAGCTGCTCCACTGCGCCCAGATCGTGCAGTCGCACGCGCTGTCCTTCTTCCATCTCTCGGCGCCCGACCTGCTGCTCGGCATGGACTCCGATCCGGCCAAGCGCAACATCGTGGGGCTGCTCGAGGAGCATCCCGACGCGCTGCGCGACGGGATAGCGCTGCGCAAGTTCGGCCAGCAGGCAATCGAGCGGCTCGCCAAGGAGCGCATCCACCCCTCGTGGACCGTGCCCGGCGGCGTCAACGCCCCACTCGACCCGCACGCTCGGCAGGAGATGATCGCAGAGCTGCCCGCCGCCATGTCGATCGTGAAGCGCACGCTCTATCTCTGGAAGAAGACGCTCGACGGCTTCCCTGACGAGATCGAGTCCTTCTCGAACTTCCCGACGATGTACTGCGGCCTCGTCGGGCCCGATGGCTCGATGCGGCTCTATGACGGCAACCTGCGCTTCGTCGGCGCCGACGGCTCGATCGTAGCCGACCAGGTGAGCCCCAACGACTACGCGACTTACATCGGCGAGGCGACGCTCCCCGACTCCTACATGAAGGCGCCGTATTACAAGCCCGCCGGCTACCCGGACGGCATCTACCGCGTCGGGCCGCTGGCGCGCCTCAACGTTGTCGACCGCTGCGGGACTGCGGAAGCCGACAGGGAGCTCGGCGAGTACCGCCAGCGTCTCGGCACCGGCACCGCACGCCGCATCGTCCAGAGCGGCTTCCACTACCACTACGCACGGCTGATCGAGGTCATGTACGCCCTGGAGCGCATGGCCGAGCTGCTCGACGATCCGGCCATCCTCGAAACCAAGGTCCGCGCCCACGCAGGCGTCAACAGCCTCGAGGGCATCGGCATCATCGAGGCCCCGCGCGGCACGCTAATCCACCACTACAAGGTGAACGACGACGGCGCCATGACCTGGGCCAACCTGATCGTCGCCACCGGCCACAACAACCTCGCCATCAGCCGCGGCATCCTGCAGGTGGCCAAACGCTTCGTGGACGGCAACAAGATCCAGGAGGGCGCAGTCAACCGCGTCTCCGCCCTGGTCCGTGCCTACGACCCTTGCCTCAGCTGCGCCAGCCACGCCCTTGGCGTTGTCCCGATGGTCATGCAGCTGCTCGGTCCGGACGGCGAGTTGCTCGACCAGGTGTCATAGCGGATCCCGGCCGGAGATGCCGTCCCGGCGCCCGGCAGACTGAGAGGCACTGTACCCGAGCAGCGTCCTGGCGGGTGGATGCGCCAAATGCACTACATAGCCTCAGCCTGAGGCCTAGGATGGCATTGTGCTCTGGCCTGCGTCCGGCCACGCGTGGGGGTCTCTTTCGTTAGCGGATTCTGAGAGGAGAGCAGATGTCGGGTCTGAAAGAGCTACGATGCCCGAGGCTGACCGTCATCGGCCGCGGGTTAGTGGCAGCTGCCGGAGTGGTGGTTCTGTTGGGAGCCGCGGTAGGCGTCGCTGCCGCCGTCAGCGCCTCGCCTCAGGATGCTACGGCGAATGCGGTCTATGTCCCGCTCGCACCGAGCCGGATCCTGGACACTCGCATCCTGCTCGGCATCGGTGGACCGCTCACGCCCTACAGTCCGAGGACTCTGCAGGTAACGGATCGATTCCCGAGCGACGCAACGACCAACGTGCCGGGAGCCGCGCTCGGCTTCACCGGTAACCTGACCGTTACAGCGCCGACGGCTCTCGGCTACGTGAGCCTTACCCCTGTTCCGGTCGTCATCCCCTCCACGTCGACCCTTAACTTCTC
>PLNK01000036.1 GCA_003142755.1 Chloroflexota bacterium | reverse complement strand
GCGTCGGCGGCCGGCTTGCGCATCACGCCTTCCCGGACGGTGGCCATCTGGGGCCGCGTGTTCGGGTTGACGATCGTGGCGATCAGGTTGCCGCCGAAGGCCGGCCGGATCTGATAGAGCAGATCCTTGTAAGTCTTGTCTTCCTTCTTGACGTAGTAGTCGCCGATCTGGAGGTCGGTGCAGTCGGCCGTCAGGCCGCAGCGCAGGGCGGACGCGACGCGCGGCGCGAAGTCACGGCCGTTGGGCGTGCCACCGATCAGGAAGATCTCGGGCCGGCGGGCCCGGGCTTCGGTGATCGCCACGCGAGCGTAGGGCAGCGTCCGGTACAGCTCCAGCTCGGGGTCGTCGGCGAGGATGACCCGGTCGGCGCCGTGCTGGATCACTTCCTGGGCCAGGTCGTCCACGTTGTGGCCGCACAGCAGGCCTACCACCTCGTGGCCCAGCTGGTCGCCCAGCTCGCGAGCCTTGCCGGTCAGCTCGAGGCTGACGTCGGCGATCTTGCCGTCGGTGTGCTCGATGAATACCCAGATTTGCTTCTGCTCAGTCATCTCGCCCTACCCGACGATGTATTCATGGACCAGCTCCGCCACCATGGCTGCGATGGCCTCGGGGGTGGGGGAGATGGTCTTGGACTCGGTGCTCTCGAGGACCACGAAGTTGATCTTGTGGACCTGTGTCGGAGAGCCCGCCAGCCCGATGCTGCCCTCGGTGGCGCCGATGTCGTCGGCCGTCCAGACGGGGATCTTCAGGTCGTTGGCCACGAGGTAGGCCTCGAGTTCCTCGTCGGTCTCGAACTCGGGCCACTGTGTCCGCAGGGCGGCGTACTCGTTCGGCGTGGCCGACAGCTTGCGCGCCATCTGGCGTCGAACGCTCGCCGGCCGTGGCGTGTTGGCCGAACCGACGACTGTCAGCAGGCAGGGCAGCGTGCAGCGGACGATCTCCGAGCCGTGGTCGAGGGCCCGCTGGACGGTGATCTTGCCGTCGGCGATGTCGATGACACTGTCCGCGTAAGTGATCTGCGGGATGCCTAGCTTCTCGGCGGTCTGCGGCCCCACCTGGGCGGTGTCGCCGTCGATGGCCTGGCGGCCGCACAGCACGAGGTCGAACTGGCCGATCTTCTGGACGGCCTTCTGGAGGACGACCGAGGTGGCCAGGGTGTCCGCTCCCGCGAACTTGCGGTCGGTCAGCAGGATGACCTTGTCGGCGCCGCGGAAGAGCGACTCGCGCAGGATGTTGGCCGCTTTGGGCGGACCCATCGTGATGACGGTCACGGTGCCGCCGCAACGGTCCTTGATCTCGAGGGCCATCTCGAGGGCGTTGAGGTCCTCCGGGTTGAAGATGGCCGGCAGGGCGTTGCGGTTCATGGTGCCGTCTTTGGTCATCACCTCGCCGGTGACGTTGTGCGTGTCGGGCACCTGCTTGACCAGGACCACGCTGTGAATCGGTCTGGAGTCGGTCATCCAAGTCTCCGGAGACCGCCCGGCAATGCCCGGCGGATTTGGTGTCATGGCTTTCCCGGGTTTTGTCGCCGCCGGGATGGGCGCGCAACCGCGGGGACGGTGGCGCGGTTCGGTGAAGAATACCTTGCCCGGAGGTGGCGCCGTGGGCTTTCAGTCACGTACGCCGAGCACTCACCTCGAGGGCCAGAAGACGAAGCCGTCGCCTCCGCCGCAGTCGCCGGTCACCGTGTCTCCCTCGCGCATGACCACGTTGCCGTTCGCGTCGAGGATCTCGAGGTTTGGATCGAAGCGAGCCCGATAGCCGGCCGGCCACACGATCTCCATTCGTGGCGGGCTGCTGAAGCTATTCTCGATCCAGGCGACGTGCGGATCGGTCGGGCTGCCGTAGATCACCGCGTCAAGGCCGGTGCCGGCACAGATGCCACCTCGGAGCCAGTTGGTCGTCGACAGAGCGAAGAGCCCGTCCGGCAGTGTTGGCAGCGGCGCCGCCGGCGAGGACCCGGGCGCTAGACCCACGAAACCCCAGCCGCCTGCGCCCTCGATCCGGCCGGTGGCATCGTCCATGACCATCCAGCCGCTGGCTCCAGCGGCCCATGCCATCGGCGGAAACCTGGGCGCGGGCCCAGTGACCCTGACGTACCAGAGAATGTCCGCACAGTTGCCGCCCGGCCCCGACCCTCCCGTGATGGTCGCGATCCCGCAGAGCGAGGTTGCGGCCATCGACACCACCATGTCCGCCGGATCGAGCGACGGCCGCAGGGCCGCCGCGACTGCGTCGGGCGTAAGGCGCGGCTGGAGTACGGCGCCTGTGCTCGGGTCGCCGCCGATCCAGATATTCGGGCCAAGAGTCCTGCCGTCGAACCAGGCCAGTTGATCGACGACGAAGGCCGACTCGCANNGGTGGCTCGATCATGGCGCCTTCTAGCTCCCGAACCATCATGGATGGACCGGAGGCCGGGTGGCTGCTGATCGTCCCGCTATCGGAGTTGGTCACGACGGTGACGAGATCTTCGTGGTTCTCCGTGAGCACGAGATCCAGCGAGTCGCACGCACCAGGCTCCAGCTCCGGATGCGGCGACTGGTACGGGCAGGAATGCAGCGGCATGAAGGTCAGCCAGCCGCCGATGGCCACGAGACCGTCGTCGGGCGGGTTGCCCGCCGCTTCCGCGGCCAGAGCCTGGCTGACCGTCTGGACGGCCAGCCCGTCGACCGTCGTGGGACGGCCTGCGCTGGCGGGCGATGGCGACGTGCGAAACGCCAGGCTCGCGACGAGGACCGCGATCGCGACCACAGCGACCGCACTCGCGGCGAAGGCGGGCACGGCCCAGCGGCGCGTCGGCCGGCCGAACCTGCCGCGGCCCGTCGTCGTAGCCGCCTCGAGCGTGGCGCCTACCAGGTCGGCCGGTACCGCGTGGGCCGCGAGGCCGCGATAGGCGCGGCCGAGTCGCTCGTCGTCCCAGGGCTCGTCGATCGGCTGCTTCGGCCCGGGCTTCATCGCTATTCCTCCTGGCGCAGCGCCCTGGCAAGCGCCGCCCGGGCGTTGAAGAGCCGCGACTTTGCGGTCCCGACCGGGACCCTGAGGGTCTCGGCGATCTCGCTCACCGGCCGGCCTTCGAGATGGTGGAGAGCCAGGATCGCCCGCTGGTCGAGTGAGAGGCGCCGGATCGCGGGCCTGAGGATCTCGGCGTCGGGTCGGGCGGCTGCGGCGCCTGCGAGCGTGGCCTCGTCGGTGGCACCCAATTCGGCCATTGGCAGCTCGCGGATGCGCCGCCGGCCTCGAGCCCGGAGCGCCATCCGGCACGAGTTGACGGCGATGCGCCCGAGCCAGGCATCGAAGCGATCGAGGTCGCGCAGGTGAGGCAGTTCCCGCCAGACGGCCACGAATGTCTGCTGTGCGGCATCGGCGGCATCGGCCTCGTCGCCGAGGATGGCGAGACTCAGTCGATACATTGAGTCCATCCGGCTTCGAACGAGCGACTCGAAGGCCGCCGCGTCTCCGGAACAAGCGAGGTCTACCAGCGAACGCCATGCCGGCGCCTGGTCCACCGCTCCCTCCCGCATTGCGCGTTGAATGCCTTCACCCAC
>PLNK01000104.1 GCA_003142755.1 Chloroflexota bacterium | reverse complement strand
CCAGCGGCGCACCTCACGACCGTCTTGCGGCACTCTAGCCAGTTCTGGCTGATGCGAAGAGGCGGCGAGCGAGATGCCCGCCGCCTTCTGCGATGGCGCCGGTGGAGTCAGGCGGTGGCTCCGCCCAACTCCTCGGCCGCATGCTCGAACTCGCGCTCGATGTCGGTCAGCTCGGTCTCGCGAACCTCGACGATCGGGCCCTTGAAGTGGCTCCGCGCCCAGGCGAAGTAGTAGACGACCAGGAAGACCAGGAAGACCAGGTACGCCAACAGGGTGTAGGGATTGCCCGAGGTCGGCCACAGGAACAGGAACGAGATCAGGACGATCCAGAGGCAGGCCAGCGCGGCAATGGGCCGAGAGAACCGGCCCAGCTTCCAAACGGCGTGGTCGCGCCATTCCTGCTTGCCGAAAATGCCGAGGAAGATCGGCACGCCGTAGGCCCAGTACAGGGCAATGGTGCTGATGGCGGTGACGATGGCGATGGCGGTGGGGCCGCCGGCGATGAAGGCGGCGTTGGTCAGGATGTAGCTGAAGACCACGATCGCGACGATGGCGTTGGCCGGGGTGCGGAAGCGGTGTGAGACCTTGCGAAGCCAGGGCGATCCGGGCACGCCGCGATCGCGGCTGAAGGCGAAGAGCATTCGCCCGGCGGCGGCGATCGATGCCAGACCGCAGAGGCTCATCGCCACCGCGATCGCCGCTCCAAGGACGTCACCGAGCTGGCCGAGGTTGTAGCTCAGGGTCGTGAAGACGACCGGGTTACCGCCGTAGTAGGCGCTGCACAGGCTCTGCGTGCTCGGTGCGCAATTCATGATCTGGTCGATGGGCGGCAGGTGCGTCACCAGACCGAACAGCACGATGTAGCCGACGACGGCCGAAACCGCCACCGAGATGAAGACGCCCCAGGCGCTCGACAGCCGGGCGCCGACAGTCTCTTCGGCGACGTGAGCGGAGGCGTCGTAGCCGGTATAGGTCCATTGAGCCTGCAGCAACGAGAAGAGGAACGCGATCGGCACGGCATAGCCGACGGCCGGGCCCAGGTTGAACCCGAGCGGCGAAGCGCCACCCGACGTGTCCAGCGGCCCGATGGCAAAGGGGCTGATGTCGGCATGGGACTTGCCTGAGCTGATCAGGAAGAGCGCCGCAACGATTACCACGACCGTCCCGATGTGCCACCACACCGAGGCGTCATTGAGCAGGGAGACGAGCCGAATGCCGACGATGTTCAGGATCAGCTGGATGACCAGGAGCACAGCCATCGTCAGGAGCTGGCCATTCACGAACGACGAGCCGAAGATCAGCGAGCCGTTGCCGTAGGCGATCCCGAAGTTGGTGAGGATCGGCGTCACGATCGACGAGTTGACGAAGGCCGCGGCGGCGAAGTCGATGCCGGCGACGATGGCGATCTGGCCGGCCAGGTTGAACCAGGCGGTCCACCAGCCCCAGTCCTTGTTCTTCATCCGGCTGGACCAGTAGTACAGCCCGCCGGCCGTGGGGTAGGCGGACGCGATCTCGGCCATGGCGGCCGCGATCATGAGCGTGAACAGCGACACGAGGGGCCAGCCGAGAGTGCTCGCGGCCGGTCCGCCCCAGGCCAGGCCATAGTCGAACAGGATCACCGCACCGGTCAGGATCGAGATGATCGAGAAGCTGATGGCGAAGTTCGAGAACCCGCCCATCGTCCGGAAGAGCTCCTGCGCATAGCCCAGGTGATGCAGGTCGCGGACGTCCTGCTTGATCACCTCTTCGCGCGTCTTGGGTGCCTGCTGAGCCATGCGGGACCTCCTGCTTCCTAGGCCGCCCGAACCCAGGGGTCGGGGCTGGTGGGAGCCCCGTCGTTCGCCCTGCGGCCGCGGTGGCGGACCACTCCCGTGGGTAGACAGCCCGTCTCGCCGAATATACGCGACTCAAGGAGGCGAAAACCAACCGGTTCTCACATGGGGAACCGGCACGGCCCCATATGCCCCACCCGTGCGACATGGGCCCGCGCGAGGCAACGGCTATAGAATCGGGCGACGCCAGCGCCACTGACGCGCTGCCGGCACCAGCTCGAGCCAGGAGTCGATACGCCATGACCTCCGACGCCGCGGGCCAGCCGAAGCCACCCGCCACTCCAGCCGCCACCGCCGCAACTCCACCCACGCCTCGCCCGGGTTTCAGGCTCGAGAAGGATCCGCTGGGCTATCTCGAGGTCCCCGAAGCCGCCTACTACGGCGTCCAGACCGCGCGCGGCATCCACAACTTCCCGATCTCGGGAACCCGCCCCCATCCGGCCCTCGTGCGAGCCATCGTTGGGGTCAAGAAGGCCGCGGCCCGGGCCAACATGACGACGGGCCGCCTGCCGAAGAAACTCGGCAACGCCATAGTCGAGGCGGCCGACGAGATCCTCTACTCGCCCCCGGCCGAGGACGGCGAACTGGCGTCGAACGGCCGCTCCGACCCGATGCGGGCCGGGTTCCAGGCCGCCCGTGCGGCCAAGCAGCGCGAGCTGATCGACAACTTCCGGATCGACCCCTTCCAGGCCGGCGCCGGCACCAGCCACAACATGAACGCCAACGAGGTGCTGGCCAACCGCGCCATCGAGTTGCTGCACGCCGCCGGCGTGGGCTCGGGCAAGCGCGGCGACTACGAGGTTGTCAGCCCGAACGACCACGTCAACATGGCCCAGTCCACCAACGACGTCTTCCCGACGTCGATGCGCATCGCCACGCTGGACCTCATCCGCGACTACATGCCCGCGGCCGAAGAGCTGATCCACGCCCTGGAGCAGAAGGCCGGCGAATTCGACGACGTCATCAAATCCGGCCGAACGCACATGCAGGACGCCGTCCCGGTTCGGCTCGGCCAGGAGTTCGCCGCCTACGCGCTGACTCTGCGCCGCGGCGTCGAGCGCCTGCAGACGGCCGCTCAATCGATCTCCGAGCAGAACATCGGCGCGACCGCGGTCGGCACCGGCCTCAACGCCGAACCCCAGTACATAGAGCTGGTCGTCCGCTACCTCGCCGAGCAGACCGGCCACCACCTTCGCGGCGCCGAGCATCTGGTCCAGGCGACCCAATCGATGCGCCCCATGCTCGAGGTCTCGGCCGCCCTGCGGGGCATCGCCGTCGACCTGATCAAGATCAGCGAGGACCTGCGCCTGATGTCGTCGGGCCCGATGACGGGCTTCGCGGAGATCACCCTGCCGGCCGTCCAGCCGGGCAGCTCGATCATGCCGGGCAAGGTGAACCCGGTCATGGCCGAATGCCTGTCGATGGTCTGCTTCCGGGTCATCGGCAACGACACCACGATCGCCTGGGCGGCTTCGGCCGGGCAGCTCGAGCTGAACGTCATGATGCCCGTGATCGCCCATACCGCCCTCGAGTCGCTCACGATCCTGACAAACATGAGCCGCGCCTTCGCCGAGTTCTGCGTGACCGGCATCGAGGCCAACCGCGAGCATGCCCGCGAGCTGATGGAGCGCTCGTCGGCGCTCTCGACGCCACTCGCGCCGTACCTCGGCTACGCCCTCGCCGCCGACATCTCCAAGCAGGCGGTCCGCGAGGGCCGGACGATCCGCGAGATTGTCATCGAACGGGGCATCTTCACGGCCGAAGAGCTGGATCAGCTGCTCGCCCCGCACGAGCTGACGGAGCCCGGCGTTGCCGGCGGCTTCCGCTTCACGCCCAAGCTGCCCGAAGGCTACAAGCCGCCCACCGGACCCGTCGCCGGCGGGTAAGGCCGAGAGCCATCGACGGGCCCCGTCGCCGGCGGGTAAGGCCGAGAGCCATCGACGGGCCCCGTCGCCGGCGGGCGGGTAAGGCCGAGAGCCACCGACGGGCCCGATCGGCGCGGGCGGGTAGCAACAGGCTAGTAACTACGCCCGGGCATCTCGTATTCTTCAGCGAGCACCCGGGCTTCCGGGCCAGTTCGGGACCAGGAGGACTCTCAATGGCACAGTGGGCTCCGCAGACTCAGACCGGACCCGCGCCGGGCGTCGCTTTCGGCGGCTTCTGGATTCGCGTCGTCGCCTATATCCTCGATGCCATCATTCTGGGGATCGTCGGCGGTGTCCTGGGCTCAGCCGCCGGATCGGCCGGATCCGGCCTGGCCGCGCTCATCCAGATCGTTTACTTCATCGGGATGTGGGGCTACATGGGCCAGACAGTCGGCATGATGCCCTTCGGCCTTCGAATCGTGCGCAATGCCGATGGCGGCAAGATCACCTGGGGCAACGCTGTCATGCGCTACATCGGCCTGATCGTCGCCTTCATCTGCATCTTCATCGGCGTCATCTGGGTCGCGTTCGATGCGCGCAAGCGCGGCTGGCACGACATGATCGGCGGCACCGTCGTCATCAAGCAGTAGCTCGCATCTCGGCGCGCCGGTGATGTGCCAGCTGCGCTGATATATCCGAAACTCGAAGACGCGGCTCGGGAGTTCGCTTGCGGGCCGCGTCTCTTTGTGCCCGACTTGTGCCCGTCCCGCATGCGGCGACCGTCCAGCGTGTTGCGCGCCTTCGGTCAGAGCGTCTGACTTCGCGCCAGCAGGAGAGGGCGGCGGGCTCCGGCCAGCTGCCCTCTCTCCATATTTGGCTCGAGCGCTCAAACACCAGTCCCGGGGACCAGCCGGGTCACGGACCACGGGCAGCCGCCGGCGCCCGCCACGCGCGCAGCTCCGCAGATACACCACTTCTAGACTAACTTGCATCCCGTGGGAATTGGCGAAGAGCGCGTCGCGCTCGGCCCGCGCCGGACGGCGCAGGCAACGTCACGGCCGGAATCGAGCGCAAGAATCCGCAAGGACCGGCAAATACCGGAGCAGGCGCGCAAGCAGACGCAGGAATTCGCAAATCACTGCCGCAAGCCGACCCTGCGCCATTGCTCCCTCTACAGAGTCGTGACCAATTCCCACGTCAGGCAAGTTGGTCTAGTTGCAGCCGCGGGCTCCGGCCGGCTGCCCCCTCGCCATGTCCGGCGCGGTGCGCGTCCACCACCACGTCCCGTGGGCAGCGACACCCGGCCTGGACCGGGAGGCCTACGCCGCCCCTGCCTAGACTTCGTCCGTGGCCGACTTCGATGCCGAGACCTTCCGGGCCGTCCTCCGCCGCTTCGCGACGGGCGTGGCGGTGGTCACGACCTGGGATGACGAGCGGCCCTGGGGAACCACCGTCAACTCGTTCAGCTCGGTTTCGCTGCGGCCGCCGCTCGTCCTGGTCGCCTTCGATCGCGGCCGGCGGATCGTGCCGGCGCTGCGCCGGGCCGGCCGCTACGCGGTCAACATCCTGGGCGAGGAGCAGCAGCCACTCTCCGACTGCTTCGCCGGAGGCCCCGCGCCGGGCGGCGCGGACACACGCGCCGATCTCTGCGGTGCCGAGTGGCGGCGAGGCGCGACCGACCTGCCCGTCCTGGTCGATGCCATCGCCACGCTGGAGTGCACCGTCGTCGACGTCCACCCCGCGGGCGACCACGACCTCTACCTTGCCCGCGTCGACGCCGCGGTCGCGTCGGCCGAACAGCCGATGCCGCTGCTCTACTACTCCGGCCGCTATCTGAGGATCGAGCGGGCCAGTTCCCACGAGCTCGAGGGCAAGCCAGAGGGGTAGCCACCCGCCAGAGAGTGGCCGTCCGGCACCGCCAGGCACCGCCAGGCGAGACGCTTCGCGCAGCTCCGGAACCCGCTTCAACCCAATTCACGAGGGAGGTCGTCGCGAGTTGCGTGGGCCGGAACATGTATGACTGGGATAGCTAGCTTTCACGGGCGGAGTAGCGAGAAAGTACTAGCCACGACCTAGTACCAACGGGACGGCTAGCGACCGTTCCAGGCGTGGTGGTAGCAGCCAATCGAGGCTGGCGCCGTTGGAGTCGCCCACCGAGGGCGACCTCGCCCGCCCCAACTTGCTCTTACTTGCCCAACAGGAGGAACCGTGAAGCGCCGCGTCCCTGCTCTGGTGGCAGCCCTCGCGCTGTTCGCCATGCTCATCCCCCTGACCACGAGTGTCGTACTCGCGTGGTCTCCACCTTCGATTGCCTCAGTCTGCTCCAGCGATCAGGCCGTCCACAACTGGACGGTCACGCTGGCAACCGAGTCGAACTACAACGTCCAGTGGGCCGACAACTCCGGCTTCACCGGCGCAACCAACGTCACCATGCACGCCGGGGCCAACTCGCTGACGACCCCCGCCTCGGTCACGACGTTGTACGTGCGCTGGGCATCCGATCACAGCAGCTCCAGCCACGCGACGTGGAACGGCGGCAACTGCTCTACGCCGCCCCCCAGCGGGACCCCGTTCCAATCGTTCCAGGGCGAGACGGCCACACCGACAGTTCCGCCGACCGTGAAGCCGTGCAGCACGGCGAACACGCAGCCGGCTGCGTTCTCGACGGCGACGCCCTGCTCGACTCCNNACCACTCCGCCGACGACTCCGCCGACGACTCCGCCCACCACTCCGCCGACGACTCCGCCCACCACTCCGCCGACGACTCCGCCCACCACTCCGCCGACGACTCCGCCGACCGATCCGGCGACAGACACCCCGTTCCAGTCGTTCCAGGGTGAGACCGCGACGGCCGGACACACGACGACCCCGCCACCGACCAGCACCGGCGGCGACGGCTCGACGGGCAGCTCGACGCCCCTCCTCGCACTGCTGATCTGCCTCGCCTTCGGCGGGCTGGGTCTTGCGGCAGTCGAAGCTCAGCGCCGGAGCATCCGCAACTAGGACCAATCCGGGTCGCTAAGGGCGACCACCGATGAGTCATCAGTACCGGCGGGCCGTGCCAACGGCCCGCCGGTTCGTTGTGAAGCAATCGCGGCGACCGCCGATCGTTCACGCCTTCTAGGGGCTCCGGCAGCCATTGGTCCTGGGCGAAGGCCGTTGTTGCGACCGAGAAGCGCCGGATGCCGACTGGCTCCGGTCCGCCGACCCCTTCTGACGACCGCCCCTAACCGCCCCTAACCGCATGTTGTCGATGGCCAGGCATAGCTTCGTTGCCCGGTAGCACCGAAGTACTGGACGCTACCCCTCCCAATAGGTAGTGTACGGTCCACTCGTCGGACCAATACGTCACCTGACGTAATGGGAAATTCTGCTGGGGTCGGGAGGTTCACCGTCATGCTGCCCAATCGAGTTGGACGGGGTCTGTTCAAGCGCGCCGCGGCAACCGCGGCCGGAGTCGTGTTGTTGCTGGCCACGCTGTCGGGGGTTACCGCGGCGGCCGTGGCGGCGCCGCTCCCGCTCACGCTGACGATGTACAAGGAAATCTGCCCCTCCTACTCCGACGTACCCGCGAACACGCACGGCGATCCGGACGACACGCTGAACAAAGGGTCGCTGTTAGAGAAGACCGGCTTTCGATATCTGCCGATCACCTGGGACAACAGCAAGATGACTGGCTGCCAGCCCGTCCCAGGGTGGTCCTTTGAGTTCATCACGGGCGACAAGGGCGGTCTGGTCCCAGGCTCACCCACTCCCACCACAGGAGCCGATGGCTCGGTAACGCTCAACCTGGATAGCGACCTCATCTCACGCGCTCGGAGCGCAACCGGCCTCTGGGTCCGGGAGTACATGCAGGCGGGCGTCCCCTTCGGCATCATCCGCTGCTACATGGATGCCATCAACGACGACAACGAAGAGCAGATCACGAACGTCACCGACGACGTAAGCCAGGTCTGGTGCGTCGCCTACAACGTGGGCACGCCGACCTTGACCCTGACCAAGACCGCCGATCCGACGACGTACAACGCGGTCGATCAGACGATCACATACAAGTACTCCTTGACCAACGACAGCCATGTCCCGGTCTTCGGCCCCTTCACCGTCACCGACGACAAGCTCGGCCCGATCGATTGCGCCGACGCCAGCGCCATCCTCGCCCCGTCGGACCCGGCCATCACGTGCACCGCGACCCACAAGATCACTCAGGACGACCTGAACGGCGGTTCGATCAAGAACTCCGCAACCGCAACGGGTCAGTTCGCGGGCCAGCCCGTTACTTCGATTCCGTCTGACTTCACGGTCACTGCCGTCCAGTCCAAGGCCCTCAAGCTCGTCAAGTCGAGCACTACAGCCTCGTACTCGAAGACCACCGACACCATCAGCTACCGATACACGCTGACCAACACGGGCAACGTGACGCTCGACGGTCCGTTCACGGTCAGCGACAACAAGATCACGGGATCCAACTCGGTCCTCTGCCCGTCGACTCCAACTTCGCTCGCCCCCGGCGACCCGGCCATCGTCTGCACCGCCACCTATCAGGTCACTCAGGCTGACCTCAACGCGGGCAAGGTGGTCAACTCCGCGACCGCTTATGCCGTCTTCAACAGCGGCGCCGTGACCTCGAACACCGACTCCATCACCGTGAACGGGACCCAGTCCAAGGCCCTCAAGCTCGTCAAGTCGAGCACTACAGCCTCGTACTCCAAGACCACCGACACCATCAGCTACCGATACACGCTGACCAACACGGGCAACGTGACGCTCGACGGTCCGTTCACGGTCAGCGACAACAAGATCACGGGATCCAACTCGGTCCTCTGCCCGTCGACTCCAACTTCGCTCGCCCCCGGCGACCCGGCCATCGTCTGCACCGCCACGTACACCGTCATCCAGGACGACATCGACGCTGGCTCGGTGAAGAACACCGCGACCGGCCATGCCACCTTCGGGGGCAAGGTCTACGACTCCAACACCGACTTCGTCACCGTCAACGCAGCGGGAGGCAGCAAGAAGCCTGGGCTCGCTATCGCCAAGATCGCCGATCCCAAGGGCTTCTCTATGGCGGGCGACAAGGTCGCGTACACCTACACGCTGACCAACACCGGCAACGTGACCCTCACCGGTCCGTTCACGGTCAGCGATAACAAGATCTCGGGCGCCATCGCCTGCGGTGACGCCACCGTCAGCCTTACCCCCACCGAGACAACCAGCTGCACCGCCACCTACACCGTCACCGATGCCGACGTGACCGCCGGCAAGGTCACCAACACTGCGACCGCGTCGGTCACATACGGCGGCAACCCGGTTCAGTCAGACCCGGCTAGCGTCACCGTAACCGTTGCCCAGCTCAGCCTGGTCAAAAGCACGACTACGGAAGCCTTCCTCAAGGCCGGTGACACGATCGCGTACACCTACACGCTGACCAACGATGGCCCGGTCGCTCTGGCCGGACCGTTCACGGTCACCGACGACAAGATCACCGGCACCAACACGGTGGTCTGCCCGCCGACACCCGCCACGCTGGCCCCCGCTGCCAGCATCGTCTGCACGGCCAACTACACCGTCACCGATGCCGACGTGACCGCCGGCAAGGTAACCAACACCGCAATGGGCCACGCCAGCTTCGGAAATAACCCAATCGACTCCGACCCGGCCACCCTCACCGTAAAGGCCATAGAGCTCCACATCGTCAAGGCCTCCACGACAGCCAGCTTCCTCAAGGCCGGTGACACGA
>PLNK01000012.1 GCA_003142755.1 Chloroflexota bacterium | reverse complement strand
TGGTTGACCGCCAGCCAGTCGTTGTTGTCCGGATCGTCGAAGTCGATCACGCGCGCCTGCGCGCCCCTGATCGGCTCGCCCGGCCGGTGGTACTCGACGGTGACGCCGTTCACGAGCATCTTGTGGACGTCCCGGTTGCGCTCGATCAGCGACGGGCTATCCGCCCGAACGATCTTGCGGAACGCGTCGTCAAGAGCTTCCTGCGGGAGATCCGGGTTCAGCCGAACGAGCGCTTCGTGGAGGCGCCACTCCAGAACGACGTCGCGGTAGGTGGGGTCGCTCCGATCGGCGCCGGGCTGGCCGACGGCGATGTCAGGGCCATGGGTGACGGCGATTCCCGAGGACGCAATCCACACGAGTGCGGCTTCTTCGACATCCTGCTCAACGAGCCGCCCTGGACTCATTCCCCACTCCGCCATTTGGACATCTACGAAGAGTAGCCGCCGCGGCCTCAGGTTTTCGGGTCGCTACCGTCCCGCTTCCAGACCTCAGGTGTGTCGCCAATATGTCTGCCCGCCGCAGGCTCGTTCTGTGCCGTGCGGGTTGACCCCTGAAGCGGCGATGCCTGCCTGCACTGCACGCAGAGACAGCTTCTTGAGAAACGGCGCGTCCCGGTTGGGTGCTCGATTGCTATTGAGGGTCATCACCGCAGCAGCGCGAGCACGGTCCTCTCCGTGAACGAAATACTGGTTGCGGCGATCTGCCCAAACGGTATTCGTCTCCGTGACGATGCGGTCGTCTTGGGGAAGGAAACTCAGTGACACGATTCTCATGTCAGCGCGCGTGAAATGGGCTCCGCCGACGAGGAGCATGTCCAGTTTCCTGTAGGCTGGGATGACTTCGTTCCTGTCGACCCCTTCGAGTCGCGTCGAGATCTCGGCTGCGAGGTGCCTGACGAAAATGTCGAGATTCGACTCCTTCGTCGCAAGTTCATCCGCGGCTTCCGCCGCATGTTCTGCAACAGTCTTGCCGGAGAACTGCATCAGTCCCGCGAACGCGCCGACGAGTCTGCCACCAGCCAGGACGAAAGTCTTGTCGAAAGTCTCGCTTTCCACTTGAGCGGGAGTCACGACCCGTCCGCTCTCGAGTCGCGCCGAACCGAACATTCTCCCGTCGCTGGCGACAATGCCGTCAAGGGTTGAAATCAGGGCGACGATGACAGACATGTGACTCCCCCTTGCGCCCGACAGCTATTCGAATCTATCCGCGTGGCGTCCGTGCAGGGTCGAGAGGCTTTCAGGTCGCTAGGCCTCGGTCGCCGTCCCGCGCGTTCGGTTGCACTGCCACACGAAGACGGCGCCTTGTCGAGTTCCGGCAATCGTTGAGTAGTCTGCTGAAAGCAGTTGGCATTTCAATTGACCATCGAAACCCCCAAGGACCGTATCCGGAATGCGCCCACCGGCGCCGAGGAACTGCGCTTCTCGCCGTGCCGCCGTTAGGCGGCCCTTTACGTTCGGCGGCTGACGCTGGAGCAATTGATTGAACGCGATGCGCCGGCTCTCCCGATCCGGCGCATCCGGGTGCGTAGTGTCGAAGAGCTTCTGGATAGCACTCGTCGAACCTCCAACGACCAGCAGGTGTGCGTTCAGGTTGCCTGTCGAGATGAAGGCAAGACGCATCGCATCTTGAACAATCTGGAGTCGCACCTGATGCGGATCGAACGAGCTGCCTGGCCACTTTATCTCGACCGCACCGTACCAGCCCTCGCCGCTGTTGCGCCCCTTGATGGCGATATCGACACGCTTCTTGGTGCTGCCCCAATTTGGCGGAAGCTGACTGGTCGCAGGTGCGAATCGACCTTGAGCGTTCACAACCTGGGCCGCGACGAAACGAGCTGAGTCCTCGCCCGCCAGTTCGCCAAGACCTTGCACCAGTTGCAGCTGAAACCAGCCCGCCAACCCCGAGCCAATGTCGCTCGCGAGCTTCTGTCTAGTCATCCGTTCAAATCGACACCCCGTACCGCATCCACCGCTTACGCAACGCCTCCTCGCCGCCCTCAAGGAGCCGGCAAACGTCGGCCCTAACGTGGCTGTCCTCGAGACCACCGCCAGCGTAGACAACCTCCGGAAGGCCGGTCGTGGAGTGACGACTCGCCGACGTGACGATTACCTGGTCGGAGTCGGCGTTGACCACGAGGTTGGCATTGTGGGTAACCAGGATGATCTGCCGGCGACGGGAGGCTTCACGGAAGAAGGGCACCAACTCCGAATTGATCGACCCCGGGTCAAGGTTCTCTTCGGGCTGGTCGATGACCAGAGGGCGAGGGTCCCAACGATCCAGTGCTAGATATAGGGTCAGCAACACCATCCCTCGAGAGCCCGGCGACAGACGCGCTATCTCGATGCCTTCGTACGCGATGTCGTAGTTCACTTGGATGTGGTCGGTCGCGAAGAGCCAGTCGCTGAACATCACGAGGGTCGCGTCCTGCGTGAGAGCCTTCGCCGACTCCATCCCGTAGTTCTTCAAGAAGGTCGCCATCGCGGCCCGGTTGTCTGCCGGCGATCCAGCAAGCCACGACGGAAGAAGATCCCGCTTCGCCGGCAGAGCCAATCCCCCGTCTCCCCTGAACGGAGATTTCCGTCCGTCGAGAAGCTGCTCGCCCCGCCTTACCCATCCGTCCAGATCGACTCTTCGGGCTACCGCGAAGCTAAGTTTGTCGAGTCTGGCGTCTTCGGCGATTCGGGTCTGAAGAGGTCCGTAGAGCTCATCCAGAACTCGCTGCTCGGCGAGTAGGGTCTCGAAAACGGCCTCGTATAGGGCGAGCCGTCTTTCCTGCGTGGAGTGGATCCGTGTCGGCGCAGCCTCCGATGCCGCAACCTCCACGTTCGCTCTTGCCTCGTTCGCACGCGCTTGGGCCAGCCGCTTCTCAACGTCGAGCCTGCGCGTCGCATTCGCTTGACCCAATCCCAGTTCCTTTGCGAGACCCGCCACCTGGGTGGCCATAGCAGCCAGCCCGGCTTGGGACGGGGCTCGATCCGAGGCCGCCCATGCCGCGTCTGATGGAATCCCACGTGCTCGAAGCGACTCCCCGTTCAACGCCGCTGCAGATATGAGATCGGCCAGTCTTGCATCAGCCTCAGCTGCGAGCCGAGGCATTAGGAGTAGCCACGTACTTTCCGTCAAGAGACCAGGGTACCGACTCTTGAGGGACTCCCATTCCGCTATGAAGCTGCGGAGCTGTCGCTGCGATTCGGCCTGGACATCCACGATGTTCTGTCGTCGGCGGTCCTCGGCAGCCAATGCATCTTTGAGCTGTTTGAGGCGCGCAACGGCGATCTCGTGCGCCTTGATCCTGTCCGCTTTGCCTGTCACCGGGATCGCCTTCAACTCTTGCTCAAGCGCACCTCGCATCCGCTCCGCCTCCTGGCGCTTGGCCTTCAAGGCCGGAAGCGAGTCCCGCAACGCGATCGCTGCTGCGATTTCAAGTGACTTCTGCTCGATCTCCCGGCGGGCGAGAGCGTGGTCGGCCTGGAGGCCTTCGACTCGGAGCGCACGCAGCGCAGAGAACGACGAACACTCAAGGCGCTCCTCTTCTGGGATCGCCGCGAATACAACACGCTCTATCTCTTCCAGTAGAAGCCGACCTGGTTCGTCAGGCGCACATAGTCTCTCGACGAAACGCTGCGAGAGGTACCGCACCCTCGGCTCATCGGTAGTCTGAGTGCCTCCCGAGAGGGAGCACTTCGATTTCAGGCCGTCGCCCCATTCAAGCTCGACCTCCAGGCCGTCCAATAGGCCGTCCGCCTTTGCGATGAACGACGCTTCGCTATCCCAATCGTCGTACGACGCTGCCGCTGCTGCGGTTAGGTCGGCCAAAGCCGTCTTGCCTGAACCCCGTGGTCCGATCACGGTAACCAGCCCAGAATTGAGGGGAAGCTGGGGTGTCCGGAGCCAATTGGCGCCCTGAAATGAGATCGTTCGTATGCGATCTGATGGTGTCGGACCCGCGGGTGGAAGCGGGCCAATGCAGACACGCCGGTCCGGTTCAATTAGTGCCTGTCGAAGCCCATCGAAGGTCGGCTCGGATCGTAGCCAGCAACGACGATCGGAGTCCGGTCGGAGGACCTTCTCGATGGAGTGGGCGTCTGATCCGTGCAGACACGGGGTCGGCTTGTGCCCGAATGCTTTGAAATCGCTCGAACCGCCCAACCAGAATCCGCGCACCTTCTCGTTGGGCGAGAAGATGATGTCTGCCGTTCGTCCGATTTCGGCAGTCAGGGCGGCAAACTGGGTATCCGACCTGAGCCCCTGGAGTCCATCGCCCCCCGATGCCACCGCGACAAGGACATTGCGCCGCATCCACTCGTCCTTGAGCAGGGTGCTGAGCTGGGCGAAGTTGACCTTGAACTGGCTCGCTCCCGTGCGTAGGGCCTGCTCATCGTCCAGAGACGAGTTCTTGAGGAAAGCTCGGCCAAGCCGCCGAAGCCCTACCTCGTTGCAGGCGTACCCCTGCTTCTCATAGTCAAACGTAAGCGTGGCGAGTTTCTCTCCAATGACGGCTATATGGTCAGGCTGCTCTGGGCTTACTAGCAGGTGCACATTTAGGGCCTTGGCCCGATCAGTTTCAATCGAATACCGCATCTCGATGTTGGGAAAGACCAGCTCAACCTGAGCGCACCGCGCGCCCCGACGAGCCAGGAACTGCGTATACGCTCGGGGAATGAAGTAGTCCGTGATCCCCAGGGCCGCCACACGCGGTGTCGCCGCCTCAATTGCGTCGAAGTACGCGGACCAGTTGTCACCAAATTGGTCGGCGAACAACGTACCCGGTGCATGAATGTGCGGGTCCCAACGGTGCCACTCCGAACCGACCTTGAGCTTCGCCGATGTCACGTTTGCCCCCAGCTAAATGTGAGCGTGCGCTGGCGCACAAGCTTCTAGCCTCTCCCCTGAGACGAGTTTCGGCAGGGCGAGTGCTCGCATCTCGGCGAGTGTTCGACTTTGGCTCCCGCACGCGAGGATGCGAGACACGAGCGGGTCCACCAAAACCGAGAACGCTTGACAGACTGGTGGCGGCGGGATCAGCGTCGTCAGGGACTTGAGCTGCGTGGAGTTGAGCCCCGGAATGGCAACTCCGGTTCCCTTGACCCGCATTTCCTCCATCGCGAATTCAGATGTGAGCCAGAAGAACAGGAGAGGCTGGCCGTACTCATCTGTCGCACGCAGCCGATATACGTGCTCGTTGATCGCGCATTCGTCGAATGGGAACCCATCACCGATCAGGGTTAGGTGGGGCTCGAAAAGCCCAGGCCTGCCGCCATCTTTGTAGAGCAGAACGTCGTGGTCTCTGACACGGCCCTTAAGCAGCCGATCAAAGAAGGAGCGAGGCACGAACTTCGTCTTCGAGTAGTCAAATCGTCCAAGCCCCACGATGCTCTCGGCACCGATACTGGGTACGCCTGCGGAGTACCCAGCGACGCCACCGTCCGGACGACCGCCCGTCTCCAGGTCGGCAAGTACTTCGTTCAGGACGGACACTCGCCAGCCTTCTGGTGTGGACCCAATCGACGATTCGGTGAGCGAGGCGGGGAATAGTCTATCGAGGCTAATCGGCAAGCCAGAGTCGCGACCGGCGCCTTTGGCGCGGACGGGGTCGAAGTCGACGAACCAGGACTTGAAGAGGGCGCGNNTCGATCTTGTCGTCGAGGGCACCGAGGATGCCGGTGATGCGCCGCTGCTCGGCCAGAGGTGGCAGCGGGAATCGGTAACCCTGGATCTGCCCACTGCTGATGTGAGGCACGGCCGTTCCGGTTTGGATGCCCGTCACGTAATCAGTGAAACCCCGACCGGCTATCACGTAGCGGAGGAAGCCGGTGTCTAGACAGTCACTGCCTCGGAGTCGGGCAACGCGCTGCACGAGAAGTGCGGGCAGATCGGACTGGCGGACGTACGCGTACTTGAGACCGGCCTCGATCCATGGCCGATCCATAGCGAGGATCACATCGCCTTCGCGAAGCCAATAGGCATCCAGTCCTTCGGCGGCAGGCGCAGGCCAGCGCTTGGCACCATCCCACCTAATCGCGCCTTGGCCAACGTTGTCGCCGCGGAGCAGTCGTGGAGCGGTGGGATCATCGGTGTACTGCTGGCTGGCGAACGGAAACCCGGTCGTGAGATCGACTACATCGCCGAGTCTGACCAAGGGCCACTCACTCCCCATAACCCAACTCCCGCAGGTTGGCGTTGATCAGCTCGTCGAGGCGGGCCGCTTCCGCTTGCTGCTCGCGGAGGGTGGCGACCAGGCGACGCATCTTGTCGTCGAAGGGTTCGGCGTCCTCTTCGGCCGCCTCGGCGCCGACGTATCGGCCGGGAGTGAGGACGTGGCCGTGGCCGCGGATCTCGTCGAGCGAGGCTGCCTTGCAGAAGCCGGGCACGTCCACGTATTCGGCCGCGTCGGGATCGCCGCGCCAGGCGTGGTAGGCGCCGGCGACTTTCGCGATGTCGGTGTCGGTCAGTTCGCGGTGGGTTCGATCGGTCATAGAGCCGAGCTTTCGGGCGTCGATGAAGAGCGTCTCGCCGCGCCGATCACGGAAGCCGCTGTTGCGCTTGTCGCGGGCGAGGAACCAGAGGCAGACCGGTATCTGGGTCGAGTAGAAGAGCTGGCCGGGCAGGGCGACCATGCAGTCCACCAGGTCTGCCTCGACGATCGACTTTCGGATCTCGCCTTCGCCCGACTGATTGGTGCTCATCGAGCCATTCGCGAGCACGAAGCCGGCGATGCCGGTGGGCGCCAGGTGGTGGATGAAGTGCTGGACCCAGGCAAAGTTGGCGTTGCCCGCGGGCGGCGTGCCGTAGGCCCAGCGCTTGTCGTTGCGCAGC
>PLNK01000081.1 GCA_003142755.1 Chloroflexota bacterium | reverse complement strand
GTCGGGGTTCGCGTCGGCGTTGGAGTCGGGGTCGGAGTCGGGGTCGGAGTCGGGGTCGGAGTCGGGGTCGGAGTGGCCGCCGGGTTGACCACCAACGTGCCGCCGGACAGGTTCGCGTCCCAGTTTTCGCTGCTGTCCCTGGCCCTAAAGGTGATTGGGTAGGTGCCGGCAGCCAGGTTCGATTTGGTCGCGGTCAGTCGCACACCGTGAGCCCAATCGCCCGATCCCGGGACAACGAACTGGACGTATTGGGTAAGGGCAGCATCGGTGTAGGCGCGAACCCTCTGGGGCGCCACGCCTCCGCCGTCCGTGTAGGTCACCTGGAACGTGACGGTGCTGCCCGCGACCGCCGGGCTGGGGGAGACCGAGGGATTGCTCAGGCTGCCCGGAGCCGCCGCCGTGGACGCCACGGCGAGTGTCAGAAGGAGCAGCGCCAGCGGCACGGCCACGAACAAACTGTTGCGGAGTCGGCCGCCGCGCCGGACAGTAACGCCCGTCATGCGTCGGAGGATGGGACGGGAGGGGGGAGCGAGCAATGGTACGGCGGTCATGGCGCCCAGGACCCTTGCGGCTTGGGAGCCGTTCCGAGACCTTCGGATGAGCCTTGTAAGGCCCATCGCAAGGCACCAACAAGGCACCTAAACGCACCTATTCGACTATGGCGCCGGCGACCTCGTCCGATGGGCCCAAGAGCCCCGGGTCCCTTCGGGTGGTGCCGCGATACACCGAGGTGGAGCGGCGTTGACAGTTGACACCCGGTCATGGGACCTAGCCCGATCTGCCGATCGGGAGCCCGATCGCGGGTCAGCCGGGCGAGGCCGCGGGCCGGCGACTCGGCCGATTGTTACCGGGCGGCCCGGGACTTCCGGCCCGGATCGCGCGTCCATTGGCCCTTCCCGCGGCAGAGCCCAATCGCGGAAGCTCGCACGAACATCGCTGACGCACCCTGCAGCGCAATCTCCCCCTGCGGAGCGTGTCCGCACCCCGGGCCCCGGGCCCCGGGCCCCGCATAGCACGAACGAAGGCGGCAGATGAGCACGACCTACTCCCCGCGCGACATCGACGTAGTCCTCCGCGACGGCTCGTCGGTGCGCATAAGGGCGGCGCATGCCACCGACGAAGCCGGGCTGCTGGCGTTCCTCAAGGGCCTCTCCGACGAGTCGCGACGGCTGCGCTTCACTGCCGGCACGGTCGATCAGGAAGCCACCGCCCGCCGCTGGGCCGGCATCGGGGATTGCGAAGACTGCTGCGTGCTGGCGGTCCACGGTGGCGACGTCGTCGCTCAGGCGAGCTACGACCGATGCGCCGACAATCGTGCCGAAGCCGAAGTCGGCTTCACGGTTACCGACACTTTCCAGGGCCGCGGGTTGGGGACGCTGCTCCTCAAGCGCCTGGCCGAGGCCGCCGCCGACGACGGCGTGGCGGTCTTCGAGGCCGACGTGCTGGCCGAGAACGCCAAGATGCTCGACGTCTTCCGCGAGAGCGGGTTCGGCATGACGATGAAGTCCGAGCCGGGCAAGGTTCGCGTCCAGTTCCCGACGTCGATCACGGCCGAGGCTCAGAAGAAGTTCGAGGCCCGCGAGCAGATCGCGGCGATGAATGCCGTGCGCGGCATGCTGGCACCTCGCTCCATTGCCGTCATCGGCGCGGGCCGCAAGCGCGGCTCCATCGGCGGCGAGGTCTTCCACAACCTCATGGACGGCGGCTTCAACGGCCCCGTCTACCCGGTCAACCCCGGCGCCGACGTCGTGCAGTCGGTCCACGCCTACAAGACCATTCTGGACATCCCGGGCCCCGTCGATCTCGCCGTCATCGTCGTCCCGGCCAAGCTCGTCCTGGCCGCCGCGAAGGAATGCGCCCAGAAGGGCGTCCATGGCATGGTCGTGATCACCGCCGGGTTCGCGGAAGCCGGAGCGGCCGGCCGCGAGATGCAGCGCGAGTGGATGAGCGTCGCCCGCGAGAACGGTGTGCGCGTCATCGGCCCCAACTGCATGGGCGTCATCAACACCCATGACGACGTCAAAATGAACGCCACCTTCTCGCCCAATGCGCCGATCAAGGGCAACGTCGGCTTCCTGTCGCAGTCGGGCGCCCTGGGCCTGGCCGTCATCGAATACGCCAACAGCCTCTCGCTCGGGCTGTCGACCTTCATCTCGATCGGTAACAAGGCGGATCTGTCGGGCAACGACTTCATCCAGTTCTGGGCCGAGGACGAGGCGACCGATGTAATCGCTCTGTACCTCGAGTCGCTGGGTAACCCGCGCAAGTTCGCCCGGATTACGCGCCGGGTCGGCCGCCAGAAGCCGATCCTCGTCGTCAAGAGCGGCCGATCCTCGGCCGGCGCCCGCGCCACGTCATCGCACACCGGCGCATTGCTGGGTGCCTCTGACGTGACCGTCGATGCGCTCTTCAAGCAGGCCGGCGTCATCCGCACCGACACCCTGGGTGAGTTCTTCGACGTCGCCACGCTGCTGGCCAACCAGCCGCGGCCCAAGGGCAACCGCGTCGCCATCCTGACCAACGGCGGCGGCCCCGGCATCCTGTGCGCCGACGCCTGCGAGGCCGACGGCCTGGTCGTGCCGCAGGTTCCCGATGACATCAAGGCCAAGCTGGCCGAGTTCCTGCCGCCCGAAGCCGGCTTCAACAACCCGGTCGACATGATCGCCGCCGCCCCGCCGGAGTCGTTCCGCAAGGCCCTCAAGATCCTGGCCGAGTGGGACGGCATCGACGCCATCATCATCCTGTACGTCCCGGTCCTGGTGACCAACCCAGAGTCGATCGCCGCCGGCATCCGCGAAGCTGCACTCGACCTGCCGCGCGAGATCCCGCTCCTGTCGGTCTTCCTCTCGAGCAAGGGCACGCCCGATTCGCTCAAGACCAACGGCCTCTCCCTGCCGTCGTATCCGTTCCCGGAAGACGCCGCCCGAGCTCTCGCCCACGCCGTTCGCTACGGCATCTGGGCCGAGACGCCCGAAGGCACGGTTCCCCAGTACAGCGACATCAAGACGTCGGAGGGCAAGGCCCTCATCGCCGGCGTGCTGGCCTCGCTCGAAGGGGCCGGCGACGACAAGGCGTCGCGCGGCGACGACCGCTGGCTGCTGCCCGATGAGGTCGCCAGGCTGCTCGGCAGCTACGGCGTTCCGATGGCGGCCTGGCGCCTCGCGGCAACCCCGCAGGAGGCCGGCGCCGCGGCCGAAGCGATCGGCGGCAAGGTCGCGCTGAAGGGCGTCGCCCCCAAGCTGATCCACAAGACGGAGGCCAAGGCGGTCGTCCTCAATCTCCAGGGCGCGGCCGAGGTCACCCAGGCTGCCGTCGAGATGGCAGCTCGCATTGCCGCCCAGGGCACCACCGTCGAGAAGTTCTTCGTCCAGCAGATGGTCCCGTCCGGCGGCGTCGAGATGCTTGTCGGCGTGGTGCACGACAAGCTCTTCGGCCCGGTGGTGGCCTGTGGAGCCGGCGGCACCGCGGTCGAGGTCCTCAAGGACGTCAAGGTCCGAATCACGCCACTGACCGACCGCGACGCCCACGAGATGGTCACGTCGCTGCGCACGTTCCCGCTTCTCGATGGCTTCCGCGGCGCACCCAAGTGCGACGTGGCCGGCCTCGAGGAGCTGCTCCTGCGGGTTGCCGCAATGGTCGAGCAGCACCCGGAGATCGCCGAGATGGACTGCAACCCGGTGATCGTCCGTCCCGAGGGAGCCGTGATCGTGGATGCCAGGATCCGGATCGAGGCGGTCCAGGACTAGCTCTGCCCTCTGGCTGGCGGCCGGGCTGGCAACTGTCCGAGTCGCGCGAGCGAGCCGGGCGACACCTTCAGCTCGAAGCGGAAGCCTTGCTGATGCAACGGCGGTGGCTAGCGCCTCTGGACAAGCAGCCGGCCGTCGACCCAGCCGGTCCAGCCGTTGGCGCCGCGAACCTGGGCCCACGCCCCGGCCTGCGCCAGGACGATCAACTCCACACGTTCGGGCAGCATGGCGATTGGCGGACGCGCAGGGTCGGGGACCTCCCAGGCCGCAATCCCGCCCGCGGGGACGGCGTGGGTTGGCGCCCAGCCGGAAGAGGCACCGGACGGCTCGGTTACTAGCGCAGCCCAGGCTGCGGTGGACGGGGCCGGGGTCTCGGCGACGGGCGCGGGGGCCGCGACCGCTGGTCCAGCCGGCTGCGCCGAAACCGGCGGAGCGACTGGCACCTGCGCAAGCACCTGTGAGTAGGGCGCGGGAGTCGGCGGTACGGGCACGAATGGCACGGCCGCGAGTTCGGCTCGGATGGATCGAATCTTCAGGCGCTGGGCTTCGAGCGCCGGAGCCATCAGCGTGTCGGCTCCGCTCCGGACCATCGCGTACTCGATCTGGGCCGCCTGCAGCCGTCCGGTCAGCCGCGCGCCGGCCGGCCCTCGAAGTCGGCCGGCAACCGATCGAGCCGATCGCCGAGCCCACAGGCTTCTGAGCGACCGAATCTCGTCTTCGGTCACCATCATCGGATCGGGCTCGCCGGCGACGATCGCGCGGTAGTTGGATTCCTCGCTCCGGGTCGCGAACATGACCAGCACGCCGAGCAGGATCAGGAACGGCATGCCCTTGAGGGTGCCGTACTCGACCCACTGCACGACGCTCGGATTGGCCCCGCCGGTCGTCGCCAGGATCGAATCCATCCACGGCGAGTTCCAGACGACGTGGGCCGACACCCCGGCGACGATGCACAGCCCGGCCCCGAGGAGCCGCTTCGGTATGGCCGCGGCGCGTTGAGTGACGAAGAAGGCGAAGCCCGTGCCGGTCAATCCGGTGAAGAGGACGTGGCCGTAGAGGCCTCCTCCGACGACTCGGATCAGGAAGGTATCGAGGACGGGTCCGGATTGATCGACAGCACCGGGCGTCGACGCCACNNTCCATGACGCCGTCGAACTCGCTCGAGACGATCAGGAAGAGGATGACGACCCCCATCAGCTTGAGCGTCTCCTCGACGCCCGGGCCGACGATCGCGGCGCCCCACTGGGTGGCGAAATCGGGCGACGCGGCCTTGCTCAGGAGCGACAGCCAGGCTTCATTGGCGTTGGAGGCGAGGCTGGTCGCCACCACGCCGCCCCAGACCACGGCGGCCGCGAGCATCAGCTTCGGCTCGCGTTCGAACAGATCGAGCCGATAGATGACAACCGCCACCGGCACCGCATACGCCAGGACCAGAACCCACGACAGCACGAACGCCGTCGTCAGGCCGCTCATCAGCGACTGCTCCTGGACGAACAGGTAGCCGCCCACGGCGAGCAGAACGCAGAACAGCCAGAAGGCCGGCTGAGTGGGCTGGATGATGCTGGCCTGCTTGCCCCAGCGCGGGGCGGCCGAGGTCGGTGCGATCGGTGGGCCCGATGGGGCCGGCATTCCCGAGGAACCCGGCTCGACGAAGGCGGTCACTGTCCGACCCCTACGCTCTCGAGCATTGCGGTCACGTCGTCGATGACCGGGTCGAGGTCACCCTGGGGCGCCCCGACAACGATGACTACGGCGTCGGCGTTGACGACCATGCAGACCAGCTCGCCGTCGACGATGCCGGACCTCTGACCGGAAGTCACCAATGCGTTGAAGGCAACGTACGTTGTGTCGTGGCCGCTGATCGTGGTGTGGTTGGAGGAGCCGTAGGTGACCGTGGCGGTGTCGCCTTGCAGGGACTGCTCCTCGTCCGACAGCATCGAGGCCGAACTGCCACTGAAGCTCGACCTGACGACCTGGGCCGTCAGAATGGCGTCCGACTTCTGCAGCTCGACGCCGGATGACGTGGCGTCCTGCGCTGGGGCGAGAACCCAGCCAGGGGCGGCGGTGATCGTCACCGAGCCACCCACCACGACCATGCCGGCGCTTGGGGCGGCGACGACCTTGTCGAGGCCGATCCCGCCCAGGACGACACCCGCGATGATCGTTGCCACGACGGCTGTCGGCAGCCAACGCTCGCGGTTGAAGGCGAAGGTGCGAGCTGCCGGCATGGGTCCGGGCCAGCCCTGCGGTTGCGGTGCCACGGCTCCCGGCCAGCCCACGGGTCCGGGCGCCGCGGCCGGCGGAGTGGCAGCGGCCGGCGCGTACCCCCACGGCGGCACGTCGGTCGGGGCGGCCGCGGGAGCCGAGGCCGCAGTCGGGGCAGACGCTGCCTCAACCGACGAAGTCGGCCGCGCCGAATCCATATTCGGAGCGGGAGGCACGGCAGGAGTTGCCCAGTGCGGCGTTCCGGAGGGTGCCCCTGCGGGCGCTCCGGAACCCACTGCCCCCGGTTGCGGGGCGGCCTTGTCGGGCGGGAAATCGCTCATCAGGTGACCGTTCCTCCAGTCCGGGATGGTGGCGTCGACACATCGTAAGGCGCGGCGGTTCGCGGTCAAAGGGACTTCTGTCGAGCGCGAGCGCGGCGCGGGCGTGCAGAATGCCCGGAGTCACAGCAACGGAGGGGCTCCAATGACCAGACCTTTGGTTGCCGCCACGACCGGCCATCCCAGATTCCTACGGGCCGCGGGTCGGGCCGGACTTCTCGCAATGATCGCCTGGGCGATCGTCGCGGTCATCGAGGTCGGCCGCTCCAACGTCGGTCACTCGCTGATCTCGCGGCCGGAACGCTTCTTCAGCGATCCGACCTGGCATTTGCCGCTCGTCCTGGCCGTGGCCGTCATGGGTCTCTGCGAGGCCGCCGCGTGCCTCGGCCTGGCGGTGCGGGCGGCGTCGCCACGACTGCGATTAGCGGCGCTGGGCCCGGTGCCGGCGCTCCTCGGGTTCCGCCTGCTGTTGGCCCTGCAGCTGCCAAGCGACCCGGGCGGCTACTCGGTGAGTGGCCCGGCAGCCCTGGCCGCCTGGCTCGTGGTGATGTTCGTGCCGCTGGGGCTGGTCATGGCCGCGGTCGCGGTTCGACGTATCGGTCCGGGACTGGCCTGGCTCTCGGCCGGATTGGCCGTGGCCATGGTCGTGGTCGCGGTATGGGCGACGGCCTGGTCCGCACGCTCGGCACCGCAGCCGCAGCTGCTGGCCATCGAGCCGGTCGAGGGTTTGGCCGCCGCGTGGTCGGCAGCGGTCGGGGGCTGGCTGCTCGGCTGGTCGGAGAGTTTCGATTTCGAGCGTCGCTGGCCGATCCCGGCGCCCGGCCGCAAGGCGTCGGTGGCTCTGGCCCTCGCGGCCGTCGTCGGCGTCGTCGGGGCGTCGGGGTCCTTCGTCAAAGCCTACGGGCCCACCATCGCCAATCAGTTGACCGGTCGAACGACGGTCGTGCGACTCCAGGAAGGTGAGGTCGATCGCACCTACCGGATCTATCGACCCCAGAACGTGGCTGCCCGGCCCGGGCTGGTCGTCGTCCTCCACGGCTCGTTCGGCAGCGGCTTCCAGGCAGAGACGATGACCGGCTTCGACGCCCAGGCCGACCGGCTTGGCTGGATCGCGGTCTACCCCGATGGTGTCGCGGACGGCTGGGACGCGTTCGGCAGCGGGCCGACCTGGGGCCAGCATCCCGGCGCCGACGATGTCGTCTTCATCCGCCAGCTCATCACCAGCATCGAGGCCTCCGACGGCGTGGATCCGGATCGCGTCTACGTGACCGGCCATTCGCGCGGCGGAATGATGACTTACCGCCTCGGCTGCGTGCTGTCGGCCGTGGTCGCGGCGATCGCGCCTGTGTCGGGCAACATGGCCACGGCGAGTGGCAGCGCGGACGTACCGTGCCCGATCACGCGGCCCGTCTCCGTCCTGGCGATCCACGGCACGGCCGACGGCACCATCCCAATGGCCGGCGGCCGGGTCGACATCGTCTTCTCGCCCATGGCCGACGTGATCGCCCGCTGGCGCTCGCTCGACGGCTGTTCGGAGCCGCCGACCGTGGCGGTGGACGGCGCCGCCACCACGACTGCGTGGGCCTGTTCAGGGGCGAGCACCGTAGAGACGCTGATTATCGACGGCGGCTGCCACTGCTGGCCGAGCGACGCCTCGCGCGTGATCGCCGACTTCTTCGTGGCCCATCCGCGGGTGCCCGCAGGAGGCTGAGGGCGATCAGCCGATGTTCGGCGCCCGTTCGATCATGTCGACCGCGACGGCCAGATCGGGCGCGTAGTCGAACCCGGGCGCCGGCCGACGAACGAGAATCCCGGGGATGCCGGCACGACGAGCGCCGTCGATGTCGGCCTCGGCGCTGTCGCCGACCATCCACGCCGATTCCGGGCTTCCGAGCTCGCGCATGACGCAGGCGAACGCCTCGGGGTGGGGCTTCTCGAACCCGATCGCGGCCGACGTCAGGACGACGTCGAAGTACTCCGCCAGTCCGAGTCCGCGGACCAGGTCCGGCAGCTCGGGGCAGTGGTTCGACAGGATCGCGTGGCGCCAGCCGCCGCGCCGGAGCCGCTCGAGCGCCGGCCGAGTGTCGGCAAACACGGACCAGCGGTCGAGGCGTAGGTACTCCGCGCGGAAGCGCTTCGACGCACTCTCGGCGACCGAGTGGCTCACGCCCGCTTGATCGAGAGCGCCTCGAAGCACTGGTCGAAGCGATTCCCACCATCGATCCGGGTCGGACAGCTCGGGGTGTGGACGTTCCCACTCATGCCAGGGGAACCCGCTGGTGAGGCCCGGCACGAATGACGATGCCGCCCAGGAGTGGCCCGGCGCCTCGAGGTTCATGACCTCCACGAGCGTGTCGCTCCACCGCCCGGACCGTCGCGCCAGCGTCTCGTCGAAGTCCCAGATGATGGCTCGGCTCAAGCCCTTCGCCTCCGCCGATCTGCGCGCGTCATGAAATCACGTCGCCCAGGAAGACCTGGACAGACTGGCCGGCGGTGGTGGCCAGAACGACTCGGCCGCCAAGACTCGTCAGGTGGGTGTTGAGGATCGAACCTATCGTCACGATCGGGTTCGCCGGCAGGAGGCGCCATTCGCTGCCGTCGCCGGAGACCCAGACACTCTCCGGCGGTTGGCTCCACGGCGTGCTCTCCGAGGCGCCGACGGTGAGCTCGAGAGTTGTGGCCATATGGCTCGACCCGATGGCCACGAGATTCTCGCCAACCGTCGCGACGGCGTCGAACATCACAGCCGGATCGCGGACTGGCGGTGTGGATTCGACCCATGTTCGACCATCGGTCGACCACCATGCGGACGGCACCATGCCGAGCTTGCTGTCGAGGTGCGACCCCATGGCCACAACACGGTCGCCGACTGCGGAGATCGTGCTCGGCCCCAGGCTAGAGAGATCGTTTGGCGACTTCTGCCAGGCGATTCCGTCGGTCGACATCCAGACACTGGCGGTCCAACCTCCGGCGATCGGCTGTGCGATCGCGGCGAATCCGCCCTTCCAGGACGTAACCGCGATGGCCTGGTAGCCGGTCGAGTCGGGCAACGGGACATGGGTCCAGGTGACGCCGTCGGTCGACGACCAGGCGTCGAGCCCATAGGTGAAGCCGGCCGCGGCATCGGTGCTCGCTGCGACATGGTCACCGAACGCGACGATCTCGCCCGAGCTGGTCGCCACACCGACCAGCTCGCCTGAAGCCGATGTCATCGGCGCGCTTGTCCACGCCACGCCATCCGTCGACTGAAGTGCCACGGGCACGGACGTTTCACCGGTGACGATGGCACCGACAAGGAGCAGACCGCCACGGCCGTCATCGGAGAGGGCCCGCGCAACGAACCCCGGCGCGGCCTTCTCGATCGCGCCCGGCCCCGATGTCTGCTGCCAGGTCGCCCCGTCGGTCGAGGACCAGACACCCGTCGAGTTGCCGGATCCGGCAATGTAGACCCGTCCGTTGAGCGAGGCCAGATACGGGCCGAACATGAAGTCGGCCGGAACGTGGCCCGCAAGATGCCAGTCGATGCCGCCCGCCGGCCAGGTGGTACCGCCCGCCGACCGGAGGTCCGGCCCGCTCGACCGGCTGGCCACCAGGGCCAGCGCGCCTGCGGCGAGGATCGCGGCTACCGCCAGACCGGCGAGCGCCGCCAGTCGAGATGGCCGGCGCGTCAGCCCCATCGCTCGGCGACTCGCGGCGAGCCGATCCTCCTCGTTCTCGGTCATGATCGATCCCCCCTTTTGGTCCGTCTGGGCAGACCGACGCGCCAACGTGCGCCCTCAGGCCGGCGGAGGTCTGGTAGGGGAGGGAGGATTCGAACCTCCAACCGGGGCTGTATAAGAGCCATGCTCTAACCGTTGAGCTACTCCCCCGCCGGGGCACGATCGTACACCACGGGGCGAACCTGCCGGGCGCCGTCCTCTAGTCCACGCCGCCGCGCAGGACCTCGATCTGGGCACGGTGCGGGATCGTCTCGGGCGTGTGCTCGGCCACGAGGGCGACGCCGTCGCGGAAGCGGCGCAGTTCGCCGTCCGTGTTGAAGAAGCCGACGCTGATGCGGATCGCGTCGAGCGGCGGGATGGTGCGGGCGATGCACAGCGTCCGCTTCGACAGCTCGCCGAGGGCGGGACCGGCCTTCCAGCCGGCGATGCGGAAGGTCACGAGGCCGGCCATGCGGTCGCGCGGCGTGACGACCTCGACGCCCGGGATCTCCGCCAGCATCGCCGCCGCCTCGCCGGCCAGGCGCGCGGTTCGCTCGTGGATCCAATCCAGGCCGACGTACATCGAGAGCCAGGCCGTGCTTCGGGCGAAGCCGAGGATTGAAGGCTGGTGGTAGCCGGCGATCTCGAAGCGCCGGGCGTCGGGCCAGAGCTTGCCCTCGGCGGCCAGGTCGAGCGATTCGAAGGCGGCGTAGCCGGCGAAGGTTAGGCGCGGCCGATCCAGGACCGACGGCGCGCAGTAGACGGCCCCCGTCCCCTCGGGGCCGAGCAGCCACTTCTGGCCCGGAACGGCGTAGAAGTCCGCGCCAAGCTCTTCGACCGAAACGGGGATCGCGCCGACCGCCTGCGCGCCATCCACTGCGACCAGCGCTCCGCGCGAGTGCGCCAGCTCGACGATCTCGGCGATCGGGAGGCGGGCGCCGGTGGCCCACGTCACATGCGAGAGCGCGACCAGCCGAGTCTTCGGCGTGATCGCCCGATCCAGCGCCGCGAGCACTTCGGCAGGATCGCCGCCGGTGCCGATGTCGGCGATGGCCAGCTCCACTCCCCGACGGTCGCGCAACGCCCACAGCGGCCCCAGCGCGCCGGAGTGCTCGAGCGAGGTCGTGACCACCCTGTCGCCCGCCTGCCAGTCGACCGCCCATGTCGCCACGTTCATGCCGTCGGTCGTGGCATGAGTCAACGCCATCCGGCGCGGTTCGGTCCCGAGCACCGCCGCCACGGCCGCGCGGGCCTCGTTCATGCGCTCGGCCGAGTCCTTCCAGTACGCCATGTCGGCCCGGCCGGTGCGCAGCTCGATGCCCTCGAGCTCGGCCATCGCCCGGGCGGTCTCGCGCGGCAGCGGTCCGCAGCTGCCGGTGTTCAGGTAGATGCCCGCGGCCGTGGCGGGCAGAGCCTCGCGGATCGCCGGCAGCTTCTCGTCGTCGGGCATGAATGGGCCAACCATGGGTTTCTATGATAGAGGGCAGCACACGGAGTCCCATCTCGCGGGAGGGTCGAGCTTGGGGATCATCGGATACCGGCGACCGGAACTGCTGGCGACGCCCGAATGGCTGGCCGAGAACATCGCCCGGCCCGGCTTCCAGGTTCTCGATGCCCGCTGGCGGCCGGATGGCTCCGGGCGGCGCATATATGCCGCCGGCCACATTCCCGGGGCCACGTATCTCGACTGGCGCGCCGACCTCGTGGAACCCGACGAAGACAGCAACCTCCTGCTCCTGGCCGGCCCGCAGCGGGTCACGGCGGCGCTTGGCCGGGTCGGTCTGGGCAACGGCATGGTCGCGGTGCTGTACGACGACACCGGCAACTCCTGCACGGCTCGGGCCTGGTGGAGCCTGCGCGTCTACGGCTTCGACTCGGCGCGGATCCTGATGGGCGGGATCGAGGGTTGGCGCGCCCTGGCGCAGCCGGTTTCTGCGGCGCTGGAGCTGCGGCCGCCGACCACATTCACACCGCGGATGGAGTCGCGCCTGCGCCTCAGCGCGGCCGAAGTTCGCGATATGCTCGGCTCGGTAGATGTCCAGCTGCTGGACGCGCGAGCGCCGTCGGAGTATGCCGGCCACGCCGGGACGACGCGCCGGCTGGGCCACATCCCCGGCGCCCTCAATGTCCCAGCGGCCGCCACCACCGAACCTCGAACGGGGCGCTTCCGGCCGGCGGAGGACATCTGGGCATTGCTGCGGCGGGCCGGCGTCAACACGCGGCGGCGCCTGATCTGCTACGA
>PLNK01000027.1 GCA_003142755.1 Chloroflexota bacterium | reverse complement strand
ATCACCCGTTCCCTTGCCCAATGTGATCCTGGTGAGCATTAGGCAAGATCGGCCAGGCCGCTGCGTAGCTGACGTCCCTCAGGGCCAGAGAAGGCGTTCGAATGGCTGGCGCCTGAATGCGACAGGTGGTCGGGCGAGAGGACTTGGACCCGCGATTCCCTCTTGCCCCAGGAATCAAACGGGCCGACCCCGAAAGGCCGGCCCGCTTTGGCGATGAGCGGAACCCGCTACGGCGTGGCGCCGGCGAGGGCCTGGCGGCCGAGGTAGAGCGAAGCGTCGCCGAGCTCTTCCTCGATGCGGAGGAGGCGGTTGTACTTGGCGACGCGCTCTGAGCGAGAAGGGGCGCCGGTCTTGATCTGGGCCGTGCCCATCGCCACCACGAAGTCGGCGATGGTCGTGTCCTCGGTCTCGCCCGAGCGGTGGCTGACCATGGCGGTCCAGCCGGCCCGGCGGGCCATTGCGATCGCGTCGACGGTCTCGGTGACCGTGCCGATCTGGTTGAGCTTGATCAGGACCGAGTTGGCCGACGACTCGCGAATACCACGAGCGATGAACTCGGGGTTGGTCACGAAGATGTCGTCACCGACGAGCTGGACCTTGGAGCCGAGACGCTTGGTCAGCTCGGCCCAACCGGCCCAGTCGTCCTCGGCCAGGCCGTCCTCGAGGGAGATGATCGGATACTTGGCGATCCACTTCTCCCAGAGGTCGATGAGCTGGCCGGAGTCCAGGGTGCGGCCTTCGCGCTCGAGGCGATACTGGCCGGTCTTGCCGGCAGTGCCGGTGCCTTCGACCAGGACCGAGCTGGTGGCCGGGTCGAGGGCGATCGCCACTTCGTCGCCCGGCTTGTAGCCGGCCTTCTCGATGGCGCGCAGGATGACTTCGACCGCGGCCTCGTTGGACGGCAGCGACGGCGCGAAGCCGCCCTCATCGCCCTGGCCGACCGAGAAGCCCTCGGCGCTCAGGATCGACTTGAGGGCATGGAATACCTCCGAGCCGGCTCGAAGCGCGTCGGCGAAGGTCTCAACTCCGACCGGCGCGACCATGAACTCCTGGAAGTCCGTGGAGTTCACGGCGTGCTTGCCGCCGTTGAGGATGTTGAAGAACGGAACCGGCACGATGCGCGCGCCGACGCCACCGAGGTAGCGGTAGAGCGGCATCTCGTAGCTGGCCGCGGACGCGTGGGCCGCCGCCAGAGAGACGCCCAGGATCGCGTTGGCGCCGAGCTTGCCCTTGTTCGGGGTGCCGTCGAGGGCGATCAGCGCGGCGTCGAGGCCGGCCTGGTCGGACGCGTCGGTGCCGAGCAGTTCGGGGGCGATGATCTCGCGAACATTGGCAACGGCCTTGAGCACGCCCTTGCCGCCGTACTTGGTCTTGTCGCCGTCGCGCAGCTCGACCGCCTCGTTGGCGCCCGTGGAGGCGCCCGACGGAACCGCCGCTCTGCCGACCGAACCGTCGACCAGGACGACGTCGACCTCGACGGTCGGGTTGCCGCGCGAGTCGATGATCTGGCGGGCTTCGATCAAATCGATTGCTGTCATATTGGCTCCATTCCGCCGGAACCCCCGGCAGGTCTCTGACACACGGAAATGTCGCCGGCGTTCAGCTGGCGACCGGCCAGCGCCTCACGCACCTGCGGCCGCTGGCCCGCGGTCCAGCAGGATGGCGACGCCGGGCAGCTCCTTGCCCTCGAGGAATTCCAACGACGCGCCACCGCCCGTTGAGATATGGGTCATCTTGTCGGCCAGGCCCTGCTGCTCGACCGCGGCAACGGAGTCGCCGCCACCGACGACGACCGTCGCACCCGCCTGGGCTCGACCCGCCAGGAAGCGGGCGATCTCCTTCGTTCCGACCGAGAAGGCCGGGATCTCGAAGACGCCCAGAGGGCCGTTCCAGAAGACAGTACGGGCCGGTTCGAGAGCCTTGCGCATGGCTTCGATGCTTTGCTTGCCGACGTCGACGATGTTCCAGGAGGCCGGCACCTTGTCCCCGGCGAGGGTCTTGTACTCGCTGCCCCGGGTGACTTCCTTGGCCACGACGACATCGATGGGCAGAATGATCTTGGTGCCGTGCTTGGCCGCAGACTCCATGATCGCTTTGGCATCGTCGACGCGATCCGGCTCGACCAGGCTCTTTCCGACAGCCTTGCCCTGGGCGAGCATGAAGGTGTTGGCCATGCCGCCGCCGATGACGAGGATGTCGACCTTGTCGACCAGGTTGCGCAGGACCTTGATCTTGCCAGAGACCTTGGCCCCGCCGATGATCGCGGCGAACGGCCGTTCCGGGTTCTCCATGAGCTTGCTGAGGAACTCGATCTCCTTCTCCATCAGCAGGCCCGCATACGCCGGCAGGATGTGGGCGATGCCCTCCGTGGAGGCGTGGGCTCGATGCGCGGTGCCGAAGGCGTCGTTGACGTAGACGTCGGCGTAGCTCGCGAGCGCCTTGGCGAAGGCAGGATCGTTCTTCTCTTCCTCGGCGTGGAAGCGGAGGTTCTCGAGGAGGATGCACTCGCCCGGCTTGAGGCGATTGATGGCGTCCTCGGTGCCGGCGCCAAGGGCGTCGCCCGTGACCGGGACCGGCATCTTGAGCAGCTGCGACAGGCGCTCGGCAACGGGGCGCAGGCGCATGCTGTCCTGGACCTTGCCGTCGGGACGGCCGAGGTGGCTGGCCAGGATGACGATCGCACCCTGGGCCAGCAGCGACTTGATCGTCGGCAGGGCGGCCACGATCCGGCTGTCGTCCGTGATCCTGCCATCCTCGAGGGGAACGTTGAAGTCGACGCGGACGAAGACGCGCTTACCTGCCGCGTCCAGGTCCCGGATGGTGAGCTTGTTCATCTTGACCTCGGGCCACCGGCCGGGAGGCCGGTGGCCTTGGGCGGAAAGGCCCAGAAGGGCCTTTCCGCGGCTGCCAATACCCTGCGCCCGACTAAAGGCGCTCGGCGATGAACTTGGTCAGGTCGGCAACGCGGCAGCTGTAGCCCCACTCGTTGTCGTACCAGGACAGGACCTTGGCGAACTTGCCGGTCCCGCCGATGACCATGGTCAGCGCGGAGTCGATGATCGAGGAGCGAGAGTCGGCCTTGAAGTCCATCGAGACGAGCGGCTCGTCGCTGACGCCGAGGATGCCCTTGAGCGGGCCGGCAGCGGCCGCCCGGAAGGCATCGTTGATCGCCTGAGCGGTGGTCTCGTCGCGAAGGTTGACGGCGAAGTCGACGATGCTGACGGTGGGGGTCGGGACGCGCAGGCTGAAGCCGTCGACCTTGCCCTTGAGCTCCGGGATGACGAGAGCGAGGGCCTTGGCGGCGCCGGTCGTCGTCGGGATCATGTTGAGGCCGGCCGAGCGGGCGCGGCGCGGATCCTTGTGGGCAACGTCCAGGATCTTCTGGTCGTTGGTATAGCTGTGGATCGTGTTCATCAAGCCCTTCTCGATCCCAAACGAATCGTTCAGGACCTTCGCGAAGGGGGCCAGGCAGTTGGTGGTGCAGCTGGCGTTGCTGATGATCACGTGCTTGGCCGAGTCGTACAGGCCTTCGTTGACGCCGAGGACGATGGTGATGTCCTCGCCCTTGGCGGGAGCGCTGATGAGGACCTTCTTGGCGCCGGCGGTGATGTGGGCGCGGGCCTTGTCGGCCTCGGTGAAGCGGCCGGTGGACTCGATGACGATGTCGACGCCCAGGTCCTTCCACGGCAGCTGGGAAGGATCGGTCACCTGCAAGACCTTGATGGTCTTGCCGTTGACGACGATCGCGTCGTCGGTATGCGTGACCGTGCCGTGGAAGTTGCCGTAGGTGGAGTCGTGGGCGAAGAGGAGGGCGTTGGTCGGGACGTCGACAATGTCGTTGACTGCGACGACTTCGAGTCCGGGGGCGCGCTCGAGGATCGCCTTGAGCGACTGTCGGCCGATGCGGCCGAAACCATTGATACCTACACGAACTGCCATGTTATGACCTCCAGAATCGATGCCGCGCTCGGTCAACCGTTCGCGGGATGGGTAGTGGCCCGACCGCCGCGCCAGGCCGGGTCGCCGAGACGCGCGATCACGAGTGGGTGTCCGCCGGCCAGGCCGACGTCCTTGCCGAGTTCGGCGTGGACGATCTGGACCCGGCTGCGGGGCGTGCGAAAGGCGGTGGCTGCGACCTCGGCCCGGGCCGGACCGAGCAATCGATCTCCCTGAGCGTCCGCGATCGCGCCACCGACGACGATCCGGGTTGGGTTCAAGCCATCGACGAAGCCGACGCAGGCAACCGCGAAGGCGCGCCGACCGCGTTCCATGATAGCGGAGCACGCTTCGTCGCCGGCGTCTTCGCCTTCGGCGATGTCCCGTGCCTCGATGCACTCGAGGCCCTTCTGGGCCGCGCGGGCGGCCAGGAAGGGACTCTTGCCGGCGGTCACGGCCTCTTGAGCGGTCAGGGCCATGACCCGACCCCCAACGAACGCCTCGAGGTGACCGATGGCGCCGCAGCTGCAGACGCCCTCCATCGACACGGGCGTGTGGCCGAGCTCGCCGGCGGTGCCGTCCGGGCCATGAAGGATGCGACCCTCGGTGATGATCGCGCCGCCGACGCCGGTCGAAACCGTCAAGTAGATGAAGTCGGCGCAGTCGCGTGCCGCACCGAAGGCCATCTCGCCCAGGGCGGCCACATTCGTGTCGCGTTCCAGGAACGCCGGCAAACCCAGCCGCGAGCCGAGTTCCGGGGCGATGGGCACTTCCTTGAACGTGGGCCCCATGTTGGGGGTATCCACCACCACACCCCGCCACGGGTCGACCGGGCCGGGGCTGGAGATGCCGATACCGACGATGGCGGCCCTGACGTCGTCCGGGGCTTTTGCGAGGACCTCGCGGAGGGAGGCTTCGCAGCCGTCGAGGATCGCCGCCGGGCCATCGGCAACCGGCGTGCGCCCCATCGCCATGACGAGCCTGGACCCATCGTCCATGACGACGGCGGTGCGGATGTTCGTCCCGCCCACATCTAGGGCCAGGACAGGTCTTGCTGACAGGGGGAACCTCGCAATTCCTGATTTGGAGGGGATGCTCGACAATTCTAGCAAAGCGGATTCGGGCCCCAGTGGGCCGGTCGGCCTATTCGAGCCGGCTTGTCCGACCGGGTGAGCGGGCCGGCAATCACCCCCGAGGCAGTCCGAACCCTCCTCCGGACGCCGAACCGCGGCCTCGAAGCGTCTTCAGACGGCCCACGAGGCCACTCGCCAACCGCAAAATGCGCCATATACGCCGCGACCCCCGCGTGGGCGGGGGTCGCAAGAGATTCTCGGTTGCGCCGTTCAGCCGCCGATTCGGAAGACCTTGCCGCCGCAGTCGGGGCAGGTGCCCTGAGTCGCGGGCTTGCCATTCTTCATGGTGATCCGCTCGGCGTTCTGAATAACGACCTTCTTCTTGTCCTTGACGCAGTAGCCCTCTGCCATTGTTCCAAGCCTCCCAGTGACGACGGGGCGTGGCCCCGGACATTAGTGGTCGTGCCTACTCCGGCAAGCGTACCTGATGGCGATGAATGGCGACGGCCGCCTTGCCGATAGGTGCCGGTTCCAAACCGATCCCGATCGACCCGACTTTCGCCGAGTGCTCCCCGTTGGGCCCCAGTGACACTCTCTGCAGCAATCGGAGCATGCAGAGGAGTCGCGTTCGCCAATAACTGGCCTCGTAGATGGTGGCCACGGCGGTCACCTGGTGCGAGCATAGACGGCCCCAAAGTTGAGCGTCAAGCGTGGCCACGAGGGGCTCACGAGGCGGAGGGGGCCGATTGGCCTCTCATTGGCCCCTGCCATGACCCAAACCCAGCCATTGATGAACCAACCGCACCGCGCCGGCGGCTCGCAGGAACGGGGCCGGCAGCCGAGTGCGACGAAGCCACGTGCCCTTCCCGGCGACGGCCAGGGCGGCGGTGAGGAGCGTCAGCATCACCAGCACGACCGCCAGGATCGCTGGGCCATCGGGCGGCGCAGTCGTGGCGGAGGCTCGCTTGATCGAGGCAGCCGCGGCCAGCGACGGAGCTGGGGTCGACGTCGACGCCGCGGCGACGATGCCGTTCAGGCTGTCCCCGGTCAGGCCCGCGTCTTCGCTATCGCCCGGCAGGTCGATGATCGAGTCGGGATCGGCCTCGATGATCAGACCTCGATCATCGCTCTGCACCAGCCCGGTCACCTCGATGGCATCGCCCGGCTCGAGCATCTCGATGGCAGTGGCCGCGCTGTGGCCACCGACCCTGACCTCTCCCGTGCCGTCATCGATCGTGACGGTGCCACTCGTCGTGGCGGTGACCAGGCCTGCAATGGTCGCCGATCGACCGAGATAGGCCGCCAGCGAATCGATGCCGACGCTCCGAGGGGCGGCTCCGGCGTAGGAGAGCGACATCGAGGCGGCGCCGGATGAGCCGGCCGGACGCTGGACCGCGGCCCCGCCGAGAGCGTCGGGCGCAGGCCCCAGATGGAAGTCCAGCACGGTCCGAGGCAGCAGCTGGAACGCCTTCGAGTCCGACGTGGAGCGGCGGACGATTCCGGTCACTGCAGCCAGGCGACCGACCGCGGTGGTAGCCACGGTTATCGCCGCGGCCGGCTCGCCCAAGACTACGACCGGGTGCCCGTCGACGGTCAGATCGGCGCGCCACCGCGAGCCTGCCCGGGTGACTCGATCGACCCGGCCACAGACCTGGACCAGCTGCCATTCGAGTGAGCCGTCGAGGGGCCCGGCGACCGGGCGGGGCCCGACCGCCTGGAGTTCGCCCTGGACGAGGACCTGCGAGGCCAGGACCGTCGGGCCGCTTTCCCACGTGCCGACCGTGCCGGTCACTCGGACGCGCATGCCCACGTGAGGCACATCTGCCCCTGCGGGCAGAACCACCGCAACAGCGGCAGTGCCGTCATCGACGACGATCGTCGGGCTGCCGATGTCGAGCAGGCCAGCCGTCGCCGTTGTCGTCGCCTCTACGTCCACGGCCGCGCCTCGGGTCCCGATGGCCGACGCCAGGTCGTAGTGCACTGGCGTCGGGCTGGGAGTCGGTGCTGCCACGGGGGCAGCCGTCGTGGTCGGGGCCAGGACCTCCAGGTCGCTCGGCCGGCGCAGCCAGACCCGGTAGCCGTCGAGCCG
>PLNK01000174.1 GCA_003142755.1 Chloroflexota bacterium | reverse complement strand
GCGACCGAGGCCAGACGACCGGCGGTGTCGTAGCCGTAGGTTGTGTGGCCGACCGTATCGGTCATGGTCGTGCGGCGGCCGGCTGTGTCGTAGGTCGTGGCGATCGAGCCTGCGGGCGTCGTGATCGAGGCCAAACGCTCGGCGGCGTCATAGGTGTAGCTCGTCGTGATGCCGCGGGCGCTGCCCCAGGCGGTCGGTCTGATGGAACTACTGGCAGCGAGCCGCCACCGTGTCGACCGGGCACCTCAGCCGTCGGAGACACCCGAGTTTCGCCTCTGTGTGTCGATCGCGAGAAGGGCGGCCTGAGCCAATTCGCCTAGGGTGGCGCTCCTCGGATCGGACCGCTCATGCCTCCCCTCCATAGAGTGCAGCAACGGGACAGCTCGCCGATCTGCCAACTCCGTCAGGGCGCGCAGTATCGAGTCCAACTCAAGCGTGTCCGCGCGAGAAGCCCTGTCGATGATGGCCGGCACCATATCGGCGAGCCCACGTCGTGCAATTCCAGTGATGACCGCCTCCCTGACTAGAGGGCTCGGGTCATCGATGAGCAGGGCGAGCTTCCGACGAGCTGAAGGGTGGTCGAGTCGGGCCAGGCTTCCCGCAACGAACGCCCTGGTCTCGTCGTCGCCTCGATCGGCGACATCGGCGATCCTCTCGGCGGATGGCGCGTCATCGAGGAGCCCCAGGCTTCGCGCAGCCTCAGCGGCGACAGCTTGGTCAGAGTCGGCGAGCAGTCTCCTGAGCTGCGGTATGGAGCCCTGTATGGACATCTCGCCAGCGGCACGCGCGGCGATCTCACGGTGACGTGGGTCGAGCGAATCCAACTCTTTCACGAAGAGGCCATCCACCTGGTGGTCGTGGATCTCCCACAGCACGCTGGCGTGGCTCCAGTCGAGCCCCCGCAGGTCAATCGCCTCCAGGACTGCGGGCACGCAACGAGGCCCTACAGCTACCAGAGCCGCGATCGTTGCCCGCGATCGTTCAGATCCCAGTCTACCGACCAATGCCGCCACTTCATCTGCCGACAGTCGGCTGAGTTCCTCGGCCGCCGTTTCGGCTTCCTGAGGATCCGGTGACGCAATCCGTCGGACAAGCCCATCGAGCCGTTCGCCGTTGTCCATGCTCAATTCCCCCAGACCGGTATGACAAAGAGCGCCTCAAGCCGCGAGCGGAGTTCGGCACGCTCAGTCTTGCTGCCAAGCCATGTGGGCCCGTCGGGCGCTAGCTTCATCTGGAGCCTGCCGATTGATACATGGTAGGGGTCTTTCGGAAGGGCCGGAGTCAGGTCGACCGAGAAGCCAGCGGCCAGCAACGTCCGCAGGTCGGCTCCTCGAATCGAATCGTTTCCCGGCACGGGGGCACGGCCAAAGGAGGCCGCAAACCAAACCTCAGCTTCGCCTTGCCTCCAGAATGGCTCAGCGCCGCCGAGCGTCGCCGATAGCCCGTCCGTATCAGTCGTTCGAGGATTCCAGTTGAACTGGTCTGGCAACCCGTCATGCCACCGCAAGGCTCTCCAGACTTCCGTGTCGGCTGGCAGCTGGGCTTCTATTTGACGATCGACAGCTATGGTAGTGGAGCCCGAGTGCAGCAATTCCACCAGTCCCTGGAGCCCCTCCACGACATCGCTGATCGGCTGTGGTATCGGGAGTGCGATCGGCGGGAACGGAATCCCAGGGTTCTGCGCGGGGTTGTCGCCCGATTGACCCTGGGTTCCCGGCAGACAGACGCCGGTAGCCCAGCAACCCGTTTGTGCGATCAGAGCGTAGAGCGAAGCGATCTTCGAGAATGTCTTGAAAAGCCGCCAGCCGACATTCGCAGCATTCCAGATGACATTGGCCGTTCGCTTGGCGTAGCCGATAACCGCTTCCCCAACGGCCTCTCGCCCGCTCGGGTCCGTGTACGTGACCGGGTTCTGGCCGGCGTAGGCGTAGGGGTTGAACCCCGTGATGCCGGGACCGCCCGGAGTCATGGGGTCGCGGGCGGTGAAGGTGCCGCTGGTCGGATCGAGTGAGCGGGCCTGGAGATAGACGAGACCACTCGAGTCGGTGAGGCCGCCGGTGTAGCCTAGCGAGCCGACCGAACTGGAGCCCGATTGAACGGTGCCATCGACGCCGTAGGACGCCGACACGGTGACTGCGCCCGTGCCGTCGGTCTGGGCGCGGACCGAGCCGAGAGCGTCGGTCAGCGGGAAGGCGTTGGCCGAGGAGCCCGTCTCGGCGAGGAGCGTGGTGTCGGCGGAGAGATAACTGTTTGTGCCATCGCCGAGGAGTGAGGGCAGACCCGCGGCTTCGTCCCAGTTGTAGGTAGAGGTGGAGCCGCCTGCGGTGGCGGCCACGCGGAGGCCGTCGCCGTTGGTCTGGTACGCGATCGTGGTCGCGCCCGATGTGGCCGAGGCGAGATTGCCGAAGTCGTCGTAGGAATACGAGTTCGTGCCGGCGGCGATGCGGTTGCCGGCAGGGTCGTATTGGTAGGTCGTGGAGCCCGCGCTCTTGAGCTCGCCTGCGGCGTCGTAGGTGTAGGCCGTGGTCGAGCCACCGGCGGTCATGCTCGTCCGGTTGCCCGATGCGTCGTAGCCGAAGGTGACGCT
>PLNK01000030.1 GCA_003142755.1 Chloroflexota bacterium | reverse complement strand
ACGTAGTTCTTGACCGTCTTGTCGGACAGGAAGACCTCCGAGGCGATCTCCTTGTTCGTCTTGCCTTCGGCCACGAGCAGCAGGATCTTCTGCTCCTGCTGGGTCAATTGCGCCAACTCGTCGGTGTATGTGCCGGTGGCGATGCGGCGGACCCGGTCGAGGACCTTCTCGGTCACTGCCGGGTCGAGCAGCGACTCGCCGCGCCCAACCGACTCCAGCGCGCTGACGAGGTCACGGCCGCGGATCTGCTTCAGGAGATAGCCGGAGGCGCCGGCGATGATCGCGGAGAGGACGGCTTCCTCGTCGGGATAGCTGGTCAGGATGACGACCCGTGTGCCCGGGAACTCGGCCCGGATCTCACGACAGGCCTCGATGCCCGACCCGTCCGGCAGCCGGACATCCATGACGACGAGGTCGGGCTCGAACTTGCGAGCCATCTCGACGGCTTCGGCCGCGGTGCCCGCTTCGGCCACGACCTGGAAGTGTTCGCGTCGTTCCAGCAGCGAGACGAGGCCCTGTCGGACGACCTCGTGATCGTCGACCACCAGAAGCCGCAATGGCCGTGCTTCGATCTGGTCGGTCATTCCTCTCCTCGATCCGTGACCCCGGCGGATGCTTCGCGGCGGGGCACTTCGACGATGATACGCGTGCCGGAGCCAGGCTCGCTCTGGACATCGAGTCGACCACCGACAGACGAGGCTCGAGCGCGCATGTTGACGAGGCCTTGATGGCCCGCGCCCCGCGGTCTGGCGGGGTCGAAACCCACTCCGTTGTCGCTGATGATCACGGACACGATCTGTTCGTCGATGCAGACCTTGACGCTGCCTTGGGTCGCCTTGGAGTGGCGGGCGATGTTGCTGAGGGCCTCGCGGGCGATCGACAGGAGTTCGCCGATGAGGTCGGGCGGCAGGTCGGTCGTGACCGCCTCCTCCGTGTCGAGCTCGACATCGACCATGCTGTTGACGCGGAACTCGTCGGCCAGCGCCGCCAGGCCGCCAACCAGCCCGGCCTGTTCGAGCAGTTCGGGTCGAAGCCCAAAGATGAAGTTGCGGATGTCGCGGATCGATTGATCGAGCGAATCGATTGCTCGCTCGACTCGGGCGCGGGCTACTTCAGGCTCGTCGGCCATCAGATCCGGCACGTCCTCGAGCGACAGACCCACGGCGTAGATGCTCTGGATGATGCCGTCGTGCAGGTCGCGCCCGATCCGTTCCCGCTCCTCGACGATGGCCAGTCGCTGGACCTGCTCGTGGAGTCGAGCGTTCTCGATTGCTATCCCGGCATGGAGGGCGAACATCTCGACCAGCCGCTCGTCGTCCTCGGTGAAGTCACCCGAGGGCAGCTTGTTGGTCAGATATAGCCGACCGATCGACCGGCCCTTGGCCCCGATCGGGACGCCCAGCAGCGAATGCATGTCCGGGTGGTTGGGCGGGAAGCCGTATCGGCGCGGGTCGCCGCCGATGTCATGGACGCGGACGGGGTGAGTCTCGTGGGCGATGACCCCGAGCAGCCCGTGGCCGTGGGGCGTCGGCCCGATTCGCTCGCGCTCGGTTCGGGTCATGCCGCTGGTGATGAAGCGCTCGATGCCATAGTCCTGATCCACAGTGCCGAGCGCCGCATATTGGGCATGGGCCAGCTCGCGGACGCGGTCCGTGATCAGCTGCAGGACGCGATCGAGATCCAGCACGCCGGCGATGCCGCGGGTGGCGGTGTCGAGCGCGGCCAGCTCATCGGTGGCCTGGCCGGCCCGGGCTCGCGACCACGTCGAGCCGATGACGATCTCCAGACCGCGGGCACATTCGTCGACGGAGAACACGGCCGCCGGCGGCGCGTCGAGCTGGAGCGTGGCCAGGGCACGATCGCCGAAGCGAAGCTCGTAGGTTCGCAAGCCGGCCGTCTCGGCCCCCTGGTCCGCCAGGCGGCCGACCCTCAGCTCGACCTCGGTCAGCGGCGGCGCGTCCAGGTGGAGATGGCCCCCTCCGAGCCCCGAACTCGAGACCACTCGACCGAATGAGGCGACCAGTTCGGCGTGGCTCTCGGACGCCGGGTCGGCCTGCCAGCGCTCCAGCGCCTCCGACATCTCGCGCAGGCCGAGCAGGCCGGTCTGATCCCGGCTCGCGTTCGAGGTCGACTGCGGCGCGCTCATCACCCGGAGCCTAGCAGGCTGCCGATTCGGGTGTTGCCCGACGGCCTGTCGTTGCGCCACATCCAACTCTCCGAATGGGGCCGGGGCCTATACGCGCGGCGGTGGGCCGGCGACCTTGTGCCCGCGGGAACGTGCCGGAGGTCACTTGGCCCTCCCTCGGGGCGCCCCCACCCTTGCCAGACACGAAGACCGGCAGCACTCCAGCGCATCGGCCGGACGGACAGGGTGATGTCCCACATCGAAACGATTCTGCTGGCGACGGACGGATCTCCCGCATCCGAATCCGCCAGCGAGGAAGCGATCGACCTCGCGACTCAGCTCGAGGCCCGACTTCTCGTCGTCAGCGTCCTCGGCGGTTCGTCGCGCCCGGCCGGGGCCTCGGCCGAGACCGCCGGCGTGGCCGATTCGCGCGACTCATTGACGACGAAGGCCCAGGCCCTCGTCCAGCGCGCCAAGGCCGCCGGCGCGAACGCCACGTTCCTGGTCTGGGACGGCGATCCGGGCGAGGCGATCGTCGCTGCCGCCGAGTCGGAGAACGCGGACCTGATCGTCGTCGGCTCGCACGGCCGCAGCGGCGTCAGCCGCTTCCTGATCGGCAGCGTCTCGGACTACGTGGTCCGCCACGCCCACTGCCCAGTCATGGTGGTTCGGGGCAGGCTCGAGGCCACGCGGCGCTAGGGCCCTTCGTCGGCCGCTACTCCCCTACTTCGTGTAGGCGCCTTCGGGGTCCAGCTGCTCGCGGATGAGGCGGAGTTCTTCGCCGGTGGGCGCGGGGGTGGTGGCGAGTGGCTCCGCCACGCGCGGCTCCCAACCCATCGTGTCGCGGATCTGCTCGAGCGTGGCTCCGGGGTGGATCGAGTCGAGGCGCATCTCGCCGGAGTCGTCGAAGTGGTAGATGCCCAGGTCCGTGACCACGACCGACGGCCCGCGGCCGAGCCAGCCCTGCTCGCGCCGGATCCGGGCAGCGTTCTCCGCGCC
>PLNK01000148.1 GCA_003142755.1 Chloroflexota bacterium | reverse complement strand
GAGGTGATCGAGGCGGTCGCGCCAAGATCGACCTGGAGCCACTGCGGGTCGCTGAACGCGGACGACCAGCGGGTGCCGGTATTGCCGTCCGTGGCACTCGCAGCAGGCGTGCCGGCATTCTCGATCGAGGATGCGGTCGTCGGCTTGCCCTGCGAGATGTTGGTCGAGGCGGCGGCGACGGTGGGCCCGCCGAAGATTGCGGGGCCCGTCAGGCCGACCGCGCCGCCGACAAGGCCGGCAACGAGGGCGAGTGCGAGCATCCGTGGGCGTCGCGTTGAACGTGGATGCATAGCTGGTGCTCCTCCTTGCGTTTAGGTGGTCGCAAAAACGCCAGGTCAAATGTGGCGTGTGGGCAGCGGCCCGATCAATGCGTGAGATTGCGGATGCGCACAACATATTCAGTGCGGATTCCCTCTTCGGTCCTGTCTCGGGCCTCGGGCCTCGGTCCGGCGTCGATCGTGGGCGGCCTGCTGTATGGGGCGTGGTGGATGGCGATCGTCGGCCAGCGACAGCTCCATCCATTCGCCGGCCAACGGGGCCGCGACTCGGCCTAGACTGAAGCTATGAATCTCGGACCGACTCAGGACGCCAACCGCTTGTTCGCGACAGATCCAGCCCAAAGGAGGATCGCGCGCGATCTATACGAGGGCATTGCCGGCCTGCCGATCGTCAGCCCGCACGGCCACGTGGACCCCCGACTCCTGGCCGACCCGGACGCGACCCTGGGGACGCCAACGGACCTGTTCATCATTCCCGACCACTACGTCCTGCGAATGCTCTACTCGCAGGGGATCCCACTCGAGGAGCTGGGGGTTGCCGCCCGAAACGGGCAGACGGCGGGCCCGGCTACTCAGACCGACCACCGCCGCGTCTGGCAGCTCTTCGCCGACAACTTCTTCCTGTTCCGCGCCACCCCGTCGGGCCTGTGGCTGGCCGATGAGCTGCGCGAGGTGTTCGGGATCGACGAGCCGCTCTGCGGCGGTAACGCCGGGGCGGTGTACGACGAGCTGGTCGCGACGCTGTCCCGCCCGGAGTTTCGGCCGCGCGCCCTCTTCGAGCGGTTCGGCATCGAAACGCTCTGCACCACCGATGACGCGGCCGACCCGCTCGAGGGCCATCGGGCGATCCGCGCGTCGAGTTGGCCCGGTGACGTGCGCCCGACCTTTCGGCCCGACGGCGTGGTCAACATTCTCGATCCCGGCTGGCGGGATCGGCTCGACGCCTTGTCGGGCGCGACCGGTCGGGAGATCACGCGGACGGCCACGTTCCTCGCCGCCCTCGAGGACCGTCGCTCGTTCTTCCGCACAATGGGTGCCGTCGCCACCGATCACGGCGTCGAGTCGGCGTACACGGCGTCACTCACCGAAGTCGAAGCCGATGGGATCCTGGCGCGTGCCTTGCGGGGCGAGGCGACGATCGAGGATGCCCGCCGCTTCACCGGCCACATGCTCATCGAGTTCGCCAGGATGAGCGTCGATGACGGGCTGGTCATGCAGCTCCACGTCGGCTCGTTCCGCAACCACAACAGCGATCTGTTCGAGCGGTTCGGGCCCAACATGGGGGCCGACATTCCGGTAGCCGCCGAGTTCACCCGCAACCTGAGACCGCTGCTGGACCGGTTCGGGAGCGATTCGAAGCTGACGCTGATCGCGTTCACGCTCGACGAGACCACCTACGCGCGTGAGCTGGCCCCGCTCGCCGGTCACTATCCCGCGCTCCTGCTCGGTCCGCCGTGGTGGTTCAACGACAGCCCGAACGGGATGGCCCGCTACTTCGATCAGGTCATCGAGACCGCCGGGCTCTACAACACCGCCGGCTTCAACGATGACACTCGGGCCTTCTGCTCGATCCCGGCCCGCCACGACGTCTGGCGTCGGGCCAGCTCGAATTGGCTCGCGGGCCTGGTGATCCGTGGCATCGCCGGTGAGTCGGAGGCGAGCGCCATGGCCCGTGAGATGGCGTATGGCCTGGCGAAGCGGGCCTACCGCCTGGACGGCGGCGAGCCGAACGACGCATAGATCCTCCTCATGCCGGCCGCCCAGCTCGGGCCTCGTCCGGCCGGCGGTGGCGAGCATACGCCGGCGTGGCGCTGAGTCGCGAGCCGAGCGCGGTATTTGGTACTTGACGCGGCCGAGCGGAATCGGGCAGGGTGGCAGCATGCCACCTCAGCCGCTGCCGACCCCCGGGCCCATCACCCGACTCGGTCGACTCGTCCAGCCCGCGGACGCCAATGAGCACGGGACCCTGTTCGGCGGCGAGGCCATGAGGTTCATGGACGAGGCAGCGGGCGTTGCCGCCATCCGCTACGCGCGGGGGCTGGTGGTCACGGCCCACGTAGACGCCATCGACTTCCATGCCCCGGTTCCGATCGGCGTCTTCCTCGAGGCGAGCGCTCGCGTCATAGCCGTCGGCCGCACATCGATGACCGTGGAAGTCGTGCTCGAAGCCGAGGACCGGCACACGGCCGCTCGGACCGTCACAACGAGCGGACGCTTCGTGCTGGTAGCGGTAGATGCCCAGGGACGTCCGCGCGACGTTCGGTAGGGCAAGCGGGCGGTCGTAGCCGTCGGCCCAACCGCGCCTGGCGACCCCGTCGTGCTTGCCGCGGTCCTCTACGAAGCGCAGGCTTCCGGGACGATGCCCGGCTTGTCGTAGTAGAGGCTTTCGCGCCCGAACAGGTAGACCGACAGCCCGGCCACTCGGTTGATGTCCAGCTGGCTGGTCCAGGTGCCACCGGTGGTCGATGTGTCGGGGTGGTAGCTGTAGGGCGGCCCCAGGACGCACTGGACCGGCGTGACGACGCGCCGGAAGGCGCTCGGGAAATTGCGGGCGTACTTCATCGGGAAGTCGGTGGCGATCGTCGTCCCTGCCAGAGACAGGATCGCCGGCAGCTGAGGGACGATCTCCCAGGTCGCCACCTTGCGGGCCAGGGCGATCAGGACGTCCTGCTGGCGACTCGAGCGCGCGTAGTCGCTGCTGCTCTCGCGAGACCGAGCGTATTTGAGAGCGACGTGGCCGTCCATGTGGATCAGTCCAGTTGGCACGAACGTGCCCGTGAACGGGTCGTCGACCGCGGTCGTGACGTTCACATCTACGCCGCCCATCGCCTGCACGATGTCGACGAAGCCCTGGAGGTCTACCGCGGCGTAGTAGTCGACCGGCAGCCCCACCAGGAACCCGATCTCCTTGGCGAGGGTCTCGACGCCCGAGTCGGGCGAGCCGAAGCTCGGGTCGGCGGCCGCGGACATCAGCTCGTTCAGCTTGAAGCTGGGGCCGACCTTGCCGCCGTAGTAGAGCCGGAAGTTGGCGGTGTCGCGAGGAACGCTGACGATCGTGGCCGTGTTCGTATGAACGTCCAGAGTGGCCAGCATCATCGAGTCGGTCAGGGCGTGGGAGCGTCCGGGCATGAAGTCCACGCCTATAAGCAGGAATGTGATCCGGTCCGGGTTGGACCAGTAGGTGGGCGCCGGCGTGGGGCTGGGCCAGGTGAAGCCGTACGTCTGTAGCGGCGCGATGGCCTCTTGGGTTGGCGACGCGGTGGGCGACGACGAGGCGTTCGGCGACTGGGTCATCTCCGCCTCGGAGGTAGCGAAGGGCGATCCGCCCGCCAGGGAGCTGTCGCTCAGCATGTCGTTGCTGTTGATCGCGGCGCCGGTCCGGTAGACGGCCCAGGCCCCAGCCATCGCGCCAACGTGGGTGACCACGATGGAGAGCACGAGCGTCGCCACCATGGCGCTCTCGAGCTTGGGCCAGCGGCGCCGACCGCGGGCGGTGAGGAACGCGTGGCCGACCGCGAGGACGCGCCACAGTCCCAGCAGAGCCACGATCGCGATCAGCGTCGCCACGGACGTCTCGTCGAAGAGGCTGAGCCCGAACCAGGTCAGACCCTGACCTAGCTGGACGGCGATCCAGCCCAGCCCGAGCAGCGACGGCACGAGGAAGAGCAGCGCCCAGCGGCCGCGGCCCATCGCCAGCTGACCGAGCCCGGGCAGCAGGTAGGACAGCATCGACGCCGCGACGGGCGATGACAAGCGCCCGAAACGGCCGAAGCGACGGCCGCTCATGGCCGCGCCATCCAGCTCGCCGGCTTCCGGAGGAATCGATCCGAGATCAGGGTTCGTGGCAGTGACCCAGGTGCATGGTGAGCGGTGGATCCAGATCGGGTATCAGACGAACCCCCCGCCGGCCCCGTGACATGGTGCCAGACTTTGGTGTGCCTCCGTTACCGGGTCGGAGGTTTGTTCACGGCCGCCGTCTCGATTTCGCCGATCACGTAGTCGACAAACGGTCGAACTCGCGGTACGAGATCACCCCATTCTTCGGGCGCCCCGTTGAGGTAGTTGGCTCGGGCATATCTGAGCACCGCACGATGTTCCGGCGGTAGCAGCGGCAATGCCCAATCTGCCGCTCCGTCCTTCGAGCGGATGACGCCCGTCGCAAGGGTGGTCCAGATTCGCACGAACGTGAGCACGACGTTCCGCTCGTCGCCGACGAGATACGACAGCAGATCTGGAACGCTGTCGAGCATCGCCTGGCGGATGTCGGGCCATGGGATCGGGTCGAGAACCTCAGCCGGCGGCGGGCCGAACAAAGGGCGATTGGCTTGACGGACCATTTCGAGCAGAACGACAAGATCGGGGTTGGCCGGGTTCCAAGGCGCGAAGTTTCCTTTGGCGAACTCCGGGCGATACCAGTCGCCGAACTGGAAATCGAGCCTGGACGGGTATCGCCACGGGCGAACATCCGCCTGAACTACGATCTCGAGATTGATCGAGCGCGACTGCCCCGTTGGATCGCCGGGCCCCGAGATCGGGAGTAGTCGCTCGACCAGCCTGCGTCGCTCGGCATCCGTGGTTCGTCGGCTCACTACCGCGAACAGGTCGAGATCACTCCCCGGCTTGAGACTGCCGAACACCGACGAGCCGTGCAGATAGATGCCGAGAACGGCCTCTGGAAGAGTCTCGCGAACGAGACTCGTCACTTGCTCGATCTGATCAGTGGTCATGGTTGGTCATCCCTCAGCGTGCGGTCCGCGCCTCAGCCGTCGCTCTTGGGCTGGAGGCTGCACCCTCGACAGACTCGATCCTGTGCGAGATGAGGGAGGCGGTCAAGCTGGTCGGACGAAGACACCGCAAGCCCGGGATCGAAGTCCTCACCCTCGACGGCTCCGAGCTCGGCCGCGGCCGAGGCGGCGGCCACTGCATGACCTGCCCGCTCCTACGCGATCCCGTCTGACGCCGGTTGTCCCACGCGCCGGAGACCGGGCGTCGCGATCGTCAGGCCGTCGGACGTGATGGCGAAGGCTTCGTAGCCGTCGCGCCCGGCAAGCCACTCCGCGCCTTTCCGGCCCATCGCGAAAGCTGCCGTCGCGAACCCGTCGGCATAAGTGAGGCTCGGCCCGACCACGGTCAGGCTCACGAGCTCCGTAGCGGGCTGCCCGGTGTGGGGGTCGATGACGTGCTCGCCGCGCTCGTACGTGCCCGACGTCGCCACGGCCTCGTCGCGAATGTCCAGGACTGCCGCGAGCTTCTGGCGCTCTAGTGGGTGCTGTATCCCGACCCGCCAGGGCGTTGACGATCCAGGCTCGGGCGATCCACGCGCCACGATGTCTCCGCCGCCGTTCACCAGGAAGTTGGCGGCGCCGGCGTCGACGAGGATGAAGGCAGCCTCCTCGACCGCCCAGCCCTTCACGACGCCGGTCGGGTCGGGCAGGCCGTCCGATCGGTACTTGCGAGCGTCGAAGTAGCCATCGGTGATCCTGGCGAGCTCGTCGCACAGGCCCATGATCCAGCGGACGTCCGGGCTCGCGTCGTCGAGAGCGAGCTCGCCGCGCATGATGCGGCTCACCTCGCTGTCGGGCTTGTACGGCGAGAAACGGCGGTCGATGTCGTGGAGGTAGTCGATCGCCCGATCGACCGCGCTCGCCGGCACGTCGCGATCGCGGACATCGATCGAAACGACCGTGCCCATGACCGGCTCCACCCGAGAGAGACGGTACGAGGCCGCCGGATCGCCCGAGTCGAGCGAATGGGCGGCCGCGTCCGGCGCCGGTGGCCGGCTAGACACCGGCCTGAGACAGCGCCGACTGGAGCGACTGCACAAAGCCCTGACTCGTGTAGGTTGCGCCGGAGACCGCGTTGATCTGGGCGCTCTGCGTCTGAAGCGCCTCCTGGATGAGGGTTGGGACGGCGTACTGGCTGATCGAGGACGAGTGTGGATTGTTCGACGGGTACTGGAGCGCCTGGACGTTGGTGATCGTGCCGCCAGCGACCGTGAGCTTCACCTGAACCGTGCCGTACTGGGTCCGGACAGCCGTACCCGTGTATGTCCCCGGCTTCGTCGCGCTGGTGGTCGAGGTCGTGGCGGCGGTCGTGGCGGCGGAAGTCGTGTCGGCGGAGCTTGCAGTCGGCGTGCTCGACGCCGGGGTCGTGCCGGCGAGAACCGTGGTCGTGGCGCTTCCGGCGGAGCCGGAGGTCGCACCCCCGAAAGCGATAGCCGGGGCTGTCATTGGCGCCGCGGGGGTCTTGAAGTTGAGCAGCAGGGCGAGCGCAATCCCCGTGATGAGGAGCGCAAGGCTTGCACGCTTTGGCATCGGAGGACTCCTGGATCGGTATTGCGAAGCGCTCGAGGGTCTTGGTTGCAGCCGCCATCAAGCGGCCGTACCCAGAACCGTATGAGTCGACTCTGTCGGTCTGGTTACGCCCGACGTTAGGGGGTGCGCCAGGGCGCTTTGCTGAAACGCCGCTCACGGATCTCGACCCGGCGCGAAAGGATGGCTCGTTCGAGAAAGTGGGACACCATTCTACGAGGGCCATCAAACGGGGCAGCCCAGTGCATCACGATGCCGCAATGGTGTTGCTGCGATAACCAGGGGTAACGCGCGAGCGGTCGTTCCATGCTTCGACAGCGCGCTAATCTGGTCGCATGCAGGCTAATGCACCGACGCATGTCGAAGCCCAATGCCGGAGGCGTCGGCATTGCGGCTATATCGGAGCGATGATCGCGTGTGCCATCGCACTCACCGCTGTGCTCGGCTGCGAGCCCCGACCGGCGCTCCAGTTCTCGCCCGCGACCCTGCCCGACGCCCAGGTCGGCTCACCCTACGCTGCCACCATCACNNACACGATCCAAATCTCGGGAACACCCACCGTCTCCGGCACGTTCAGTTTCACCATCTATGTGTGGTGCTACGGCACGGACGTCAGCGGGCAGAGCGCCAGCCAGCAATACGTGCTGGTGGTGAAGTGAGCCAGGGGAAGTCTGTTCAATGTCCCACTCGCGCTCAAATGTGAGGTCGTTGGCCTGGTGCGGTGGCTGCAGCGCGTCCGGTAAGCGCAGAAAGCGGTCTCGGCATGAGGGCCCGACCTACTGATAGTGCGTCCACATTCGGAGCACCTTCACGGTCTTGCGGTCGTCGAGGACCTGGTAGACCAGGCGATGCTGGATGCTGATGCGCCGAGAGTACGCGCCGGACAGGTCGCCGACGAGCTTCTCGAAGGGGGGCGGCGTCTGGTAGGGGTTCTCTCCGAGGACCGCCAGCAGAGATTGAGCCTTAGGCTTCAGGCCGGCTGCGGCCAGCTTCTCAGCGTCCTTTTGGGCCTGCTTCGTGTACACGAGCCTCCAGCTCACCAGCGGAGTTCGCCGTCGAGTTCCTCCGCAGGCGTCGCCATGCCCTCGATGATGGACTCGCGCATGCCCGGAATGGACACGAGGTACAGGGTCTCCTGAACGGCGCGCCAGTCATCCTCTCCCACCAGCACGGCATTGCAACGTTTGCCGGTGATCTGGACCGGCTCATGCGAGTCGGACACGTCGTCCAGCAGCTTGTAGAGCTGCTTGCGCGCTTCGGTTGCGGTGACAGTGGTCATTGCTGATAGATCCTAATACGTACGTCCTAGCGTACGCGTGTGCAGACGGTGCGTCAAGCCGCCGAGTCCCGCGCGCCGTGGACTCCGGAAGTTGGACCCGAATGGACCCGCTATCCCATCGCAGGGCTCCGCTTCGGTGCGGCCACTTCCACATGGGTGCTCTACTGGCGCGACCGTAATCTCGTCTGGCACCGCTACCGAAGTGCGAGGCGCTCGACAAGTGTGGCGAGGGACGGTCCGCGTTCGGCGTTGCCAACGCCTGGGTGCGGACGAAGCTGGCGATCGGTGGGGTTGCTACAGCCTGATCTGGATGCAGGTGGCTGGTCTTGTCAGGCGCCAACTTCGAATGTGCTAACCGGTGTCTGGAGTGTGCCCGCGGTCCAGCTGCTGGCCGCGGCCTGAGGTATACCGGCCACCGACGGCGTCTGCGCCGCTGAGGTTCGGTTCGCCATTTGCGTCGCGATCTGGCTGGCCTGGTCCGTGGTGAGGTTGGGGTTCGACCCCTTTATGGTCGACGCAAGAGCGCTCACGAGTGCGTTCTGACTCACGCCCTTCGACGAGGCGATCGAGGCGAGACTCTGACCACTCTGGAGCGCAGAGCCAAGGTCGCTCGTGCTCATTCCGAGCAGCTGGGCCGCGGCGCTCATCGCGCCCCCGCCGCCATGATGATGGTGGCGATGCCCGTGGGTCGCGGTCGTACCGGTGGTGGCCTGAGCGGCCCCGGAGGCGGACGGCGTAATTGGCTGCTGGGACTGAACCGGCGACAACCCGACGGCGCTGACCTGGGCCGTGCTCAACTGGATGGCTGATATCGCGTCCACGAATTAGCTCCTGGCTAGCGGTCTTGGCCCTCCGTAGAGAAGTGTCGGTGGTCGAAGGGGCGGGCAAAGCCGCGGTTGAGGGCCAACCCCTAGGCGTCACTCCGGCACTTTCGACGGTTTTGCCAGATTGGGCTGCCGCAAACACGATGGAACGGTAGTGCCGGTCGCTGGCGGTGGCTGCTCGCTCGCTCCAAGTTGCTGGCGAACTGCGCTTGCCTCCTCCTATCGGATCTGACAGTCGACCCGGACGATCGCTCATCAGTGGTGCATGTGAGCACGATCCGGCAAGCGAATGCGTCAAATGACGTATGGGGTCTTAAGCCGAAGGCTATGCTGGCCCGGCGCTCGGCCTCCGTCCGGCTGCGAGCGGCGAGACGTCCCGCAGAGGCGGGGGAGGAGATCTAGATGGGCTGGAGATGGCCGCGGTCGTCACGCACAAGCAGGATCGGGCGAGCGTTGATCTCGGTGGTCGGAGTCGTGACGCTTGTCGGTGCCGGCGCCGGAGTGGCCGCTGCTATCGGTAGCTCGCCCCAGTCAGCTGCCTCGAATGCCGTGTATGTCCCGCTGGTGCCGAGCCGGGTGTTGGACACCCGCGCAGGTAACGGCCTCTCCGGACCTCTGACGCCCTACAGTCCGAGAACTGTCCAAATCACCGACCGATTCCCCGACGATGCAACGATCAACGTTCCGTCGAGCGCGATCGCGATCACCGCGAACCTGACGATCACCCAGCCGAGTGCTCTGGGTTACGTGAGTCTGACTCCGGCGCCAGTATCCGTCCCCACCACGTCCACGCTGAACTTCAGCGCCGGCCAAACGATTGCCAACGAAGTTACAGCCCAACTCGGTGCCGGTGGCACAGTCAGCCTTACCTATGGGGCCGCCGGCGGAAACACGACACAAGTCATCCTCGATGTCACGGGCTATTTCGAGCCAGGGCAAGGCGGGGCCACGGGTCCGGCTGGCCCGCAGGGTGACACCGGTGACACTGGTGCCACGGGCGCTACCGGCCCGCAGGGAGCCACCGGTCCGGCCGGTCTCTCGGGCGCCACCGGTCCCGCCGGCGTTGCCAACTATCGTGCCGGGCAGTTCACAATCCCCATCGGCGAACACTGCGTCCTCGTGACATTCACACCAGCGTTTCCTGACACGAACTACACGGTGATCGCGATGTGGGCGATCGCGCCAACTTACGCGTACGTCGTTGGTCTACCTGGCCAAAGCCTTAGTGCCAGCGCGAAATGGATCTGCGCGTTTGCCAGCACCGGCAGCGGACTGGTCAACGTAGCGGAGGTTGAGACCGTGAATTGGATAGCCATCTACAACAACTAGCTAACTTCGATCGGGTGGCCCAGCCGGCCCTCGTCCGGGCGCCGCGCGGCTCGCTCTGCGCGAGTGGCGCGGCCGCCAGTATCACCGAACCCGCTGCGGCTGTCTCTTCGTCTTGACACCGCGACCGGTTTGTGTAGCGGCGGGCTGGTCGTTGGCGCGCTAGTCAGCCAGGCTCATCGACTCTCGCCACATTTGCGCACACTGGCCGGTGTCAGTTGGTCAGCGAGGTCGGGTTCAGTTCATCAGGCCGGTCAGGCGTCCTTCTGGGCGTGGAATGCGCGGAGATGACAAGGCTCCAACCTAGAGAACGCACCCGTAGCAGCTGGTTGAAGTTGCGGCGATTGCGAACGACGATCCACCCTTGCTATTGACGGCCTGCAGAACAACGGCCTGGACGGCCGGACCGTTTCCGGGCATCCGGCCGAGCTGAGTTCCTTCGCCGCCTGAGGCGAGGGCGAACGAGAAAGAGCGGTCGGAGGCTGGAGCGGTGCCGAGCAGCAGCAAGGACGCTGTCGGGATCGTGTCGCCGTCTTCGAGGCAGTTCGCATTCGGCTTCGATGCGCTGGGGGTGTGGAGACAGCCCGTGAAGGCGTAGATCCGGATCGTAACGTCGCTCGGATCGGTCTCCTGCCAGACCACGCGCAGCGAAGAGCATCCGTAATCCTGATTCGCGAGGGTGCATGGGTCGGTCAGGAAGTCGAGCCGGGTACTCGTCGGGAGTGCCGGCGCGCCAATAGCTGCCTTGGCCAGGCTCGGCTGCGGCGCAGGCACATAACTCACTTCTGGCAAGACTGTCGGTGAAGGACTCGTCGTTGGCGCGACCGGTGTTGGAGTCGCTGGAGCCGCTGTCTCTGCCGGCATTGTCTGTGTAGCAGCTGTAGTCCTGGGCAAGGGCCCAAGCGCAGACGGAGACGCGGGAACCCCAGTGGGAGGCGCGGTGATCACGCCGCCTGATCCGCAGGCCGAAAGCATCGACGCCGCAGACAGCACAACGACCAGGATGCTCAGCGTTCGCTTCATGATCTGCCCCCGTTCAGCGCTGCCCGGCGATCGCCCCAGGCCCTCGATCTGGAGGACGGCGACAGTTGTCTCCCTGTTATGGATGGCGGCATCGCGTCTGGCGGCCCCGACACGATGCACTGATCGTGTCTGCCGCCGGATCGCGCGGCCCTCAGCTTGCGCTGAAGTAGCCGGTCACATCGAAGAGGACGTTGACCGTATCGGTAGTGCTCGAAGCCCAGTACATGATGTCGATCGTGCCGTCACTCGAGA
>PLNK01000089.1:241-70185 GCA_003142755.1 Chloroflexota bacterium | reverse complement strand
GGCCGCCGCTCACGCCATGCCCGGGGTGGGCCCACCGCTCTCGCGTCGGCCGAGCTGTACGACCCCACGTTCGGCAAGTTCAGCCCGACCGATTCGATGGCCGCCGCTCGCGCCTACCACACCGGCACGGCGACTGCGCGGCCCCGGCAGCCTAACGCAGCTTCGGTGAGAGGAGGGTTCTCATCCTCGCGGCAGGCGCCAGATCCGGCCTAGGATCAGAGAACGGCATGAAGACTCATGGCCGACGCAGGCAAGCACAGTCGAGGCGTACAGATATGACTAAGTCCCCCGGTTTCATCGGGAGGAGCAAACGATGAATGCTTCCGAAGCCCGTCACGTGGGCAGCGATGTGTCCGCGACCGTGATCGACGCCGCCGCCGACCTGGCGTCCAGGGCGCAGGAGGGCGCGGCCGCGGCGGTTGCGGGGGCCCGGGTCGTCGCCGACGAGGTGGGGACGCGCCTGCCCGGCATAGCGTCGGCCGGTGCCGGAGGAGCTGCCGAGTCAGTGAGGATGCTCCAGGAGTTGTCCGATCCCAGGCTCCAAATGCTGATGGCATTCTCCCTGGGCGTCGGGGCAGGGCTCTGGATGGCCGGTGCGCCGCGTCTTGTAACCCTCGCGGCGTTGTCTCCCGCGCTGGTGGTAGGAGTCGCGATCGCATCACGCAAGCGGGGCACTCAGGGCCGGGCTCACCGCCGGTAGCACTGAACGCGTGGTGGGTCACCACGCGGCAGAGACCCAGCTATGAATGATCGAGGGCGAAACCAGACGGCCACCTGCTCCAGCTAGCAGGAGAATTCCCCATTCACACACCGGCGAGCTTCCTGTCGCTCCTGGACGAGGCCGCGCACTGACGTTGCGCGCCTCGCCGGCCCGAGTCAGACCTCGAGGAGCGTCCCCGGCTTGGCGACCTCGACCGCGCCGTTGAAGCCCGAGGCAGCCCGCTCGATCGCCTCTTCGTCGCTGAGGCCCTGGGCCAGATGCGTCAGAACCAGTCGCGAGACCCCGGCCTGGGTGGCGACGAGGCCCGCATCCTCGGGCGAGAGGTGCACCGACGGGATCTCGATGACGCTGGCGAAGCACTCGGCCACCAGCACCCGGGCGCCCTTGGCCAGGGTGACCAGGTTGTCGCACGGGCCGCTGTCCCCCGTGTAGGCCAGCCGTCGATCGCCGAATCGAGCCGTCAGGCCGAACGCCGTCACGGCGTGCTCGACAGCCCGGGCCTGGATCCGCAGATCGCCGATCTCGGCGATGCCGCGGTCCTTCAACTCCACCACCTGGAAGTAGTTGCTCATGTGGTGGTCGCTGGAGCTCCGGACGAAGTCCTCGACGCGCTTGGCCCAACCGACCGGACCGAGGATCGGGATCTTGCGCATCGGCTTCTCGGCGAACGCGAAGGCGTAGTAGAGGAGCGGCATGTCGGCGAAGTGGTCGGCATGGAGGTGGCTGATCCAGACGGCGTGGAGATCCTCGAGGCGGATGTAGTGCTGCAGCGCGCCCAAGACGCCGCCGCCGATGTCGACGAGGACGTTGGCGCCGCCAGCCTGGAGCAGGAATCCGGTGCACGGCTCGTCGGCTTTGGGGTACGGCGCGTTGCCCAGCGTCGTCCACCTGATGGGTCCTTCAGGTTTCCCCCGCTTGATCACGCCGCCCTCCAGTGGATGCCTTCATGTGAAAGGTACCAGCGACCCGAGAATGATGTCTATGGGGCCGGCCCGGTCCCGACCCGGCCCTATCTGTGCCAGAAACGATCCGATCCTCCAGCCATCCCGTCGCACTACGCGCGCCTCGTTCATTCGGATGACGCAGAGCTATTCGCTCTGTGTCAGACTATTTGCCTATGAACGAAGTATCTCCTCGACAGCTCGAGATCGAAGCCGTCCTCGACGAGCTCGGCGGCTTGTGGGACATGCACGGCCCGGACGTCCCCGATTGGGTGGCTCAGGAGCTCACCTTCGGCCAGATGCGCCTCCTGTTCCTGCTCGGCAAACACGGTCCATCGCCGATGAGTCGCATCGCTGAGTGGCTGGGAGTGGGGCTGCCCACCGCCAGCGGCATCGTCGAGCGCGTCGAGCGGCATGGCCTGGTGGCGCGCCAGCATCGGCTCGATGACCGCCGCGTCGTCGAATGCCACCTGACCGACGCCGGTCGGCGTCTCATCGAGGAGATCTCGGGCATGCGCCTCGAGATGATGCGCCGCTTCCTCGGCGTCCTGAAGGAGGACGAGCTGGCCGACATGGCGCGCCTCATTGCGATCGTCCTGGAACGAACGAAATCTATGACGGCCTGAACTCAGAGCCTTGGGCGAGGGTCCTAATCACCGAATGCGTCTCATGAGCCAATTGGAGTCGAGGAGCAACTTGTGATCCGTCTGACACAGCTAGCCGTAGCCAAACGCAGCGTGACCGTGCTAATCACGATCGGGCTGCTGCTGGGCGGCATCTTCTCGTGGTCGATGCTCAAGCAGGAGCTTCTGCCCGACATTCAGTTGCCGTTCGCGGTCGTCATCACCCCGGTGCCGGGTGCGAGCGCCCAGGATGTCTCGACACAGGTCACCGAGCCCATCGAACGTTCGATCGGCAGCGTGCCGAGCCTCAAGAGCATCGACTCGAGCTCGGTCAACAGCCTCTCTCTCGTCGTCGCCTCGTTTGCCTACGGCACGGACATCAAGGGCACGCTCGCGACGATCGACTCGAACGTGAAGGCGCTGGGGCTCAGTGACACGTCGACGATCCAGTCCTTCGACATCAACGCGTTCCCATCGTTGATCATCGCCATCAGGGCGACCGGGTCTACCACCCCGGACCAGTTGAACGCTCTGGCCCAGTCGAACATCGTGCCTTCCCTCCAGGGCCTCGACGGCGTCAGCAAGGTGGATCTCACGGGCACGACGCAGTACCGGCTCGTGGTCAACCTCGATCCCGCCAAGCTCGCCGCCAACAGCGTGACGATCGGCCAGATCCAGGGCGTGCTGGCCGCCAACAACCTGGTCCTGCCCGCCGGGTCGCTGCCGGTCACCACCGGTGGGTCGACGATTTCGATTCCCGTGTCGGCGCAGCACGAGCTGATCCTCAACACCAAGGAGGAGCTGCTCGCACTTGCTGTCGGCGTCAAGATGCCGGCCGCCGGTTCGACCGCGACTCAGCCCACGCCGATCACGCTTGGCGACCTCGGCAGCGTCGCGCTGAACCCGGTCAACCCGACGGGCTACGCGGAGCTGAACAAGGATCCGCAGCACGGCGACGCCGGGTCATCGCTCGTCCTGTCCATCACCAAGACCTCCGACGCCAATACCGTCGACGTGGTCCAGGCCGTCAACGCGAAACTGGAACAACTCCGCTCGCAGAACAACGGCACGTTCGAGATCGACGTCGTCTCCGACTCCTCGACGTTCATCATCGAGTCGCGCGACAGTCTCGTCCGTGAGGGCGGACTCGGCGCCCTGTTCGCGATCATCACGATCTTCGTCTTCTTGCTGAGCCTGCGGTCGACTCTCGTTGCCGCCATCAGCATCCCCGTCTCGATCATGACCGCCCTGGTGCTCATGCTCGTGGCCGGCATCACCATCAACATCATGACCCTGGGCGGATTAGCGATAGCCGTCGGCCGGGTAGTGGACGACGCCATCGTCGTCCTTGAGAACATCTACCGCCATCGCGGCCGCGGCGAGCCTATGCGCGAGGCCGTCATCTCCGGCACGCGTGAAGTCGCCAGCGCAATCACCAGTTCCACAATGACCACCGTCGCCGTATTCCTGCCGCTCGGCTTTGTCGGCGGCCTGGTCAGTCAGTTCTTCCTCCCCTTCGCCCTCACCGTGACCTTCGCCCTCCTGGCGTCGCTGCTGTGCGCCCTGACGGTCGTGCCGGTCATGGCCAGCCTGTTCATCGATCGAATCAAGCTCAACCCCGACGAGGGCGTCGAGCACCACGACTCGCTCGTTCAGAAGATCTATACGCCACTCCTGAAGGCAGCCCTCCACAACCGCCGCAGCCGCTGGAGTGTCATCGGCATCGCCGCGCTCCTCGTCTTCGGCGCGGGACTGCTCGTTCCGCACATCCCCACCCAGTTCCTCAATGCCGGCTCGCAGAAGCAGCTCTCGGTGAGCGTCGCGCCGCCTTCGGGCACGCCGTCGTCCGCCGTCCTCACGCAGGCCCGAGTTGTCGAGGCCAAGCTCAAGAACTACTCCGAGGTCAAGCTCATCGAGACTACGGTCCCGAGTGAGGCCGACACAGGTCTCTCCGCCCTCGCGGCCGCCTTCACCGGCGGAGCCTCCAACGGGGCGACGATCGTCGTTGGCCTCGATCCCAGCACAAACCTCGATAGCGAACAGAACAAGCTGTCCGCCGACCTGGTCGGACTCGCGCCCGCCGGCTGGCAGATCCAGGTCGCCCAACAGAGCATGACCGGCGGCAGCTCGATCAGCGTCGTCGTCAGTGGGACAAGCACCCATGACGTGGCGGCCGCCACCACGGCGGTTCAGGCGGCGCTGAAGTCGATGCCGGACCTGCTCAACGTCAAGAGCGATCTCGCAACAACGACCACCGTGTACGACATCGACGTCGACCCGAACAAGGCCATCATGGATGGCACGACGACCGTCGGCGTTCAGAGCGAAGTCCACGACGCCCTGGTGGGCACGAAGGCCGGAACGGTCAGCCTCAGCGGCGCCCCGACCGACGTGTACCTCCAGGTCGATGCCAAGCTCAGCTCGCTCGAGTCACTCGCTCAGCTGCCGGTCGGCGCCGCGAAGATGCCGCTCGGTCAGATCGCCACGGTCAAGTCCGCCGACACCCAGGCCCGGATCAGCCGCGTCGATCAGTCTCCGGCCTCGACGATCTCGGCTGACACGACGAGCAAGGACACCGGCGGCGTATCCGTCGAGATCCAGAAGGCGATCGACAAGCTGCAGGCCGATGGCAAGCTCAGCGGCGTGACCGTCACCCTCGGCGGCGTGACCGCGGAGATGAGCGACGCCTTCGGCGGCCTCTTCGTCTCGATGGCGGTTGCCATTCTGCTCGTCTACCTCGTCATGGTCCTGGTCTTCAACTCGCTGATCGACCCGCTGGTCATCATGTTCAGCCTGCCGTTGGCCACGATCGGCGCCTTCCCGGCGCTGTTCCTCACCCAGCGACCAATCGGCATCAGCGCCTTGATAGGTTTCCTGATGCTGATCGGCATCGTCGTCACTAACGCCATCGTCTTGCTCGACCTGGTGGAGCAACACCGGCGGCGTGGCATGCCGATGTACGACGCCCTCATGGCGGGTGGGCGGACGAGAGTCCGGCCGATCCTCATGACGGCTATCGCCACCATCCTCGCCCTCATGCCGCTCGGGCTGGGTCTCTCCGAAGGCGAGATCATCGCCTCGGAGCTGGCCACGGTCGTGATCGGCGGTCTCTTCACCTCGACCTTCCTGACCCTCATCGTCGTCCCCGTCGTGTACTCGCTCGTCGAGGACGGCAAGGTGCGAGTCAGGCACGCGGCCGGTCTCGCGGTCGAGCAAGAGGCGCCGACCGCAGAGCCGGCGGTTTAGCCTCGGGGCGACAAGCCCAACCCCAGTGGAAGTACCGAAGAGGTCGGGCGTTTCGCCCGGCCTCTTCTCTTACCCGTCGCTGCGCGGGATCAGGAAGTAGCCGAGCAGCACGGCAAGGGCGTTGGTTGCGACGCCGAAGACAATCGCCACCTCGACGGGCCAGATCGTGAGCATGACGCCCGTGATCGCAGCCCCGATCGGGAAGCCTGAGAAGTTGAGGTTCATCGACACGGTGAAGGCGCGACCCATCCAGGCCGGATCGGTGCAGCGCTGGCGCAGCGTGAACATGGCGATGTCGAGCGGGCCGTTGAGCAGCCCCGAGAGGGCCATCGAGATGGCGATGGGAACGATGCTGCCCGGCCAGAGCAGGATCCCTGTCGTGAAGACGAAACCCGCCATCGGGATCAGGATCAGGCGGCGCTCGCGGCCGACGGTCTTGAGCCGCCCGGAGAAGAAGGCGGAAGCCACGCCGAACAGGCCCGACAGGCCGAAGACGTAGCCGACCACGTCCTGACCCAGGCCGAGGTGTTTGAGGACCAGGACCGGCACCACGATCTCGATCACGCCGCCGGAGAGATTGCCCATCGAGAGCGAGACGGCGAGCCCGCGAAGGGTCTTGTTGTGCCAGGTGTAGACGAGCCCGAGCCAGGCATCGCGGAGCAGGTTGCCGGTCGACTCGACGTCGGTCCGCGGGTCCGGTGAGCCGAAGATCACGGCCGCCGCCAGCGCATAGGCGACGGCGATCCCGATCATGGCCACCTCGAAGCCGACGATCTGGGCCACGACCGCGCCGATCGGCGCGCCGACGACCGTGGCCAGGACCCAGCCGTTGGAGTCGACGGCGTTGACCCTCTCCCAGAGTGGCTCCGGCACGAGCAGCGGGAAGAGGCTGCGCAGGCCGCTGCTGCTGAGCGGCCCCGTGAGGGAGGAGACGGACACTATCGCCACGAGCAGCCACGCGGTCAGGTGGCCGGTGAGCGACAGCGTGGCGATCAGCACCAGCGCCGCCAGGACGACGATGTAGTCGAGGATGATCAGCCGGACTCGGCCGTGGCGATCGAGGAGGGCCCCGGCGATCGGACTGATGAGCAGGCCCGGAAAGATGCTGGCGAAGGCCACGAGCCCGGCCAGCGACGGATCGTTGTAACGCTGCAGCGCGAACAGGATCATGACGATCCCGATCATCGATTGGGCGATGCGCGCGACCTGCATGCCGAGCAGTACCCGGCCGATGGCGGGCACGGCGAAGAGGGCACGGTATGAAGGTGTCGGTGTGACGGCGTCGGGCACGCGGCTGGACCTGATCGCGGATGAGGCTCCGAGCGTGCCATAGATTCACGCAACGCGCCCGCCACCGGGGACGCGGACGGTGCTCAGATTGGGGCGTGGCCCGGGTTCAGGCTGAGCGGCCCCACAGCGGATCGACGACGATGCCTGCGCTCGATCCGGATCCGGCGGTCGTGGCGGTCGCGGCGGTTGCGGCGGTTGCATTGCTCTGGCCCGCCGCATAGGCAGCGGCCGCGCCGCTTGGCGCTGGGGGCTGGATCCCGATTAGCGAGAGCGCTTGCTCGGCGTTGGCGCCGTTGAGGCTATTGAGCAGCGGCAGCAGGCTGTCACCGGCGAACAGTCCTCCCGACTCGGCGGCTCCGCCGTAGACGCCGCTGACGGTCGCCGGATCGATGCCCCACTGGCTCGAGGCGAGCTGGGCGTTGAGGGTGTTGATAGAAGCTGCCTGGGCCAGGCTGGCCGGCGGCAGCCCCGACGGAGGCGTGGCCGTCTGGCTGGTGCCTACCGCGGTATTGGCCTGTCCGGCCTGGACGGCCTGCGCGGCCTGCGTCGCGGGTTGGCTGACGGCGTTGATCGAGTCCATGTCGGAGCAGTCGGACGCTAGGGGCCGAGGATTAGGGGTTTACCCCAGTATGTGTTGAGTGCTGGCACCGCCCGGCGCGTCAGATCGACGGCGGCTCCGAGCCCGGGTCGGCGGGCGGGTCCTCGGGTGGTTGCCACGTTCCTGCGGGCGGCCAGGCGGGGGGCGGCGCCGGTGGCCACGCGGTCGGGGCCGCGGGCGGGTCCGCGGGCGGTTGCCACGATCCTGCGGGCGGTTGCCACGATCCTGCGGGCGGCCAGTACGTGCCCGGGCCTTGCGGCGCCTGCCAGGTGTTCTGACTCACGTCCATCGGACCGGGCGGAAGCATCACCACCGGACCGATCTGCGTGCCTGGACCGATCACGACCACGGCCGGCCGTCGCCGCCGGAACGCGATGACCAGGGCGAGCAGAAGCAGCAGCACCGCCAGAGCGCCGACGACGCCGCCTCCCCGCAGCAGGCCTTGATCGCCCGAACCGTTGATTCGGTCGATCACCGACTGGGCTGCCGCGCTGGCATCGTCGGGCTTGATGTTCTGGAGGTCGGTCCGGGCCTGCTTGAGCGGAGTGGTCAGGTCGGTCCCGAGCAACCCGATCGCCTGCAGCAGGCTGTGGTTGTCGTCCTGAAGTCGAGTCGCCTGATCGAGCTTGTCGGCCGCGTCGGCCTCCTTCTTGATCAGGGCCAGGAGATCCGTGAGCTCGGCCTGAGTGGCGGCCGCCTCGAACTTCTTCTGGAGGTCGGTGCCGTCGAGGTTGAGTCCGGATACCTTCTGCTGGATCGCGTCGCGGACGCCGATTATCTGGCTGGCGGTCGCCATCGCCGCCTGGGCGTTGTCGAACTGCCAGTTCGTCATGGGCTCGCGGATCACTCCCGGCATCTTCCAGGTCTTGGCTGCGGTCGCAAGGGAGTGGTAGGCGGCTCTCGCGCTCGATCGGGCGGCCAGTGTCGCCGGGTCGAAGAGTCCATATTTGGCAAGGAGGTTCTGCGCCGCGTCGAGATCGCTCGACCCGGCCGCAACCATGCCCCGTTCATCGATCAGGTCGAGCAGCTCTCTCGAAGAGAGGGGCAACCCCGCGCCGGCGCGCTTCTCGTCGGCAATGTCGCCGATGTAGGCCATTTCGCCGGCCGCGGCGGCGTCGAGGACGTTCCTGAAGTTGGCGGAGCCCATCGACGCGGCCAGGTCCGTGAACAGGTAGCAGGACGCCGCGTACTGCCAATCCAGAAGGTCCTGCTGCGCCGCCGTGGAGTTGTTGGTCAGCAGCTGCCAGGCCTTGAGGTCCGGCGTCCCGGACCCGGGATAGGCGCCCGGCTCGGCGCACGGAGTGTAGTTACCGGCACCGGCGGCCTGCTCGCTGTAGCCGGCCAGACCCTCCATCGCCCACTTGTCCTGGAACAGCGATTGATTGAACCAGACGTGCGCCAGCTCGTGGGCCACAGTGTCGGCGCGGACGGTTTCGGGGATGCTGGCGGTGGTCGTCTTTGGGTTGTACAGGCCGCCGTACTCCCCGAGCTGCTGATCGCCCGCCTCGAGGATGGTGATCGTGCCGCCGGGCATCTTCAGGCCGGTTAGCTTCTCCAGACTCACGACATCACCGCCGACATCGGTCCGGATCGAGCTGCTCCACGACGCATCTTCAGGCCAGCTCTCGATGTCGAATGCCTGCCCGGCGGCGGTCAGAGGCGTGTGCGTCAGGTTGGCGGCATCTTCGGCGTCGACGCAGGTCCAGAACTTGTTGGGGCTCGCCTGGGTGCCGCTCGAATAGACCTGCTTGTCGCCCGATGCATTGCTCTGCGTCAGGTCGCTGCCATCGTCGACGTACAACTTGAATCCGGTGGGCAGGACCACCGACACCGTCCCAGTGTCCCAACCGTTGCCCACTGCGCACAGGCTGGCGTAAGCCTGCCCGGCGCGGAAGCCGCCGGCGGCGTGGGGCGCGGCGGGGATGGAGTACGTGGCCGTGACCACCCGAGTCTGCCCGTAGTACACGCTGGGGTAGTTGAGGTCGATGTAGCGGTAGTACTTGTCCGTGCTAATGACGGACTGAGACACGGCGCCGGCGTCGGAGGTCGCCGAGACCGGACCGGCCTCCTGTTCGACAGTGATCTCGGTGAGGTTCCAGAAGATGTACTCGATGCCGGTGCTGGTGACCTTGTTGGGCGTGGCGTTGTAGATCGAGATCTGGATCGTGACCTGGATTAGGTTCTTGCCCGGCACTACCTCGTAGGTCGTGGTGCCGGTCTCGATCATGCCGCCGTCGGCTCGAGCTGCCGTGGGGGCAACGCCGAGCATCGTCCCGGCGAGGACGACCGGAGCCAGCAACTGGAATAGTCGAGTGCGCACCTGGCGGATCCTTCTCGTTAGCCGATGTCCACGCCGCGCCGAATCATGTCGGGCCACTCTACACGGACGTGCGGTGGCACGTGGCTCAAGCCCTCGGGCCCGCGCCGTGACACTGCGTGTCACGGCGTGCCACGTGAGATGTCACAGCCAGCGGTTATCGTGAGCGGCGATGCAGCTCATCGGCGGCAAGCCCATCTTCGCGGCGACCGACCTGGTCGGCTTCCTCGCGTGCGAGCACCTGGTCGGCCTGGAGCTGGCGGCGATGGCCGGCCTGGTCGACCGACCGATCCGGCTCGACCCGGAGATCGACCTCATCGCCAAACGCGGGCTCGAGCACGAGGCCCGCTATCTGGCGGGTTTGGAGGGCGCCGGCCGGCGGGTGACACGCATCGACCCGGGTGACCACGACGCTCCGACCGCGGATCGTCTGGCGCAGCTGTGGGGCGCGGCCCGCGCGACCGAGGAGGCCATTCGGCGGGGCGACGACGTCATCTACCAGGCCACGTTCTTCGACGGCCGGTGGCTCGGGCTGGCCGACTTCCTCTCGCGAGTGGAACGACCGAGCGCGCTGGGGCCGTGGAGCTACGAGGTCGTCGACACCAAGCTGGCCCGCCACGTCAAGGCTTCGGCGCTGCTCCAGATCTGCTCGTACGTGGAGCAGCTGACCGCCATCCAGAAGCTCGAGCCGGAATGGATGCACGTCGCCCTGGGCGGCAGCGCCCGCACCGTCGAGCGGCACCGCGTGGCGGACTACATGGCCTACTACCGGACGGTGAAGGCGGCGTTCGAGGCCCGCGTTGCGGCGGACGGGGTCACGTACCCGCCGGCGGGCACGTACCCGGAGCCGGTGGAGCACTGCGACGTGTGCCGCTGGAAGCTGGTCTGCGAGGCCCGCCGACGTGGCGACGACGACCTGTCGCTCGTGGCCAGCGCCCCCACTCGGCTGCGCCGGGCGTTGAAGGGCGCCGGAGTGCCGACGCGCCGCGGGCTCGCGGCCCTGGAGCTGCCACTTCCGGAGCCACTCGATGGCGTGGGCGGCGCGGCGCTGGCCACTGCCCGGGAGCAGGCAGCGATCCAGGTTCGCGGCCAGGACGCGGGCCGGATTCTGTACGAGCTACTGCCGCCGGCGCGGCGGCCGGACGACTCTCTAGAGCCGAACCGGGGTCTCACCAGCCTGCCCGAACCACGCCCGGGCGACCTCTTCTTCGACATCGAGGGCGACCCGTTCGCGCTCGACGACGGCGTCGACTACCTCTTCGGCATCCTCGAGCCCGGGCTCGTCGGTCCGGACGGTGAGGCTCCTGCGGGCGAGCCCACGTTCCATGCGATCTGGGCGGTCGATGAAGCCGGCGAGGTGACGCCCGAGGCGGAGAAGCGAGCCTTCGAGGCCACGATCGACCTGATGATCAACCGGCTGGCCGCCGATCCCGCGATCCACATCTACCACTACGCCCCGTACGAGACGACTGCCGTCGGCCGGCTGATGGGCCGCTATGCCACTCGCGAGGAAGAGGTAGATCGGCTGCTGCGTGGCGATGTCTTCGTCGATCTATTCCGCACGGTCAGGCAGGGGTTGCGAGCTTCGGTCGAGAGCTATTCGATCAAGAAGCTCGAGCCGCTCTACGGCCTGACCCGCGACGAGAACCTGCGTGACGCCGGGTCGAGCATCGTTGCCTTCGAAAGCTGGCTGGCGGACGTCGACACGGGATCCGCCGGGCCGCGCTCGCCGCAGACGGACGAGACGCTGCAGAGTATCGAACGCTACAACCGAGACGACTGCGTCTCGAACTGGCGACTGCGCGACTGGCTGGAGGAGCGGCGTCTCGAACTGGCGGCGCGGGTTGGGGCGACGCTACCGCGACCTGCCCCGGCCGAGTCGACGCCGCGCGAGGCTCTGTCGGCGAAGCTGGCTCACGTCGCCGAGGTCGCGGACCGGTTGTGCGCCGGCGTGCCCGACGAGGCGGCGGCCCGCACGCCCGAGCAGCACGGCCGCTGGCTCATGGCCCAGCTGCTGAGCTGGCACCGCCGCGAGGAGAAGTCGTTCTGGTGGCGCTACTACTACCTCATGCACGACCTGACCGATGAGGAGCGCATCGGCGAGCGCGAACCGATCGGCGGTATCGAGCTGGTGGGTAGGGTGGGGGAGACGGCCCGATCGACGGTCTATCGCTACCGCTTCCCCGAGCAGGAGCACGCCATCGATGTCGGGACGGACGTCCGCGATCCGGCCACGAATCGCTCGCCGGGGAGCGTCGTGGCGATGGACGAGGCGGCGGGCACGCTCGACCTGCGGCGCGGGCCCAAGACGGACGGGCCGCACCCCACGTCGCTCGTGCCGTTCGACTACGTCGACTCGGCGCCGCTCTCCGAGGCCCTGCTCCGGACCGGNNAGGGCCGCTCTGCCGCGATGGCGAGACCACTCTGGCTGCCGCCGAGCGCCTGGCGCCCGAGCTGGCGGGCGGTTGGCTGGCCGTCCAGGGTCCGCCGGGGTCGGGCAAGACATACCTCGGGGCGAAGGTCGCCGTCGAGCTGGTGCGCCTGGGCCTGAAGGTCGGCGTCACGGCGAACAGCCATCGGGTCATCGGCCACCTGCTCGACTCGGTCGCGGAGAGGGCCGCCGAGGGCGGGCTCGAGGTCCGGATCGGCCAGAAGGCGGATGGCTCCGGCGACTGCACCTCGGACGCGGCGGAGCCGTTCGACGGCTACGGCGAGCTGCGCGACGCGCTGGCGGCGGGCGAGCTGGACGTGGTCGGGGCCACGGGCTGGCTGTGGTCGCGGCCGGAGTTCGCCGACGCCGTCGACGTCCTCGTGATCGACGAGGCCGGTCAGCTGTCGCTCGCCAACGCGATCGCCGTCTCCGGCGCGGCGCGAAACCTGATCCTGCTCGGCGATCCGCAGCAGCTCGACCAGCCTCTCCAGGGAACGCACCCGCCGGGGGCTGAGGCGTCGGCTCTTGGCCACGTCCTCGCGGGCGCCTCCACGATGCCGCCGGACCTCGGGCTCTTCCAGGAGCGAACGCGGCGGCTCCACCCGGACCTGTGCCGCTTCACCTCGGAGGCGTTCTACGAGGGCCGCCTCGCGTCCGAGGAGTGGCTCGCGCGCCAGGCGTTGGACGGGCCGGGGCAGCTTTCGGGCACCGGCGTGCGGTTCCTCCCGGTCGCCCACGGCGGCAATCGCAATGAGTCGCCCGAGGAGGCGACGGTCGTGGCGGAGCTCATCCGCGAGCTCGTCGAGGGCGGCGCCGCCTGGACCGACAGCGACGGCCGGCGCCGCCCCCTCACCTGGGATGACGTGCTGGTCGTGGCGCCCTACAACGCACAGGTCGCCGAGATCGCCCGGGTTCTGCCCGCCGCTCGGGTCGGCACGGTCGACAAGTTCCAGGGCCAGGAGGCGCCGGTATCCATCTATTCGATGGCCACCTCGAGCCCCGAGGACGCGCCGCGTGGCATGGAGTTCCTGTACAGCCTGAACCGCCTGAACGTGGCCACGTCACGGGCCCGCTGCCTGGCCGCGGTCGTCGCCAGCCCGGCCCTCGTCCGCGTCCGCGCCAGAACCCCCCGTCAGATGCAGCTCGCCAACGCCCTCTGCCGCCTCATCGAGCTGGCGGGCTTAGCGGGCCACGCGAGGTCTTGACCTTCAAGTGGCTTGAGGGTGTAGCCTCCGAGCATGAGAGTCTCGGAGGTCGCCCGGAGGGCCGGCATAGCACCGTCTGCGGTTCGCTTCTACGAGGAAGTCGGCGTGCTGCCGCGGGTGCCGCGGAGCGACAACGGCTACCGCGACTACGACGATGTGGACCTGGCGCGCCTGCGCCTGGTCGTGTCCCTGCGACGGCTTGGGCTCGGGCCGCTCGATGCCGGTCGACTCGCCCGGATGTGCCTGGAACGAGGCGTCATCGACGCCGATCTCGCGCCGATCATCAGCTCGCAGCGCGCCGCAATCGGGCGGCGTCGGGCTGAGCTCGACCGGCTCGACAACGAACTGACGGACCTCGAGAACACCGTCGCCGCGGCGGACCGCGGCCACAAGGAGAGTCCCATGTCGGCTGACCCGATCCGCGTCCTGTTCGTCTGCACTGGCAACTCCGCCCGAAGCCAGATCGGTGAAGCGATGCTTCGAGATCTCGGTGGCGTTGATTTCGAAGCCTTCTCGGCCGGCACGGAGCCGAAGGGCGTCAATCCGGATACCGTGCGCGTGCTCTCAGAGGTCGGGATCGACTGGTCGGGCGCCCGGAGCAAGTCGGTAACGGAGTTCCTTGGCCAACCCTTTGACTATGTCATCACGGTCTGCGACCGTGCCCGTCAGACCTGCCCGGTCTTCCCGGGCAACCACAACACGCTCCACTGGGGGCTCGACGATCCGGCCGAGGTCGAGGGCACCGACGAGCAGAAGCTCGACGCGTTCCGGCGGACCCTGACCGAGGTCAGCATGCGCATCCGCCCGTTCGTCGAACTCGCCCGTCGGGCTCGCCGAGAAGCGGTCGCCTCCAATTGACGCCGTTCCACCCCGACCACTGATCCGAGGAGAGCAATGACCGCCAGCCGCCTGCTCGCCAAGCTCGAGGACTTCCGCCTGCTGCCATTCCTTGTCGCATTCGCGATGGTGGTGGGCATCCTCGTCGGCAAGGCGCTCGCGATTTCCGACTTCACGCTCACGCCGCCGATCGACGCCGTCAAAGCCATCGCCGGAGGCACGTTCGTCCTCACAGCGCCAAACGCGCTCTCGCTCGGCGTCCCCGTCGGGCTGTTCGCGATGATGTACCCGGCGATGACGAACGTTCGGCTTGGTGAGGTCGGCGATGCCTTCCGTTCACCCCGCCAGCTCGGCGTCGTCCTGGCCTTCAACTACCTCGTGGCACCCTTCGTCATGCTCGGGCTCGCGAACGTCTTCGTGTCGGATCCCGAGCTGCACACCGGGCTCGTGCTCTACGGCCTGGCTCCCTGCATCGCCATGGTGATCATCTTCACGTACCTCGCGAAGGGCAACACCCCGATGGCACTGGTCTTCGTGGCCCTCAACTCGATTGCCCAGATGATCCTGATCCCGGTCTACGCCCGGCTGCTCATCGGCAACGTGAGCTTCGACGTGTGGGTGGTGGCCGAGAGCGTCGTCCTCTACCTTGGACTGCCGCTGGTCGCGGGCGTGTTGACCCGCCTGGCCGTGACCCGACGCGGCGGCGAGGCGGCCATGGAGCGCCTCAAGCCCGGGCTCAGCGCGCTCTCGATCCTGGGCCTGCTATTCACGCTCATCGTCATGTTCTCGCTCAAGGGCGACCTCATCCTCCAGAGGCCCGGCATAGTCGTCGAGATGGCCGTACCGATGGCACTGTTCTTCGGCGTGATGTTCTTCGTCGTCCTGTTCATCGGCTCCCGGCTGCGCTTCTCCTACCGTGACGGCGTGGCCGTCGCCTTCAACTCAACCGGCCGGGACTTCGAGATCGCAATCGCCATTGCCATCACGGCCTTCTCGCCGACGGTCGCCCTCGCCACGGTGGTGGGGCCGCTGATCGAGGTGCCGGTGATGCTGGCCCTGGTCTGGGCCGCCATGCGCCTCAAGGCGCACTGGTTCGGCGAAGCAACCGCCGCAGACGCTGCCATCGGAGCGGTGCCGGTGTAGTCGCCCTGCCGGAGCGACGGACGTCGAGCGGCGGGATGCCTCGGCTTGACCGACTCTCCGTCGGGCTCGATCATGGGCATTAGGGGCGCTCATCGCGGGCGCCGGAAGGGGGCCACCATGACGACCGTTTCCCGAAACGCAACGAGTGTCGGCCGCTGGCTGTCTCGCACGCGGTCGAGCAACGTGTCTGCTGCCCGCGTGTCCTCCCTGGCCCTGGCGGGCCTCGTGATCGCGGCCGTTGTTGTGGGCTGCGCGCCGGCCGATGGCAAGTCGAGTGGGTTCAGCCCGACCGGCTCGATGACCGCCCCGCGAATCAACCACACGGCGACGCTGCTCCCCGATGGCCGCGTCCTCATCGCCGGGGGCCTGAGCGGCCCGAACCTCGAGCCGCTCGCCTCCGCGGAGTTGTACGACCCGAACAGCGGCACGTTCACCGCGACAGGCTCGATGGCCATGGCCCGCGCCTACCACACAGCCACCTTGCTCCGCGACGGCCGCGTTCTGGTGGCCGGTGGCAAGGACGGCTCGACATCCCTGACCGGCGCCGAGCTGTACGACCCGAAGACCGGCATCTTCAGCGCAACCGGGCAGATGGGCACCGGCCGGGACAACCAGACTGCGACAACCCTCGCCGACGGTCGCGTCCTTCTCGCCGGTGGCGCCACCAGCAACAGCACCTCGTGGCTCGCGTCGGCCGAGCTGTACGATCCAGCGACCGGCACGTTCCGCGCCACAGGCTCGATGTCTACCGGTCGAAACGGGCACACCGCCACACTGCTCTCCGACGGGCGCGTGCTCGTGACCGGCGGTGCTCAAGCCTCGGCTGAGTTGTATGACCCGGGAACGGGCACGTTCAGCCCGACGGGGTCGATGACCACTTCTCGCGGCACCCAGAGCGCATCGTTGCTGGCCGACGGCCGCGTCCTCATCGCCGGCGGACCCGATGCCTCCGTCGACCTCTACGACCCGAAGTCCGGTGCGTTTAGTCCGACGAATTCAATGACGACCGCCCGCTTCGGCCAGACGGCCACGACCCTATCCGACGGCTTGATCCTATTGGCCGGTGGCGCTCAGGGGGCGTGCTGTGAACCGACGACCATCGCCTCCGCCGAGCTCTATGACCCCAAGAGCGGCACGTTCAGCCCAACCGGTTCGATGTCCACGCCGCGAGCCAACGACACCGCCACCTTGCTCCCCGACGGCCGTGTCCTCTTCGCCGGGGGCGAGGGAGAGGGCCCGATTCTCGCCTCGGCCGAGTTGTTCGAGCGTTAGCATCGGCGATTGCTAAGGAGTCGCGGGCGTACGAGGGCCGAGGCGCCAACAGAGCGACCGCCGAGGGGAATGGATTATTCCCACCCGCCCGAGCTCAGTCGGGGGCGACCTGAGCCATGGCGTTGTCCACGGCAGACACGAGAGTCTCGGCTGTGAAAGGTTTCGCCAGCAAGTCGATGCCCGATTCGGGGACACTGTGGCGGACGATGTCCGGGTAACCTGACATATACAAGACTCGAATGCCGGGCTGGCGGGCGGTGACCTTTGCAGCCACCCTGCGCCCGCCCATTGCGGGCATCACCACGTCGGTGAGTAGCAGATCAACGAGTACGCCGTCAGATGCCTCGATGGCTGTTGCGCCGTCCGACGCCGTCAGGACGAGGTAACCAGCCGCTTTGAGAACCCGGCTCGCGAATCGCCTGACGCCAGGGTCATCTTCGACGATCAGGATCGTGCCCGACCGGCCACCGTCGGTTGCCGTCGGGCGCGGCGGCTCCTCGGCCGCGGTCGTCGCCGTGACGCGTGGCAGGCAGACGGTGAAGGTCGATCCGTGACCCGGTCGGCTGCGAGCAGTGACGGTGCCGCCGGACTGATGCACGATGCCGTAGATCGTGGACAGCCCCAGGCCTGTGCCCCTGCCCGGACCCTTGGTCGTGAAAAACGGCTCGAAGAGATGGTCCATGGTCTCGGCGTCCATACCGACGCCGGTATCGGTTACCGACAGAGCCGTCATGAGCCTGACCGGCCCAACCTGAGAGGGCGAATTGGTCGGGTCCGCCGTCTCGACGTCTGCGGTCTCGATGGTCAGCATGCCGCCGTCCGGCATGGCGTCGCGGGCGTTGACGACTAGATTGACTATGACCTGCTCGATCTGGCCGGGGTCGGCCATAACGGCGCCCGTTCCATCCTGGGCCGTGACGATCGTAACGTCCTCACCGATGAGTCGCCTGAGCATTGGCTCCAGGAGTCGGACGATTGTGCCAAGTTCGACCACCTCCGGCTTCTGGACGGTTCGTCGGGCGAACGCGAGGAGCTGGCGGGTCAGGCCCGCTGCTCGGTCTGCGGCTTCCACGATCTGCGCAATGTCGTCGCACAAATCCTCGTCGGGCGGTATCGCGGCCAGGGCGAGGGTGGCATTGCCTCGGATCACCGTCAGGAGGTTGTTGAAGTCGTGGGCGATGCCGCCTGCGAGCAGGCCAATCCCCTCCATCTTCTGGGCCTGGCGCAGCTGCGCCTCCAGCGCGGTTCGTCCGGCTTCCTCGACGTCGCGTTCACGCGCGGCATCGGCTCGATCGAGCGCGGACTCATGTCGATCGCCGGCTGCACGAACGCGGCCTGCTGTGGCGCGAACGCGGATACTGTCGAGCTTCTCTGCCATTGAGGCATCTGAGCCGGCGACAAGGCGGTCGGTCTTTTCTTCGCGAACGTCCTGGCGTCGCGCTGTCTCGTCACGTGAAGCCGCGTTGGCCTGACGGTCAGCGGTAGTGTCCACCCGTGAACGAGTGGTCCCCGCTCGGGCGACGTGCGTGGCACGGCGACCGAGCGTTGTCGCCTCACGGTTCGCGCGCGCGGCTCTATATGCTTCCAGCGTCACGCCGGTGGCAGCCGCGGGCTGCTGCCGGTCGGCGCTCGCCTGGTCCAGGTCAGAGGCCCGCTGATCGCTCGCGGCGTCGGCTTCGTCTCGTTCCGCCGCGGTCTGGTCCGCGTCTGACGCAGCCTGGTCGGCGTCCGCTGCTTCCTGGTCCGACTCCGTAGCGAACCTTTCGGCATCGGTCGCCTGTTGATCTACGGAGCGCGCGACCCCCGCGGACCTTCCTGCCGTCCGGCTTGTCCAGCCACCATCCTTCATCACAAACCCCCTAGCGTGCGGCGTTCGCCGAAGGACGCGGAACGAGCGCAGACAGACTGTAGCAGGGCAGGAGAGAAGGCACCTATTACGAAGGGCCCAGTACGGTTGACCCCGACACGCCGGCTGGCCTTCGACCTGGGGTTGCGGGCGGTGACAACCGCGCGGCGCGCGGCGCGCGGCGCGGTTATATAGGCGCGCGCTCAGTCCGTCACGGACTAGCGGGGGTCCCTGCCGGCGGGGGAATGCCGCTAGAGCTTGGGCAGCCGCCCGTACAGCTCGCGGTAGGTGGCGGATCGCTCGGCGTAGAGGCGCGCGTTGGCCGGGTCCGGTTCCATCACGCGCGTATCTACGGGGAGTGGCCAGGTGGACTTCACCGTGGACGGGGCGATGCCGGCCGCAACGGCGCCGAGCAGCGCCGCTCCCCGGGCCGACGCGTGCTCCGTGGCGCCGAGCACCATGGGCATGTTCAGGACGTCGGCGACGATCTGCTGCGATAGGCGGTTCACGCCGCCGCCGGCCACGACGCCGCTCTTGGGCTCGAGGCCGAGGCCGCGCATGAGGTCCAGGCCCTCGGCCAGGGCGTAGGCCACTCCCTCGATGACGGCTCGGGTGATCTCTGCGGGGCCGTGGCCGATCCGCAGGCCGATGAGGGCGCCGCGCGCCGACGGGTCGAAGTGCGGCGTCCGCTCGCCTCGGAGATACGGCAGGAACAGCAGTCCGTCGCTGCCGGCGGGAACCTTGGCCGCCGCCGCGAGCAGTTCGCGGGCGCCGTTCGGGTCGCCGGGGCGGAGCAGGCGGACGACCCAGTCGACCGAGGCCGCGGCCGACAGAATGGCCGCCATCACGCACCACTGACCCGGCACGACATGGCACAGGGCGTGGAGTCGACCGTCGGGATCCACCTTCGGCTCGGCCATCGGTGCCAGAACCTGGCCGCCGGTTCCGAGCGAGATCAGGACCGTGCCCGCGGCGTCTTCTTCGCGGGCCAGGCCCAGGCCCAGCGCCGCGGCCGGAGCGTCGGCTCCGCCGATTGCGACGGCGATCCCGGCCGGAAGCCCGAGCGCCCGAGCGGCGTCGTCGCGCAGCCCACCTGCCAGCGCCTCCGATTCGGAGAGTGGCGCGAGGCGGCCGCGATCGATCTCGAGCCGCCGGCAGATGTCGTCGGACCAGGTCCGGGCTCGCAGGTCGAACAGCAGCGTGGCTGAGGCATCGGAGACGTCGCCCGCGACCTCGCCCGTCAGATGGGCACGCAGCGCGTCCTTGGGCTGGACGATCCAGCGCGTCGCGGCCATGACCTCGGGCTCGTTGCGGGCGACCCACATGATCTTGGGAGCGGTGAAGCTGACGTTCGAGCGGTTGCCCGTACAGGCGACCAGTTCGTCTCGCGGTATTCGCCGGTCGATCTCGGCGACTTCGGCCTCGGCTCGGCCGTCGGACCACATCAGGGCCGGCCGGACGGCCACTCCTTTGTCGTCGAGGAAGACGGCGCCGTGCATCTGACCGGTCAGGCCGAGGGCCTCCACGTCCGCGCCGCGCAGCGCCGGTCTGGCCAGCAACTCGGACATCGCCAGCCGCAGCGCATCCCACCAGCGGTCGGGATTCTGCTCCGCATAGCCGGCCCGTCGCGATTCGGTCGAATAAGAAGCCATCGTCACGCCGACGGACTCGCCCGCCTCGTCGAGCGCGAGCAGCTTGACCCTCGACGACCCCAGGTCGATACCGATCGAGACGCGCACCTGTACCTCCGTGACGGCTGCCAACAGCGTACCCCTCGGCGGGTAGAGTACCTCGCGAAGGCGCTCGGGTGGTCGCGTCAAAGGTGGCGGATCGGGACGGTGACTTGGAGATACCGAATTCAGGTGGGACCGGCACGCCGGTCTGGCTGGTCGAAGGTGGCCGGGTCGCGGTTACGATCGCCACGCGCGCCGAACTCCAGATGGCCGCCAAGGTCCTTGACTCGGCGTCGACCTGGGTGGAGCAGCAGGGTTTCGTTTCCTGGCCGCGGCCGTTCCCGGTTGGCGTGCTGGAGGCGAGCCTGGCGCTGGGCGAGACGTACCTCGCCCGATTCGAGGGCTATCCGATCGGGACCTTCGCGCTGCACCGGAGCGACCCCACTTTCTGGCCGGACCGTGCCGACGACCCGCCCGACCGGGCGCGCTACCTGCACAAGCTCGCGGTCGGGCGCGGCTACCCGAGCCTGGGCCGCCTGCTGGTACAGCTGGCTGAGAGCATCGCGCGCAACGAAGGCGCGACCTTCCTCCGGCTCGACTGCGTGGCCCTCAACCTCCGCCTTCGCCGTTACTACCAGGACCTGGGCTTTCAGCACTGCGCCGACATCGACGTGCCCGGCCTGGACTCGCGAATGAGCCTGTACGAGAAGGAGCTGATCTAGGCGACAGCCATCTCCCGCGAGCAATCGAGCAGTTTTTCGGTGTCACCGAAACCGAATGACCGCCCTGCCACGATCGCGATCCGAGGAGGCGCCTGGGTGACCCGTCTGACGAGGTCCGAGAGGCGCCCGCGCCGCGGTCGCCCCTCAGCAGCGCTGGAAGTACGTGTCGCGTTCCCAGGGCGTGACCTGGCGGCGGTAGGCCTCCCATTCGAGAGTCTTGGCCGAGCGGAACAGCTCCATCAGCTCGCTGCCGAGGGCGGCGGTTATCACGTCGTCGTCCTCGAGCGCTTCCAGCGCCTCCCCCAGCGAAGCGGGGAGTGGCTTGGTGACGCTGTGGCCGCTGCCGCCGAAGCCATGCTCGAGCTCCTCGAGTGGCGGGCCCAGCTCGCAGCCGCGGTCCAGGCCGTCCAGGCCCGCGGCGAGCATTGCCGTGTAGGCGAGGTACGGGTTGCAGCTCGGATCCGGCAGGCGCAGCTCCAACCGCGCGCCGAAGACCTCACCCGGCGAGGCGTCGCCGCGGATCGGGGTCGGAACGCGGATCAGCGCGCCCCGGCTGTGGCGTCCCCAGCTGCCGGCCACCGGGGCCTCGTAGCCTGGCACCAGGCGCTTGTACGAGTTCACGACCGGGGCCACCAGGGCGCACATGCCGGGGGCGTGATCGAGCTGGCCGGCCAGGAACGCCTTGGCGATGGTCGAGAGGCCGTAGGAATCGCTCGGGTCGTCGAAGACGCTGCGGCCGCTGCGATCGACGAGGACCTGGTGGGTGTGCATGCCGGAGCCGGCGGCGTCGGCGAGCGGCTTGGGCATGAACGTGGCCTGCATGCCGCGCTCGCGGGCCAGCTCCTTCACGGCGGGTTTGAGCGTGGTCACCATGTCGGCCGAGACGAGGGCCGGCAGCAGCGGCAGGTCCAGCTCGAACTGGCCGCTTGCCACTTCGTGGTGGCTCGATTCGATATGGATGCCCATGGCCTCGAGTCCGGCTACGATCTCCAGCTCCACTCGGCGGGAGCGCCCCCGGCTCCGCTCGAAGTAGCTGCTGGGGTCGTCCGCCAGCGGCCCGATCGCGTCCGCCTGGAAGAGGAAGAACTCGATCTCGGGCGCCACCAGATACCCGAGCCCGGCCGACTCGGCACTGTCGAGGAGCGCGCGCAGCGTTCCGCGGCCGTCGCCCGGATAGGGCTCGCCGCTGGGCGTGACGACCTGGCAGATGAGCCGCGCGCATGGCACGCCGGCCGGCTCCATGATCGAGAACGTCGTCGGGTCGGGGCGCAGGTACATGTCCGACTCGACCTCGCGGGCCAGCCCTTCGATCGCCGAGCCGTCGAACCACTCCCCGTCGGCCAGGACGGCGGCGATCCGCCGGGCGGGCACGGCCACGGTCTTGACCGCGCCGGTGACGTCGGCGAACTGAAGCTCGATCTGCTGGACCCCGGCCTCGCGCACGCCCGCCAGAACCCGCTCGATGGCCCGCCGGTCCAGATCGTTCGAGGACGCGGACAAAGCGGCGGAATCGGTGGCGCGATTCGAGCCCCGGTATTCCGGCGCCGAACCTGTGCCCTCGGTTGGCGTTCGTCCTGTCTTGTGAGGCATGTGGTCCCTCCCGCGCGGTTCTGGGGCGCCTGCGCGGCTACTAATGGTGGCCAAGTAGGTAGGCCAGCACCAAGAGGAAGATGCTGCCCGTAAGGAAAGCGGCACTGATGCCGAAGATCAGAAGGATCAGCCGCAGGTCCGAAGACCCGGGAGGCGAGATCGTCTGCTCGTCACCGAAGATGAACTGCGAAAGCGGCAGGTCGCGCCAGTCCTTGAGGTCGGTCCGGAGCGACGTCGCGTCCTCGTATCTCTCATCCGGGTTCTTGCGCAGGCACTTGCGGACGATCCCCTCGATGGGCGGGGGGACCGCCGCGTTGATCTCATGAAGATCGGGGACCGGCGCGCTGATGTGCTGGCTCATGACCGAGAGGGCGTTGTCGCCCTCCCATGGCACGCGGCCGGCGAGCATCTCGTAGAGCATGACGCCGATGGCGTAGACGTCGGAGCGAGCGTCGCCGCGCTTGCCCTGGATCTGCTCTGGCGACATGTAGTCGGGCGTGCCGAGCGCCGTGGAGAACCACCGCCAGGTCAACCTTCGAGCGCCGGCCATGAACGCGACGCCGAAGTCCGTGACGACCAGCTTGCCGTCCGGGGTCACGAGCACGTTCTCGGGCTTGAGGTCGCGGTGGACCACGCCCTGGGAATGGGCGTAGGCCATGGCCGAGGCCAGTTGCTCCCCGAAATCGACCGCCTTCTCCACCGATAGGCGCTTCTCGCGCGAGAGCAGGGCCCGTAGCGTCTCGCCGTCGACGTATTCCATGACCATGTAGGGCCGGCTGCGATCGGCAGTGAACTCGATGGGGCGCTGGATGCCGGGATGCTGCAGATGGCGGGAGATCTCCAGCTCCCTGCGGAAGCGATCGAATGTCGAGACATCGCCCATGATCGATTCGTGGGGGCACTTGAGGACGACCCGGCGCCCGTTCGAATCTTCGGCCAGGAAGACGTCGCTGAAGGCGCCATGGCCGATCGCCTTGACGATCGTGAACTGGTCGAGCTTCGCGCCCTCCTGGAGCTCGGTCGTGGTCACGAGAACAACCTCCGCCAACCCTGCGGCGCCTCGGGCCGCTGCCCGGCCTCACGCACGCGGATGACCATGGCCGTCGCATTATCGTCGCCACCGCGCCCGAGGGCGAGGTCGACGAGCCGCCGGCACGCGTCGGTCGGCGATTGGCTCAGGGCCTCCGCGATCTCGCTGGAAGTGATATTGCTCCACAGGCCGTCGGAGCAGAGCAGGAACGTGTCGTCTGGGTCGAGTCGCTCGTTGCGGACCTCGGTCCGGACGGTGATGTCGCCGCCGACCGAGCGAGTCAGGGCGTATCGAGCCGGGTGCTCGATGGCCTGCTCGGGCGTGATGATGTGCATCCGCAGCAGCTCCATGACCTGGCTGTGGTCCGTGGTCAGGAGTTCCAGCTCGCCCTCGCGGCGCCGGTATACGCGGCTGTCGCCGACATGACCGAGATGGGCTTCGCCCGGCGTGATGACCAGGGCGCTGAGGGTGGACTGCATCTTGCGGCCTCCCTGACCCTCGATGGCTGCGTCGAGGATTGCCTGATTGGCTCGGTTGAAGGCGTCTCGCAACGTTCCGGGGACGCGTCCTCCGCCCGCCAGACTTCGTTGGGCCTGGCTCAGTGTCGCTTCGACGGCCATCCCCGATGCGACCTCCCCGCCGCCGTAGCCGCCCAAACCGTCGGCCACGGCGAAGACGAGACCCAGCCCGGACGTGGCTACCGACTCGGCGATCATGTGTTCGGCGGGCGGTGTTATGTATGGGCCTGCGCCGTCGAGAGCGACCCAGCCCAGTCGATCCTCGTTGTGGTCGCGGACGTGGCCGATCACGGTCATGCCCGCGTATTCCACGGCCAGTGATGTGGTCACGGCTTGCATCGGCGGATCATCTCATCCTCGAGATGGGCTGAGACCGCGCCCGTGTGGGAGTTCCACCGGCGCGGTCTCGAACTCACGATGGGCCTGGAAGGTTACTGTCGTTCCGGACTGACTATCTGAGGCTTGACCAGCAGGCTGGTCTTGTTGGCCGCCGAGTTGAGGATGAGCCACACCGCACCGACCACGATCCACACCCCCACGATTGCGAGAGCGATGAGTGTGTCGGTCTGTGTCGACCCACCCGCCGAGACGCTCATATACACGATGCCGATGAGCATCCCGATGTTTGCGAGCATCCCGAGTGTCGGGACCAAGACATGCTTGAGGAAGTTTCTCTTGTGCTGGCCGCCGAACGCGACCAGAACGAGTGCGCAAGTCATGCCATATACGAGGAAGGTTCCGGTGTTGCTGGCGAGCGTGATCTGCAACAGGTTGTCGGCCGAGAGGACCGCATATCCGCCCAACACTGCCGAGACGATCGCCAGAGCGATGACTCCGTAGTGTGGCGTGGCATGGCGGAAGTGGAGCAGTCCGAGGATGCCCGGGACTTCCTTGTCGCGACCCATGACGTAGGTGATCCGAACGCCCGTGTTGAGGCAGGCCAGCGTGGTTCCGATGAGCGCAATGAGTACGGTTGCGGCCAGGATGATCACGAGCGGGAAGCCAGTGCCGCCCAGCATCGTGTCGCCGATCTGCCGAACCATGTCACCGATAGGTGCGCCGGAGGCGGCTGCGGCGGCATAGCCGTTGGCGGCAGAGGGGACGGTGCCGCTGTTTACGAAGAAGTTGGCGGCGACGTACTCGATGAGGTAGGCGACTCCACCCTGGATCGCAAGGGAGAGCAGGATCGCTCTGCGAACGTCGCGCTTGGGGTTGATGGCCTCGCCGCCCAGAGCTGTGACCGACTCGAAGCCGACCAGGAGCAGGATGGCGATCGTGCCCTGGAAGATGACGTTGGTGATGTTGTGCGGGAGAACGACGGATCCCAGACCCGAATGGGCGTAGGTCAGCTCAGGATGGGTCATGCGGAAGACGATCGCCAGCACCCCGAAACCTACAAGAGCGGTCAGCTGGATCGCGTTGATGACGACGGCCGTCATCGTCGATCCGGAGATGCCGCGATAGGCGATCATGCCCACGACCGCGGAGAACAAGAAGGCAGCGGCGATCTCAAGGGGCTGGTTGAGGGCGATGCCAAATTGCGCGAGGATGAACACGAGCAGAGTCGCGGTGAACGCAACCATGATGCCCGGATAGATCCAGTAGTAGAGATGTGAGACCCACCCAACGATGAACTTTGCCAACCTGGCGAACTTGTAGTGGATCTGCTCCTCGCGTCCCAAGAACGCGGCTTCGGCGAAGTAATACGACGAACCTGCGCCTGCCTCCGGGTAAAGGTTGGCGAGTTCCGAATATGAAAACGCCGTCAAGAAGGCGAGCACCAGAACGAACAATAGACCCGGGACCATGTCGAAGGCGGTGGTCGCTCCGCCATTCTGCTGAACGACCTGAGCCTGGAACGTCGTCCACAGAAACGCACCCGGCGCTATGAGCGCCATGGCGTTGATGGTCAGTCCGGTCATCGTCAGGGTTCGCTTCATTTCGGTCCCTGGCGTGGCGGCCATTTCGGTCCTCCTGTTCGCGCACATCGCTATGGTTTCGCCGGCATGCCGCCGGCCCCATGTGCGTAGCTAGAGAATCCGCGATGGGCCCAAACTAATCAGCAGCCGGGCGGTAACAGATTGGGTGCGCTGCGGTTGCGCGTGGAAGTGGCCGCGGTTGCGGTTGCGGCTCCCGACGGTTGCCCGGAGGTTGCAGGGCGACCGAACGGAGGCTCAGCGGGCGAACTGGGCGACCGCGAGAACAGACGACGGGCCGGCGAACGCGATGGCGGCGCCGCCGTCGTTGACCGCAACTCCGCCCCCTGTGACATGGAGCGCGGCGATGGCCGGCGGCAACACCGCCAGAGATAGCCCCGGGTTGGTGGTGTCGACGGTGCCGAGCCAGGGGTGCCCCGCGGAGTCGGCGCCGAGTACCACCGCGCTGTCGCCGAGCGTAGCCACTGAGAAGACGCCGTCCGATTCGATGCGGCTGGGCGCGGCAGTGATCGGGTACCACCACAGCCCATCCCGCGCCCCGACCAGGACACCGTTCGTAGTAGCTCCCGCGCTGACCGGTTGATCGGCCGGTCCCGGTCCCGTCTGCCGCCACGACAGACCGTCGTCGAGTGATTCGAAGAGGTAGCCGGGCGTCCAGCCGACCAGCCGGCCGGTCGAATCGAAGGCAAGTGGCGTGACGGTCGACTCATGGGACGTCCAGGTGGTGCCCGAGTCGGCGCTCACCTGGATCGTGCGCGGATAGAACGCGAGGATCGTGTGGGGAGTGGAGGGATCGAAGCCGAGCCACGATGGGCTCAACGTCGAGCCGCCCGGGAGTGTCCCGGCCGACCATGTCAGGCCGCCATCGGTGGTGACCGAACGTCCGATCTGGCAGTAGTCGCCCGGTCCGGCCACGATGGCGGTCGGCGACGAGGGATCGCCCGCGATCGCGTCCGCGTGGCCGGCCCGCGCTCCCACCCAGGTGGTGTTGCCGTGCCAGTCGATCGTGCCGACGATGTCCGCCAGGCACTGGCTGGGTGAGGTATGCCATTGCGGGGAGGGCGCGAACGCCAGGATCAGCGTGGACTGGGTCGATCCGACGTGAACGGCATCGCCATCGATGCCGCCCTGCAGGACCGAGATGCTGGAGATGAGGAGCGGCGACGGCGGGTCGCTCGTCGGGTCGCCGGCGACCACCGTACTGCCCCGGAGGTCGAGGACGCTGGCCAGGGCCACCACCAGGGTGAGAACGACGAGGGACAGGAAGGCATTCACGGCGAAGCCCCAACCCCAGGTGCGTGTGGACCGGGCCCGCTCTGCCGCGGCCGTTTGCGCGTCGCGGCCGGCTTGCTGGAGGCGGAGGCGCAGCTGGAGCGGTGCCGTCTCTCCCGGATCCCGGGTCCGGTACAGGGTCCGCAGGCCCGCCTCCACGTCTTCCGGCACGGAGGCAGGCGCATCGGTGGCGTTCAAGCGAGCGTGAAGCATCTGGAGCGCTTCGAGCGAGTTCGCGTCGGGCCCGACTCCGCCGTCGCCGGGAGGCGCGACCCTGGGCCCGAAGCCTTGGGCGAGATCGATCTGCGGCCGCGGGTCAAGCGCGGCGATGGCCACCTCGAGGGGCTCGACCGCGACCGCGTACGTCATCGGCTCTTTGGCCCGGATGGCCGCCTGCAGATCCAGTTCCAATCGATGCCGACACGCCGCATCGAGTTCGGCATCCGACTCTGAACGAGCGGCGCGCCACACGGATACGATCGCGTCCTGGACGAGGGCCGCCGATTCGATGGGGTCGTTGAGGACGATGACGGCCAACCGGTAGCCGCTCGACAGGTTCCGGGCCACGTAGTCGTGGAAATCGCCAGGCCCGGAGGGCGTGGCTGTAGTCTCGCGCCCTGGTTTGGCCGTCGATCGGGACATGTCGGGTCTCTCGTTCGCGCTCGGTGTCGGGCACCCGCGAATGCCGGCGGGCTCGTCCGAATACTAAGCTCGTCGCTACTTTATAGCGCAACTGTCTCGTCAACTGCCCGAGAATCGCTGTGTCGGACTCCGGCTCGCCCCGGACGGCGACGCTTAGCTTCGCCAACGAAGTTGGCGCCGCGTCAGAGTCGCCGCCCTCCGGCGCCGGAACCCGACGCGGGAGGGCGCTCGCTGAGAACTAGCCGCCCGGCGCGTGAGTCTTCGCGTGAGTCTTGGTGATGCGCAACAGCAGTCGAGGACGTCCGCCCCAGTCTCGCTGCAGGACGTCAAACGACGTTACGCCGGCCGCTCGGCAGAGCTCCGCGAAGCTGCGGTCGTCGTGGAGGTAGTGCGGGTTAGGGCGCCCGTCGACGAGGTCCCGGCGCACGCGATTGACGTCCCCGCGCGGTTCGCCGCTCGCAATTTCCTCCGGGGTGGGCGAGGTGTAGGGCGGTCCCTCGATGAGGCCGAACCCGTCGCCTGTCAGCACGCGCCACATCTCGCGGACTGCCGAGATCTGGGCGTCCACTTCGAGGAGTTCGTGGAAGGCCGACCAGAGACAAAGCACGACGTCGAAAGACGCATCTTCATAGGGCAGGTCCGTCATCGACCCGACCACGAATGGGATGGCCACGGCGGCCGCCGTGGCGTTCTGCAGTGCCGCCTCGATCATCGTCGGGGATAGGTCGAGGCCCCTCACCTGATGTCCTGCGACCGCAAGGGGCACGGCAATGCGCCCGTAGCCGCAACCAACGTCGAGGATCCGACTGGCCGGCGGAATGAGCTCGGCAAGCTCGGCCAGGGTCATATCGTCCCACTCGGGACGCGTCCTGCCCGTCAGGCCCGCGGGTGTCAGCGCCTCGTAGAAAGCGCGCGCTATCGCCTCCGACTCGTAAGCCACGGGAGGCATTGTCGCAGAGGTGGCGGCGCCGGCAGTGGCCGACGCCGCGCCACTCGGAGCCCTAGGCCGCCAGGTCGCGTCTCTCGAAGCCGACCAGGGCGATGGCGAGGAGCACCGCCGCGGTGGCTGCCAGGATGGCGGTGTCGAGGAGGTCCAGGCCGAACTTGAGCGGGCTGTGACCAAGGTAGTAGTGGAATAGCGAGAGCCAGTTGATCGCCCGTAGCGATTCGATCTGGGGCGAAAGGGACTGGACCAGGTACATGACCACCAACAAGCCGATGGGTATCCCGGCGGCGGTGCTCCTGTTGCCGGTCCAGGCCGCGATAGCCAGGGCCATCGTCCCGAACGCAAACGAAAGGACCGTCGCCAGCACGAGGCCAGCGGCGACCTTGTCGAGATCGACCGGCGTGGCACCGATGACCGCGCCGACCTGGATGCCGGCCAGCATCGCCACGGACACTACCGACATCGATATCACGAGCGCGGCAACCTTCTCGACGACCATGCGCCAGCGCGCGATGGGGTAGGAGAGGAGGATGTCGATCGTGCCACGAGACTCCTCGCCGGCGGTAAAGCCGCTGCACAGGGCGATCGCCAGACCGGCGAGCAAAGCCGGCAGGATCAGCGGGAAGAGTTCGACGTTGAGAAAGCCGGTTGCCGTCGAGAGGTCGATGTCCGGGCCGCCGATGAGAGCCTTCATCGACTCGGGCATCTGCTGCATGAGTTTGTTGAGATCGAAGGCCTGGGTGTAGGTCTTGTACAGCGCGGTGAAATAGCCGCCGCCGAGCGCCAGCGCGAGGGCGACCCAGAAGGTAGGCCAGCGCAGATCGCGGATCGTCTTGGTGAAGACGTTACGCAGCAGCATGGCTCGCCTCCCGGTCGGTGGGATCGCCCGCCAGCGCAGATGGTCCATCGCCGGCTCCGTAGTACGCCAGGAATATCTCCTCCAGGCTGGTCTCGATGCTCCGCAGATTGCGGACCTCAAACCGGGCGGCGACCTTGACGAGCGCGTCGAGGCTGCCCATGACCGTGCAACGCAGGACGCTGTCGGTGACGGTCAGATCGCGGACGCCGGGCAGGTTGGCGAATGCCTCGACCGCGACGGGCCCGCCGAAGTCGATCTCGAGCCGACGCAGGGCCCGCTCCTTCAGCGCCGCGATCGATTCGACCGCCAGCAGCCGACCCTCGCGGATGATCCCGACGCGGTCGCACAGATGCTCGACCTCGGGCAGCTGGTGGGAGGAGATGAAGACCGTCCGCCCCTCGGTCCGGGCCTCCTCGCAGAGGTGCTCGAATTCGAGCTGAATGAAGGGGTCCAGGCCGGCTGTCGGTTCGTCCAGGATGAGGAGCTCGGGTCTGATCATGAAGGCNNGGGTCGAGCTCGAGCCGCTCGATGAGCTTGTCGCGATATGCGGTGTCGACGCTGCCCTGGAGATTGCCCAGGTAGGTCAGCAGCTGCTGGCCCGTCAGCTCGCTGTAGAGCGACAGCTCGCCGGGGACGTAGCTGACTCGCCGGTCGATTGCCAGGCGGTCCTTGTGCACGTCGAGCCCGAGCACCTGAGCCGTGCCGCTCGTCGGCCGAATGAGATCGAACAGCAAGCGGATCGTCGTCGACTTGCCCGCGCCGTTCGGCCCCAGGAACCCGAAGATCTGGCCCGCCTCAACGACCAGATCCACGTCCAGGATTCCACGAGAGTGATGGCCGTACCACTTGGTCAGCTTGTGAGTCTCGATTGCGGCCGTCATCGGGCGACCTCTGAAGCGGTCGGCTGGGAAGCCTCCGTTCTGGCGCTCGGGTTTCCCGTCGGGCGTTCGACTTCCCATCGATCGAAGAGCTTGGGCAGTTCACGTTCCAGGAACGCGTACATATCGCGAACCTCCTGCAGCGGTTGAGGGTTGCCTTCCGGGCCGAGCAAGTCGAGGCCGTCGCCGGCGAGTTCCTGCAGCCGTTGCAGCAGCTCGATGCGCCACAGCATCATCCGAGCCCAGGCTCCGGACTTGATCACGAACCTGTCGCGGCGATCGCCCGTCCGGACCGTGCGCTCGACGAAGCGGTAGTGGATCAGCAGCTGGGTCATATTGCTGATCGAGCCCTTGCTCGCTTGTAGCGTCTCGGCCAGATCGGCGGCGGTCGGGCCATCGGCCGGCCCCAGGAGGATCGCACCGAGTACCCGACCGGCCATCCGCGGCAGATGCATCGAGTCGAAGACCAGGCCGATCTCCTCGACGAATCGTTCTGCCGAGATGCGAGAGCTGCGAGGTTCGCGGGCTCGCTCCAACGGGTCGTCCACGACGATCGCCTCCGGGTTTCCACCGCCAGGGCGCCATCGGGCCGCTGGATCAGTGGACGCTAGTCTGTTCGCGGAGTTCGGTCAATACTGAACTCCCTGGTCCAACGTGAACTACTGACGGGGCGTGATGGGCCCGACCGGGCCAGTGAGACCCCCCGAGCGTGCCAGTACCTCCGGCCGCTAACCCTGGACCAGCGTCCCACCCCGAACGATTGGCTCAAGCCGGGAATACACCTACGCACCTTCCCTGCCGAATGCTTCCGGCCTGACCTGCTGGGTCAGAGCCCGTGAACACGACGAGTCCAACGCCGCTCCTGCCGGTGGACCGTCCGCCAACCAGTCAGGCAATCAAGGATTGGCCACATGTCGATCGCCAGCTATCCCGTGCAGGACCGTCGGGGGGTGGGTCGCTCGGCTGCGGCGCCACCGAGGCCGGCACGCGCTATCACCCATGCCCTGATCATTCACCAGGCCGAGATCGTCCGCCTCGGGGTCTCGACGATCCTGAGCAGTGGGTCCGCCTGCGAAGTGGCGAGCGCCGCCTCCGTATACGAGGCCTTCCGCCTCGCATCGGACGTGCATCCCCAGCTCGTCCTGTTCGATTTCGCACCCGCCGAAGGGCCCGAGGTCTGCCGGCTGCTGGCAGCGCTCTGGCCGCGCCCCCGACTCATCGCATTGGTGGCGCGCGGCCGTGAAGTCGCCCCGAACGACGTCCTGGCCGTCGGCGCCGATGCGGCGATGCTCATGGACAACGTCAACCGAGACACCTTCCTTCTCGTGGTCCGCCGCGTGATGGATGGGATGGGCCCGATCGTGGCCGGCTTCCCGACCGTCAACGAGCGCCTCGAAGCTTCCCTCGTGGATCAGGGCCCCGTTTCGCTGCTTACACCGCGCGAGCGCGAGATGCTCTACCTCATCGGCCAGGGACTCTCGAACCGCGAGATTGCCGAGTCGCTGGTCCTCTCCGTCAAGACGGTCGAGGCCCACCGCGCCAACCTCAGCCGCAAGCTCAACGTCCGATCCCGGGCGGGGCTGATGCGGCTCGCCCTCACCGGCAGCCTGGCGTAGCCCAATGATCCCGCTGACGCGTCCCGACGGAACGGCTGTCCTGATTAATCCCGACCGCATCGAGCTGGTCGAGGAGACACCGGACACCGTCATCACACTTGCCGACGGCAAGAAGATGCTCGTCCGTGAGACCGCCGCCGAAGTGGCGACCCGCTTCCACTATTACCAGCGCTCGCTTCACGTGGATGCGCGCTTCGGCGGTCGGCGTGCCTACGATCCGCCGCCCGAGCACGACCCGGCGCAGTACGAGCATCCCAACCGGGCCCGCCTTCGCTCTTACGGCGACGCCCCTGAGATCGTGCGCTAACGATGGACGCAGGCATCGGCATCATTCTTTGCGTTGTCGCCATGATGGTGGCCGATGTCCTCGACGGCGGCTCGCCCGCCGCCTTCATCAACCCGTCCGCGATCCTGCTCATCTTCGGAGCCACGTTCGGGGCCACGATTGCCTCGACCTCCGTGAAGCAGTTCATGACCTTCCCCAAGATGCTCGGGCTGAGCATGAAGCCGCGGGTCACCAACGTCGCTTCGGTCCGCGAGATGCTCGTCAAGTTCGCCGAGCGGGCCCGCCGCGAGGGTCTGCTGGCACTCGAGGGTGACGTCGAGGCGGTCGAGGATCCCTTCATCCGCCACGGCCTGCAGATGGTCATCGACGGTCTCGAGCCCGACACGGTCGAAGAGATCCTCGAGATCGAGATCGAGTCGATGCAGGCCCGACACGCCAAGGGCATCGACATGTTCGCCAAGATGGGCGGCTATTCCCCGACCTTCGGCGTCCTCGGTACCGTCATGGGCCTCGTCAGCGTGCTCTCCAACCTTGCCGATCCGTCGGGACTGGGCGAATCGATCGCGACCGCCTTCATCGCCACCCTCTTCGGGGTCGGCGCCGCCAACATCCTGTGGCTCCCGATCTCCGCCAATCTCAAGGGCAAGGATCAGGCCGAGGCGCAGGAGCGGCGGCTGGTGCTGGCGGCGGTGCTGGCCATCCAGGCCGGTGACAACCCGCGCATCGTGGCCCAGAAGCTTGCCGCCCACGCCGGTCCCGAGTCCGAGCCGGCCGCGGAGCCCGACAAGGCCCCGACCGGAACGACCATGGCGGAGGCGGCCTGATGCCCAAGCGCAAGCGATCCCATGCCGAGGGCCCGCACGACAACGAAGAGCGCTGGCTGCTGACCTACTCGGATCTGATCACCCTGCTGTTCGTGCTCTTCGTCGTGATGTACGCGATCAGCACCACGGACGTACGCAAGTTCGTGGCCCTGGCCCAGTCCGTGTCGGCCGCGTTCAACGCCGACGTGCTGCAGGGCCAGCAGGCCATCAGCATCGACAACGGCCAGGACACCACGATCCAGCAGGACACGAGCTCATCCGGCACGAGCCCCGTGCAGTCCGACCTGCAGGCCATCAAGGCTGCGCTCGAGGACTACGCCATCGGCCAGGGGCTCGGCGGCGAGGTCGAAGTCGGCATGGCGCCGCAGGGGATCGTCATCCGGCTCAACGATGCGCTCCTGTTCTCCTCGGGTCGCGCCCATCTCGACGACCACGCCCTGAAGCTGGTCAGCCAGGTCGTGAACATCATCAAGCCTCTCCCGAACGCGATTCGGATCGAGGGCAACACCGACGACCAGGCCCCCGACGGCATCCTGTACACGAGCAACTGGGACCTCTCGACGGCCCGCGCCCTGGCCGTCCTGAAAGCAATGATCGATCTGGGGATGGACCCGAGCCGTCTCTCGGCTCAGGGCAACGCCCAGTACAACCCGATCCAGCCCAACACGGACGACGCGTCGCGCGCCAAGAACCGTCGCGTGGACGTTGTCATCACGTACCCGGGCGACAGCAGCACCCCAACGACGGCGCCGCTCGCGATGCCGTCCTTCTGATGAAGCACATGACCACCCTGGAGTACCGCCCGTGAGACTCCCAATTCCGCGGGGCCGCCGCGCAATCCTCGCCCTCGGAGTGCCGCTGGGCCTGGCCGCCGCCGGTGCCTTCGTCTTCACCACCGTGTCGGCCGCCCCAAAGGCGCCGGCCGCCATTCCGGACCCCAGCCCGGGTCAACTCGGCCCGATGCTCGTGCTCGACGACAAGGTCATCAACCTGTCGACGTTGGTCCCGGGTGGCTACAAGTACGCCAAGATCGGAGTGACGATCGAGCTGCGGCCGAGCGCGGCCAGCTTCTACGACCTCCACGGCGCCGACCGCACCAAGCAAGAGACAACCGAGCTCGCCAAGTACAACGACCAGATCCCGCTTCTCATCGACGCGGTGGGAATGACGGTCTCCTCGCACGACTCGGCGACTCTCACGACGATCGATGGGCGGGCCAAGCTCAAGGACGAGCTGCTGGCGGCCGCCAAGAAGGTCCTCGGCGACGACGTCGCGGTCGCCGTCTTCTTCACCAACTTCGTAATGCAGTAGGCGAGCAGTCACATGCTTTCGCAGGCCGAGATCGATGCCCTCCTTGGAGCAGTAGCCGATGGCACGCTGCCGACCGAGGACCAGCCGCCGTCTATCAGCGCGGACGGCCGTATCGTCAAGACCTACGACTTCCGGCGCCCGGCCAAGTTCAACAACGAGCAGCTGCGGACGCTCCAGGCGATCCATGAAACCGTCGGCCGAATTGCCGCGGCTCGCCTCTCCTCGTTCCTGCGGGGCTCGATCGTCATTCAACTCGCCGGCACCGACCAGCTCATCTTCGACGACTACGTGACTCAACTCAGCCTGCCCACCGAACTGGTCGTAATGGCCAGCACCGGCCTGGCAGGCCCCTTCATGATCGACCTTGACATGGGCTTCGCCCTGGCCGCGGTCGATCGCCTTCTCGGCGGGCCGGGACGGATGCGAAGCGAGCGGAGCGAGCCGACTCCGATCGAGGCGGACCTCATCGGCCGGATCGTCGCCCACCTGCCGCACGCCCTCAACGAGGGCTGGTCGCACCTGCAGACCCTGGACGTGTCGGTAACCGAGTCGGCTCTCACGCCCATCCTGCTACGCATCGCGGCGCCGGCGGACGTCGTTGCCGTGATGACGTACGAGGTTCGGTTCGGCGGCCAGACGGCGCCGATGACGATCTGCTACCCGTACTCGTCTCTCGAGCCTCTTCTGCCCCGACTCGCCGCGACCATGTGGTACTCGCAGCGGCGTGCCGCCTCCGGCGACTCAAGCATCCGCGACATCCTGGAGAACGAGGTTCGAGCCGTGGAGATCCCCGTCACCGCCTCCTTCAGGGCGGTCGATATCCCGGTCGAAGCCCTTACCGAGCTCCGGCCCGGCGACGTCATCAGGTTCGACGAGCACTTCGACGAGCCTGTCCTGATTGCGGTTTCCGACCAGGCCCAGGCGTGGGCGATCCCCGGTCGAGTCGGTGATCGCATGGCGCTTCGTCTGGTGAGCCCGCTTCAGCCCATGGAGGCCTGACATGAGCTGGGAATCATTCGATTGGAAGCCAGCGGACGGCGCCCCGCTCGGTGCGGGCGCATCGATCCTGCCGCTCTGGCCGATGCTCCGCTCCGCCATTGCCGAAGGGATCTCCGCCGACGCGCTCTGCCCGGTCACGATCGGCGAACTGACAGTCGGCCACATCAAGTTCTCGGAGGCGCCTACGCCGCTCGTGGCTGCGCGTTCGTTCGAGTTGCTGGGAACCGACCGACGCGGCGCCTGGGGCGCTCTCGACCCGGCCAAGGGCGACAAGATCGGCGGCAACGTCTACGCCGCCGAGCGCCTGCAGGAGCTCGTCCTCGAGAGCATGGACGGGGCATTCGAGTCGATCCTCGGCGAGGGGCTGGGGCTTGGAGCGGCGGTCGAGATCTCGTCGCCAGACGCACCGATGCTGCTCCTGCGACTGCCGATCACCTCGGTCGACAACGAGGAGCTCATCCTTATCTCGGCCTATGACGAGGCCGTGGCCGAGGAGCTCTCCGCGCACGTCGTCGCTCTCCAGGCGCTTGCTTCTGAGGCGTCCACGCCGGCTCCCGCTCCGACGCCGGTCTCACAGCGGGCCCAGGAGTTTAAGACGCAGGGGACGGCGGCTCGGCCCGCCGCACCGGCGGCGCCCGCGGGCCAGAGCGGCAACGGTGCCCCGGCCGCGCTGCCGGCCAATGTCCGAGCGGCCCAGATGCCGGAGCTCACCGGCGCTCCCACGGGCGGGCCCGGCTACAACATCGACCTGCTCCTGGGCGTGACCCTCCAGGTCGCCGTGGAGATCGGTCGGACCACGCTGCCCATCCGCGATGTGCTGGCGCTGACGCCGGGCTCGATCATCGAGCTGGACAAGCTCGCCGGCGAGAAGGTAGACATCCTCATCAACGGCCGACCCATTGCCCAGGGTGAGGTCGTGGTGGTCGACGAGAACTTCGGCGTCCGCATCACCGACGTCGTGGCTCGCACCCAGCGACTGACGCCGTCTGGCCGATGACCATGCCAGGCTTGGGCCGCTCGGCCGCCTCGAACCATCCCATGGCGCGGCGGTTAGACGTGCGCCCTGCGACCTCGGGCCGGCGTGTTGCGACCCTTGTCTGCCTGGCCGGACTGGCCGGCGTGGCCCTTGTCGGCACGCTCCACCCGCTCCCCGTCGCCGGCGTCGGACAGCCCGCCGCGACGGCCGGCGCGCTCTCGGCCGCCTCCTCGACCGTGGCCAGCGTCTGGGACGGCGGCAATGCCACGGGCGGCCTGAACTGGATCGACCTGATCACCAAGGGCACGATCGTGCTGGCCCTGTTGTTCGTGACGTTGCGCGTTCTGAGCCGGCTGCAGGCCGGCTCGCCCAAGCCTGGCCACCGGCTCGAGGTTCTCGAGTCGCGCCCGCTGGCACCGAAGGCTTCGCTCCACCTCGTGGCAATCGGCGAGCGCCGGCTGGTCATCGGGCTCACGCCCAGCGGCATGGTCTCGCTGGCCGAGCTCGACGCTACCGAGCTCGAAGCCGACTCCGAAGCGGCAGCGCTCGCCGAAGACTCCGCCACCGCACCGGCCGCGGGCGCTCGGGTCGCAGGTGGCTTGCCGCAGCCGACTCTCGGCTCCGCCCTGAACTGGGCGCTCGGGCCCCTTGATGCCGTGACGGGCCGCCTGGCGTCGCTCCTGAGTGGAGGTCGAGTCCGATGAACCGACGCCGCCTCGGACTGCTGCTGCTCATCGCGTTCGTGGCGCTGGTCGTTGCCGGCTGCTCATCGACGACCGGCAAGTCGGACATCACGGTTCAGGTCGGCGACGGACAGGCCTCCAGCGGGAACGGCCAGATGGCGCTCTCGCTCGAGTTGCTGGTCGCGATCACGGTCCTCTCGCTGGTGCCGGCCATCCTGATGCTGGCGACGAGCTTCACTCGAATCGTGGTGGTCCTCTCGCTGCTGCGCAGCGCCATCGGCATCCCGAACTTGCCGCCCAACCAGGTGATCCTGGGCCTGTCGATGTTCCTGACGTTCTTCGTGATGTCGCCGATCTTCAACAAGGCCAACAACGACGCCCTGCAGCCGTACATGAACGGCACGATCGATCAGAACACGGCCATCGCGCGAGGCATCGATCCGTTCCGCGCCTTCATGCTCAAGGAGACGCGGGCGGAGGACCTGCAGGTCTTCATCGACCTGTCGAAGGAGCCCCGGCCGGCCACGGCCAACGACGTCACGCTCGAGGTCCTGCTGCCCGCGTTCGTGACGAGCGAGCTCAAGACCGCCTTCACGATGGGCTTCCTGCTCTACATCCCCTTCCTGATCATCGACCTCGTGGTCGCGTCGGCGCTGATGTCGATGGGCATGGTCATGGTTTCGCCCACGCAGATCGCGCTGCCCTTCAAGCTGCTCCTCTTCGTCATGGTCGATGGCTGGGTGCTGATCGTCCAGTCGCTGGTCAGGAGCTTCGGCTAGCGATGAGCGGATCTGACGTTGGTGCCGTCATGCAGCGGGCTCTCTATACGGCCCTGTTGGTCGGAGGCCCGATAGTGCTCGTGTCTATGGCGGTGGGGCTTGTGATCTCGATCTTTCAGGCCGCTACTCAGATCAACGAAGCCACTCTGACCTTCGTCCCGAAGCTAGTCGTGGTGGCCCTGGTCCTGATGCTGCTCGGGCCGGCTATGGTCGGCCAGCTGACCGACTTCACTCGGTACGTCTTCCAGGCGGCATCGCAGGCCGGCCAATGAACGTCACGATCGCCGGTGGCCAGGCCACCATGCTCTTCCTGGTGATGCTCCGCTGTACGGGCCTGGTGTTCACAGCTCCGATCTACGGGCACCACTCCATTCCGACGCTGGTCAAGTTCGGCCTGGCGGCGGCGTTGACGGTGGCCCTGGCCAAGACGGCCGGAGCCACGGCCGGATCGATGCCGCTCGTCCTCGCGGCGCCAATCGAGCTGGTCATCGGCGTATCTCTCGGATACATCCTCTCGCTGGGCTTCCAGGCGGTGGAGCTGTCCGGGCGCGTCATCTCGATCCAACTGGGTTTGTCGCTGGCCGCGGTCTTCAGCCCGACCGAGGAGGAAGCCTCCACGGCGATCGACCCCTTCTTCTCTGTTTTGGCCGGCCTGCTGTTCCTGGCCATGAGTCTCCATCTGGCCGTGATCCAGGCCCTGGCGCACTCGTTCGCCGTCTACCCGGTTGGTGGCGGATGGCCGGCGGACCTGGCCATGACGGGCGCCCAGACCGTCGCCCTGTCGATCGAGCTTGGGGTCCGGGTGGCCCTGCCCATCGCACTCGTGCTGTTGCTGGTCGAGCTGTCGGTGGCCCTCCTGGCTCGCGCCATTCCGCAGATCAACGTCTTCATCCTGGGTCTGCCCCTCAAGATGCTCGTCGGCATTGCGGTGCTGGCGATGGCCATGCCGAGCTTGGTTGCCGGCGGGGCTTCCATATTCAGGTTTGTCTTCCAGGCCGCCACCGGCGGCGCTGTGTCGACGTAGGCGCGGGCGATGGCAGAGAAGACCGAAGCTCCCACTCCACGACATCGCGAAGAAGCGCGCGCCAAAGGCCAGGGCGTCGGCCGGTCCTGGGAGTTCTCCATGGGCCTGACGCTTGGCGTTGGAACGCTGGCCCTCGCCAGCCTGCTGCCGGGCGTCGCCGCCAACCTGGTGACGCGAACCCAGTCCGCAATCATCAATCTCAATCCTCGAGCCAGCAACGCGCAACTGGTCGGGGAGACCGGCGATGCCATTCTGGCGACGCTCATCCTGGTCCTGCCGCTGGCCTGCCTGGTCATGGTGGCGGCCGTTGCCGGGAACATCGTTTCCGGCGGTTTCATCTTCTCGTACAAGACCATTCGCCTCGACCTCAGCCGGATCAACCCGATCAAGGGCATCAAGCGGATGGCCGACAAGCAGGCCCTTGTCAGGCTTGGGCTGGCTTCGGCCAAGCTCTCGATCCTCGCGTTCATGTCGTATCAGGTGGTCGGCAGCCGCATCCCGGTGATCGTGAACTCGCAGGGTTCGAGCGTTGCGGCAATCACCGGCACCTGCCTGGCCGCGATCTTCCAGCTTGGTCTCACGCTCACGACCCTGCTCGCGGTCGTCGCCCTGGTCGACTTCGTCGTTCAGCGCCGGCGGGCGGCGGAATCGATTCGGATGAGCAAGGAGGAGGTCAAGCAGGAGTTCAAGGAGTCCGAGGGCAACCCGCAGATGCGCGGCGCTCGTCGCCGCCGGGCCCGCCAGATGGCGTTCGCCCGAATGATGGATGCCGTCCCGACATCCGACGTCATCGTCACCAACCCCACGACGCTGGCCGTGGCTCTCAAGTACGACTCGCTGACCATGCGGGCGCCGAGGATCGTGGCCAAGGGTCAGCGCCTGATGGCCGATCGAATCAAGATGGTCGCGCGCGAGCACAACGTCCCGATCGTCGAGGACAAGCCGCTCGCCCGCGCGCTCTTCTCCCGTCCCATCGGCTCCGAAGTGCCGGCCCATCTGTATCGGGCCGTGGCTCGACTGCTGGTTCTCGTTCATCAGGCCCGCTTTGGGGCCGGCCGATCCGCCGCCGGGCGTCGGGGCACGAGGAGCTGGTGGCCGCAGGGGCCCGGGGCACCTGGCGGCCTTGCGGCTCAGACCTGGTGGAACGCAACCACCCGCTCCGCCGGTGACGGCGTGTTCGGCCCCGAGGGCGAGAGCCGGCCGGGTACGGTCGACTCGGCCGCGGCCGCCCGGCTATATGGCGGTGACACGCAGGCCGCCGACGTCGTCGCCGACGTCGAGGACGACGCGTGGCTCGAAGCGGCCGCGCTCGGGCCCGGCGACGTGGACGAAGTCGCGCTCGCCGCCGCGCTGGCGGAAGACGATCTGAGCGACGTCACTCCTGAAGAGCTGGCCGAGCTCGAGGCCGGCCTCGAGCGACTGCCCGGGAGGGCCGTCGCTGACGTTCTCGGGGACGACAACACTGACGCTGACGGCGAGGAGCAAGAGCGATGACGAGTCAGGCTGCCCCGGCGCCCAGCGTCCTCCATCGAAGCGATGCCATCCTCGCTTCCGCCGTAGTCGGCATCGTGGCGATGATGATCATCCCGCTGCCGGCGACGCTGCTGGACATCCTGATCGTCCTCAACCTGACCTTCTCGCTGACGATCCTTCTGGTTTCGCTCAACATCCGCGAACCCCTCGAGTTCAGTTCCTTCCCGCCGCTGCTCCTCATCGCGACCCTCTTCCGCCTGGGTCTGAACGTCTCGGCCGCGCGCCTGGTCTTGCTTAACGCCCACGCCGGCGAGGTCATCAACGCCTTCGGCAAGGTCGTCGTCGGAGGCAACACCGTCGTCGGCATCGTCGTGTTCCTGATCCTGGTCGTCATCCAGTACGTCGTCATCACCAACGGCGCCGGTCGAGTCAGTGAGGTTGCGGCCCGCTTCACCCTCGACGCCATGCCTGGCAAGCAGATGAGCATCGATGCGGACCTCAACGCCGGCCTGATCACGCCTGATGAGGCGCGGGCCAAGCGCCGGGCCATCGAACACGAATCCGACTTCTACGGCGCGATGGACGGTGCCTCCAAGTTCGTCAAGGGCGACGCGGTGGCGGCGCTCGTGATCATCGTCGTGAACATCGTCGGCGGCCTGACGGTCGGCGTGCTGCAGAAGGGCTTTGCCGTCGGTACCGCCCTCACTACATATACGGTCCTGACCGTCGGTGACGGCCTCGTGAACGAGATCAGCGCCCTGCTCATCTCCATCGCCACGGGCGTGCTGGTCACCAGGAGCGGCTCGGAGGCCGGCCTCGGCAGCGACCTGGGAACGCAGCTGCTCAGCCGGCCGAAGCTGTTCATAGTCGTCGGCGGCGCCCTGATCGTCATCGGCGTCGTGCCCGGCTTCCCGATGATGATCTTCGCCACGGCAGGCGTGCTGGTCGCAGGTGGCGGCTACTTCCTCTCGCAATCGCAGACCGCCGCGGCTCTGGCGGTCGCCACGGCCGGGCCGTCACTCATGGCCCCGGCCCTGCCGGCTCTCGGCAGTGGCATGGACAGTCCGCTCGACGCCCTCAAGGTCGAGACGATGGAGCTCGAGGTTGGCTACGGTCTGGTGGGTCTCGTCGAAGGCGGGGCCGCCGGTGGCCTGGTCGAGCGGATCGGTCTGATCCGGCGCCAGATCGCGAGCGAGCTGGGTCTGATCGTGCCCACTGTTCGCATCCGCGACGACCTGGTTCTGGATCAGAACGCCTATGTCATCAAGCTGCGCGGATCGGAGATATCGCGCGGCACCGTCGATCCGACGAAGATGCTGTGCATGGACCCCAACGGCGGCGAGATCGCCGTGAGCGGGATCCCGACGACGGAACCGGTCTTCGGCCTGCCGGCGTCCTGGATCAGCATCGCCGACCGGGAGCGCGCCGAGAGCCTCGGCTACACGGTCGTCGACGCGGCCTCGGTCCTGGCCACGCACCTGGCCGAGACGATCCGCCGCCACGCCCACGAGATCCTCGGACGGCCGGAGACGAACCAGCTGCTCGAGGGCCTCAAGCGCGATCAGCCGGGCCTGGTCGAGGAGCTCGTCCCGAACCTGGTCAACCTCGGCGACGTCGAGAAGGTCCTGCAGGGGCTCCTGCACGAACGGGTCCCGATCCGCGACCTGTCGACGATTCTCGAAGCGATCGCCGACGGCGCGCGCAGCACCAAGGAACCGCTGTTCCTGACTGAGGCGGTCCGGCACGCGCTGGCGCGAGCGATCTCGATGCGCTACCGAGCCCCCGACGGGGCCATCCACGCCGTGGCTCTCGCCCCCGAGCTCGACACGCGACTGGGCGCATCGGTCATGGTCCAACCCGGCTACGTAGGCCTGGAGCTGTCCGGCTCCGATAGCCGGATGCTCGTCGAGTCGATCGATCGCGCTCTCCGCAGTCTGGCCTTGCAGCGCTACCAGCCGATCCTGCTGTGCACGACTCGCATCAGGCTGGCCCTCCGGAACCTGACCGAGCGGCACATGCCGCAGCTCACCGTCCTTTCCTACGAAGAAATCCTGCCGAGCGTCTCCGTGCAAGTGCACGCCCAAGTGGAGGTTTGAATAGATGCAACTGCTCGTTAGCACTTGGACGCTGAGGCTTGCCATCGTGGCCGCCGGGGCGGTCGGCCTGGTGTCGTATCAGGCCGGGGCACCGGTGATTGATTGCGTCGATCGGGCGCTGGCAGTGGCAGTCGCGTTCACCCTCGGCGGACGCTGGCTGCTCGGCTGGCTCGAACCGCCCGAGGTGCGCATGTTGAAGATGCGAAGACGTCGCGAAGCAAAACGGGCCGGAGCGATGAAGACGGGAACGAGCGACTCGGTCGCTGCCGCCCGGGCGCGACGGTCCGCATCCACCATATCCAGGAACGCGTGAGGCTGAGGAGACTGCGCCATGTTCGATCGACAGTTCCTTCCCCCGCTCCACGCCACCGCCGTGGTCGGCGGGTCTGTGGCGGCGCGACCGGCGGCCCGCATATTCGCCGAAACGGGCACGGCTCAGATCGTGGAGCCCCTGGTGAAGTCGGCCGTGGACCTCGGTCTGGAGCACGCGGCTGCGGCCGGACCGGGATCCGGCGATGGACCGCCCGACCGCTCGGGCGGCCAGCGCGACGCGGAACGTCGTGCCCGTGAAGAGGCAGCGGAGGCTGCATTGCTCGAGGCCGAGGCAACCAGGTTGATCCAGGCGGCCGATGCGGCGGCGGCTCCGCAGCCGGCGGCGGCTCCGCAGCCGGCGGCAGCCGAACTGGGCGCGGAGACTCCCGCCGCGGTTGCGGTCGCGGTCGAAGGCGAGGAAGCCGTCGACCTGACCGGCTATGGCGCTTACGGCAAGACGCAGGCCGCCGGTCTGGGCATGAGTCGCGACGAGCTGGTCGCGCGCTATGCCCACCTGGTCAAGTACGTGGTCGGCCGGCTCGGGGTCTCGGTCCCGGGACTCTTCGACCATGAGGACGCAATGCAGGCCGGCGTGCTCGGCTTGCTACGAGCCATTGACGCCTACAAGCCCGAGGCCGCAGCCTCATTCGAGTCATACGCCATCCTCCGGATCCGTGGCGCAATCCTCGATGCGGTTCGTTCGCTCGACACGGTCGGTCGGGCCGGCCGCGAAGCCGCCCGCGCGATCCAGGGTGCCATCCGCGACCTCCAGCACGAGCTGGGCCGCTCGCCGACGGAATCGGAGATCGCCGCCCGGCTCAACATGCCCGTGGCTCGCTACCGCGAGCGCCTCCAGGCGGCGTCGGTTGTGACGATTTCTCTCGACGAGCACGACGCCCGCGACAACGACGACGACTCCATGATGCTGGCCGACAACGCCCCGGATCCAAACGCCGTGGACCCGGCCGAGGAAGCCGCCCGTCGCGACGCAATTGCCGGACTTGTTCAGGAAATCGGCCGCCTTGGCGAACGCTCTCGCATGGTCCTGGCCCTGTACTACCAGGACGAGATGACCTTCAAGGAGATCGGCCAGGTTCTTGGCGTGACCGAGTCGAGGGTCTGCCAGATCCACACCGAGGCCATCCTGGTCCTTCGCGGCCGGCTGGTGGACTCGGACGTGGCCGCCCGACTACGGCGGCGGAGGGCCCGATCATGATCCGCGGCTTCTACACGGCGCTGTCTGGGATCGTGTCGTCGATGACCCGCCAGGCCGTCGTGGCCGACAATATCGCCAACACCAGCACCGTTGGCTTCAAGCAGTCTCGGACCTCGCAGGACGACTTCGAGCTCCAGATCATGAACTCGCAGGGGCCCGAGTTGGGAGAGCTCGGAACGGGCGCCATCCCGACGGGCCTCACGCTCGACACCAGCCAGGGCCCGCTTCAGGAAACGAACAACCAGACGGACATGGCGGTCGAGGGCGACGGCCTCTTCGTCGTCAGGACGGGTGGTGGCGTCGCCTACACCCGGGCGGGCGACTTCCAGGTGGACGCGACAGGCACGCTCGTGACCGAGCAGGGCTACCAGGTTCTCGATACGGCCGGCCACACCATCCAGCCCGGCCAGACCTTCACCGTGGGGTCGGATGGAACCATCGTCGAGACCGGGCAGCGCATCGCCCTAGTGGCCTGGCCTCCCGGCGGTGTGACTCGCCTGGGCCAGAACCTCTATTCGGCCGGTGGCGCGCTCACCCCCGCGACGGGCTCCATCCGTCAGCGCATGCTCGAAGGCAGCAACACCGATATGGCCCTGGCCATGACGGACCTGATCTCGCTCGAGCGCAACTTCCAAATGAGCTCTCGGGCTCTATCGCTACAGGACGGAAGCATCGGCGACGCTGTCCAGCTGGGACGGCTGCGATGAGCGAGTCTGCGTCATCCGGAGGGCCCCGAACGGCCCCCTTCCGGGTACCGGGCGGAGGTGCGATGCTGGTCGAGCTGGCGCGCCGCGGGGTGGTGCGCCGACCGGCGACCGTCGAAACCGTGGACCCCGCGCAACGGATACGTCGAATCGATGACGATCTACCCCTCCCGCGAGTCAAGTCTCCAGGGTACCGGCCGATCTCTAGGGTGACGCCCTCAAGAGGAAAGCAATGAAGATCGAAGACCCGCGGTCCGTAAACTCGTCGCCAAACCTCCGTCCCACAGCTCCGGCAACGCCGGCGCCCGCCCGAGCGGAAGCTCAACGACCACAGAATGACCGCGCCGTCAGCCAGCCGGCCGCCCGCGTCGAGCTATCGCCGCGGAGCCGGGAGATGCATCAGGCCCTCGAAGCCGCCAATGCCGCTCCCGACGTTCGGGCCGACAAGGTGAACGACGCCAAGCAGCGGATCGCTCAGGGCACCTACTCGGTGAAGGCCGAGGTCGTTGCCCGGGGGATCCTCGACACCACGGCGTAGATGTTTGCGCCGGGCGATCGTGAGTTCGCCGGCCACGCGGCCAGCTACCGCGCCAGCTTCGGCTCGCCCGAGCTGTCAACACTGACGACTGCCCTCGGCCGACTTGTCGCCGCCTCGGACGGAGTTGCCGAGGCCGTCACACGCCACGACCGCATCGCTCTCACCCACTGCAACGAGCAGGCCGAGAGCCTGGTCGACGAAGTGGGCCGCCTCGCTGCCGCCCTTACGGAGGAGGATCGGGCGATGCTCGGCAGGGTCGGCGTCACGGACCTGTGCGAGCGTCTTGCCGCGGGCGCGCGGCGGAACGCATACCTGATCGAGCAGGCCTGGGCCGTGGATGCGGCCCTGATGCGCTTGCTGCTGGGCCTGGGCAAGGTGGGCGCCGACGGCACCGTCGGCGGCTACTCGGCCAACCCGGGTCCAACCTACGTGGATCGGGAAGCCTAGGATGGGCTCCCCCTTCTTCGGGCTCGACATTGGAGTCTCGGCTCTGCGCGCCGCCCAGCAGCAGCTCGATACGGCGGCCCATAACGTCGCCAACGCCAGCACCCCAGGCTATTCCCGCCAGAGCGTGAATCTGGTGGAATCGGCGCCGTACACGTATCCGTCGTTCACCCGCACGGGCCTGGTGGGGCAGATCGGCACCGGCGTAACGGTCGCTTCGATCACCCGCGTCCGGGACAGCTTCCTCGACCTGCAGGTCCAGGCCCAGGGCTCGCTCAAAGGCGAGTGGGACACCCGCCAGCAGGAGCTGGCCAAGGTCGAGGCCATCTTCCCGGAGCCGTCCGACTCTGGCCTGGGCAACACCATCAGCAAGTACTGGAGCGCGTGGCAGGATGTCGCCTCCGACCCAACCTCGATGGCCGCCCGGACCGCGCTGACCGCGCAGGCTTCGTCTCTGGCCATGCAGTTGAACGGCGACTCCACTCAGCTCGACATGGTCGCCACCGGCATCGACAGCCAGGTTGGCCAGCAGATCACCACGATCAACAGCCTGGCCAAGCAGATCGCCGATCTCAACGGGCAGATCCAGGGTGTCTCGGTTACCGGCGACCACCCAAACGACCTGTTGGATCAGCGCGAACAGCTGCTCGAGCAGTTGAACGCCATCGTCCCGGCCACCGTACAGACCCAGCCGGATGGAACGATTCAAGTCCTCGTCGGGGGCACCGATCTGGTCTCCAACATAACCGCCCGCCAGCTCGTCGCCCATACGGACGCGTCCGGCCACGTCACGCCGACCTGGGCTGACGGCAGCGCCGTGGCCATGCCGTCCGGTCAGATGAAATCGCTATTGGCCGTTCGAGACGTCGACCTGGCGAACTATCGATCGCAGCTCGATTCGCTGGCGCAAGGCATCGCCGACTCAACCAACGCGCTCCACGAGCGTGGCGTCGATGCCAGCGGGAATGCCGGCCAGGCGTTCTTCACCTACGACCCAGGCAACGTGGCCGGAACGTTGGCGGTCAATCAGGCCGTGGCGGCAGACCCTCGGTTGGTGGCCGCCTCGGCTTCGCCGAACGCTCCCGGCGACAACTCGGTGGCTGGTCTCATAGCCGATCTGGGCAACGCCCGGAGCTATTCGGCCGGAGTCGCCGGTACGGATCTGGTAGGTGGGATGGACCTGACCACGAACACGACGGCGCGGTTGATGACGATCGCGGCCGACACTGCCGTGGCTCAGACCTACAGCTTCAGCGGCTCGGGCAACAGCCTGACCCTTACCGGCGCGGACGGCAGCCACCAGACGATCACCGTGGCCGACATGGCCGCAGGCGGCACCCAGGTCCTGAACTTCGACGAGCTTGGCATCAAGCTGACCGTGAGCACGGGCGCTGCCGCCAAAGCCGGCGCCGACATGGTGACGGACTTCACCGCGCCCGGCCACAACACGATAGTGGCCGCGTCCCTGTACGCGCCGCCGCAAACGACCACCGACTTCTACGGCGCGCTCGTCGGCAAGGTCGGGACGGCGTCGAGCCAGGCCCAGGAGATGGCCCAGAACCAGCAGCTCGTCGTCGACCAGCTGACCAATCAAGTCCAGCAGGCCAGCGGCGTCTCACTCGATGAGGAGGCGACGGACATGATCCGCTTCCAGCACGCGTATCAGGCCGCCGCCCGGGTCATCACGACCATGGACGAGATGCTGAACACGCTCATCAACAATACCGGCCTCGTAGGCCGCTGAGCGGAGGGCTGACCGATGCGCGTGACCGAGTCGATGATCTACAACACCGCAAACAGCAGCCTGTCGAACGATCTGGCCGCTCTCCAATCGATTACGGAGAAGGTCAGCTCGTCCAAGCAGCTGAATCGGCCTTCCGACAACCCAGGCGACGTCAGGTCCGCGCTCGGGCTGCGCGATACTCTGGCTCAGCTGGACCAGTTCGGTCGCAACATCGACAACGCATCCAGCACGGTCTCGGCCATGGATGGCGCCCTGGCGAGCGCCGGAGATCTGCTGCAGCGTGCCAACGAGCTTGCGATCGAGGGCGGCAACGGGACGCTCGACGCCGGCCAGCGCCAGATGATCGCGGCGGAAGTCTCCCAGCTGACAGAAGCTCTGGCTCAGGATGCGGGTGCCAAGGTCGGCGACGAGTACATCTTCAGCGGCTTTCGCGTCGACCGCGCACCGTTCCAGGTCACCGGGCCGGGCCAGATCGGCGCCTACCAGGGCGATCAGGGTGTCATCACTGCGCGCATCGGAACCGGCAGCACCATGCAGGTCAACCTGACCGGCGACGCCGTCTTCCAACCGGCGATCGACGCTTTGACGCAGCTCCAGACCGATCTCAACGGCGGCGGGCCGGTCCAGCAAACGACCATCACCCAGATCGCGACCGGCCTTCAGACTCTGCTGCAGGCCCGGGCGACGGTGGGCGCCCGAACCAATCGCCTCGACGACGCGAAGACGTCGCAGCAGAACCTCGTCACCACCAACCAGGCTCTCTTGAGCCAGCTCGAGGACACCGACATGCCCTCGGCCATCACGGAGTTCACGCAGAGCCAGACCACCTACCAGGCGTCACTGGCCGTAACGGCGAAGGTGATGCAAACGAGTCTCCTCGACTATCTGCGGTGAAGCGTTCCGGGAGCCGGCGCAACCAGGCCACCTTCACCTCCAGTCCACAAAGAGGTCCAGCCCGTGGGTCATGAGCATGTCGCAGCGAAGATCGTCTTCTCGGACGGTCTCGTCGGATTGCCTTCCCTCGTCCACCATCGCCTCAACGCCGTGCCCGAGACCGCGCTCTACGAGATGGTTTCAGAAGACGATCCGACGATCGGCTTCATCGCCGCCTCGGCCGACAACGTCAAGCCCGGGACCACGGATCGCCTGCGCGAGCGAGGTCTGATCGCCGAAGGGGAGTGGGTGCTCGCCATCCTGGCCGTCCACGGCGAGCCGCCGGCGATCACCGCCAACCTGGCCGGGCCGCTGGTGGTCGACACGCAGAAGGCGACCGCTCGGCAGCTCGTTATCGAGGATCCCGAGTTTCCGCTCCAGGCTCCGGTTTCGGAGGCGGGCTGATGCTCGTCCTGACGCGCCGCTCGGGCCAGTCGATCCGGATCGGGCCCAACGTAGAGGTGCGCGTTGTCAGGATCGAGCGCGACCGCGTCGTCCTGGGCATCGTGGCTCCGAGCCACGTAGCCGTGGTCCGCTCGGAGCTGGTCGAGCAGGTCTCCGGCGAGCTTCGCGACGCCTCGGACGCCAGAGCCAAGCTGCGAGTCATGCTCCTGCCCCACGCACTGCGTCCGGTGGCCAACTCGGCCGAAGGGTCCGCCACCGAACCCACCGACATCGGTCCGGAGGACGACGACCCCGGCATCGCCTGAGGGCCTGGTCGTCGGCCGCCACGATTTCGCGGAAAAGGCCAGGGTCGGCGTAGAACGCGTTCGGCTCACGCCCGGCCTGCCGCTGGAGCCGGGATACGCTCGATCGGGCAACCCGGCGATCCCCTCCGACGTGGGGACGGTACGATCGCACCTCCCCGGGCGGGCTCCCCCAATGCCGACTACCCGCGCCGATCCACGCGCCGGACCATCGCCATCGTGAGGATTCGGCTATCCGCGCGTCCGTCGCCTGGTGCGTCATGACCGATACGGTGCACGTTCTCGTCTACGGCTCGAGCTCGGCCGGCGTCTGCGACTTCTATCGGCTTGGCATGTACACCGAGCGTCTCGCCCGTCTCGGCGTCGAGATGAAGGCCTGGTCGGAGTTCAACGACTACACGATCAACGTTCCCGCCGAGTACGCCGACCGTCTGGAGGACGCGATTCGGGTCGGCGTTGCGCAGATCAACCGGGCTCCGATCGACTGGGCGGACGTGATCCTCTTCCGGCGCTGGTACTCAGTTGCTCCGTGCTGCGAGGACTGCGACACGACCGGTTCAGCCGAGTTCGTGGCCAACCACGGCCGGACGACGGGCCACAGGCCGAACACTCCGGACCGGCTCCTGCCGCTGCTGATCTCGACGTTCGAACACCATCCGGAGAGCCTGCGCGGCCGGGCGATCATGTACGAGACGGACGACGACCTGCTGTCCGGCGCGCCATGGCTACCGTTCTACCGCCGTCTCGTGCCCGATCGTCCGGTCATAGAGGCTCTCCTGCGGCGGGCCGACCTGGTCACCGTCACGACGCCGGTTCTGGCGAAGATGGCCGGTCGATTCAATGGCGCGGTTCGGGTAGTGCGCAATGCCGTCGACCCGGCGTGGTACGGCGAAGCGGCGCCGGCAGTGGCGCCGGGCCCGTCCGCCGGGCCCCGCATCGTCTACTACGGATCCGCGGCCCGGCTGCGAGACTACGGTGTTTGCCGCGATGCCGTCGACGGTGTCGTCGTCAAGACCCCCGGCGCTCGGCGGGTGTGGCTGGGTGCGGCCGACGACCCGAACGTCCGGGCCGCCGTGGACGAAGCCCATCCCTATATCGAGGGCGTGCCCGCCTTCGCCCGGGCGCTGGTCGGCATCAAGCCGGACATCGGCTTGGCGCCCGTTGTCGGCGATGACTACGGACGGGCCCGCTCCGAACTGCACTGGCTCGAGTACTCCCTCGCCGGGGCGGCTACGATCGCGTCGCGAACGATGGGGCCCGGTCCTTACGACGTCATCCGCGATGGCGTGGACGGGCTCCTGGCCCGCAACAAGGCTGAGTGGCGCGACGGGCTCCGCCGGCTGGCGGGCTCGCAGACCCTGCGTCACGAGCTGGCCGGAAGAGCCCGCGAGCGCGTCCTGGCCGAATACCAGGCCGACAAACGGGCCGAGGAGTGGGCCGACGCATACCACTGGGCCGCCGAGCACGGAGGCCGGGGCGCGCTTCCTGCAAGCAGAGCGACGGTCCCGCTGTGACCGACCCGCTGCGCGTCCTGGTCATCGGTCCGGGCGCCGCCGGCGCATCCGACGCCCTCCGGTTGGTACCATCGCACCTCCCCGGGCGGACTCCACTAAAAGCGACTTCCCGCGCCCATCTCGGTGTCGGACCATCGCCATCGTCAGGACGCGACTATCCGCGCGTCCGTCGCATGGTGCGTCATGACCGATACGGTGCACGTCCTCGTCTACGGCTCTCTCGATTCCGGGGTCACCGACAGCCTGCGCGTCGGGTGCTTCGTCGAGCCGCTGGCCCGGCTGGGCGTCGAGGTCCGGTCGTGGCAGTCGTTCGCGGATGACCTCCTGGGCGGCGGGGTCCGGACGGGGGCCACCACGGCACCGCCGAGCGGCGACTTCCTGCGCGACTCCGGCCTGACGGCCCTGGCCTGGGCCGATGTCGTCACCTTCCGCCGCTGGCGCTCCACGCACCTGGTCTGCACCGAATGCGAGTCGGTCTTCGACCGGGAGCCCGAGCTGGCGGCCCACGTTCGATCGGCCGGCCACCGTACGATCGTGCCGGACATGCTTCTGCGACCTATCGTGGACCTGCTGGCATCTCACCCGGAGTTGCTGGGGGAACGGGCGGTCGTCTACGACGCCGACGACGACATCCTCGACTACCCGGACTGGACGGGCCTCGGTCTTGCCGCAAGGCGGGAACGCGACCTGATCCTGAGCATCCTCGCCATCGCCGATTTGGTGACCGCCGCGACTGCCGTCCTCGCCGAGCGGCTCCGGCCCCACACCCGCGGCCAGGTCCGCGTCGTCCGCAATGCCGTGGATCCGGCCTGGTATGCCGGAGGGCCGGAGCCCGATCTCCCAGGTGACCCGCGGGTCGTCTATCACGGCGTGCCGGTCCGGCTGCGCGATTACGAAGTGGCTCGGCCGGCGGTGGAGGCAGTGGCCTCGGCCGTTGCTGGGCTGTGGCGCGTCTGGCTCGGTGCCGCTCACGAGTCTCGGGTCGTCGGCTGCATGGACGAGGTCCGGCCATGGGTCGACGGGCTGGCCGCTTTTGCCCGGGCGCTCGTGTCGGTCCGGCCGGACATCGGTCTGGCGCCGCTGCTCGACGAGCCGTTCAACCGGGCCAAGAGCGAGCTGCACTGGCTCGAGTACGCCATGGCCGGCGCCCCAACCATCGCCACCGCTTTCAGCGGGCCCGGTCCTTACGACGTCATCCGCGATGGCGTGGACGGGCTCCTGGCCCGCAACAAGGCTGAGTGGCGCGACGGGCTCCGCCGGCTGGCGGGCTCGCAGACCCTGCGTCACGAGCTGGCCGGAAGAGCCCGCGAGCGCGTCCTGGCCGAATACCAGGCCGACAAACGGGCCGAGGAGTGGGCCGACGCATACCACTGGGCCGCCGAGCACGGAGGCCGGGGCGCGCTTCCTGCAAGCAGAGCGACGGTCCCGCTGTGACCGACCCGCTGCGCGTCCTGGTCATCGGTCCGGGCGCCGCCGGCGCATCCGACGCCCTCCGGTTCGAAGCCCTCGTTCCCGAGCTGGCCAGACATGCAGTCGAGCTGGTGAGCTGGACTCCGGGCGACCCCGCCACCGAAGAGAGCCCCTTCGAGGCTCTGGAGGCCGTCGTCGGCTGGTCCGACGCGGTGGTCCTGCGACGGCACTATCGGACCTGGCACGCCTGCCTGGGCTGCCGGTTCCGAACACCGGACACGGCCGAGGCCAAATCGCATGGCAGCGGCGCGGGACACCCGATCGTGCTGGCGCCTTACTTCGGCATCCGGCCGCTTGTCGGGCTGCTCGAAGCGGAGCCGAGCATCCTGGGCACGCGTGCCATCGTCTACGACACGGACGACGACTTCTTCTCCGCCGACCTGCCAGCCGGGGCCGAAGACGTGCTCGAACGTGATTTGATCGAGCGGATCCTCGGTCTGGCGGATCTCGTGACGACCACAACGCCGGTGCTGGCCGAACGCCTGGCTCCTCACACCCGCGCTCCGGTCAGGGTCATACGCAACGCCCTGGATCCGGGCTGGTACGAGGCCGGCCGGCCCGACGGCCCGGCCGACGCGCCCGGCAATCCGCGCGTCGTCTATCACGGCGTACCGGTCCGGTCGCGCGACTACGACGTTGCCCGCCCCGCCGTAGATGCCGTAGCTCGAGAGATCACAACCCTGCGGCGGGTCTGGCTGGGCGGCGACGCGTTGCAGCTGGCGGGCGCTGTCGATGAAGTCCGACCCTGGGTTAGCGGCCTGCCGGCGTTCGCAGCCGCTCTTGTCGCCGCCCGGCCCGACATCGGCCTGGCGCCGCTCCGGGACACGCCATACAACCGCGCTCGCAGCGAGCTTCACTGGCTCGAGTACGCGCTGGCAGGGGCGCCGACGATCGTCTCCGGTCTGGACGGGCCGGGTCCCTACGACGTCGTTCGCGATGGGGTGGACGGCCTTGTGGCGCGTTCTCGGGCCGACTGGGAGCGTCACCTGCGCTCATTTGCCACGTCGCGGGACCTTCGGTCGCAGATAACCGCTCGGGCCCGTGAACGAGTCCTGACCGAATACACGGTAGCGGCCCGGGCTTTCGAGTGGGCCGATGCCTATCGATGGGCATCGGAGCATGCCGGAGTGGGGCGGGCGCGCACCGCCGCGAGCGCGAGGTAGATCCGAGAAGCTTCTCTCCGCCTCAAGTGGCGCCCCCTCGAACCGACTTCTCCCACGGCGGGCAAACGCCTTCCGGCGGCATGGATGCCGCACTGATCCCAGGCTAGGAGGCCTAATTCCATGGGTATGGTAATCAACACCAACATCAATGCCCTGAACGCACAGCGCAACCTCAACGTCACTGCGAATGCGTTCGCCAGTAGCGTCGAGAAGCTGTCGAGCGGTCTCCGCATCAACCGTGCCGCCGACGACGCGGCCGGCCTCGCCATCAGCCAGAAGCTGCAGGCGCAGGTCACTGGTCTCAACCAGGCCCAGCGAAACGCCCAGGACGGCATTTCGATGGTCCAGACGGCTGAAGGCGCCCTGACCGAAGTCCACGCCATGCTCCAGCGCATTCGCGAGCTGGCAGTGGAAGCGGCCAACAGCACCGTAAGTTCGTCCGACGCTGCATCGGTCACCACCGAGATCTCGGCCCTCAAGGATGAGATCAACCGGATCGCCGGCGCGACAACGTTCAACGGCCAGTTCCTCCTGACCGGCGCGCTCTCGGTCGGCCAGGCGGCCGGCGGTCTTCAGGTTGGCGCCAACGTGGGCGCCGATGTCGTCAGCAAGATCGACGTCTCCGGGGCCAAGGGCGGCACCACGTATACCCTGACCAGCGGTGCCGGTCCCGTTGTCACGCTGGCCGACACCAGCGGCCACATGCAGCAGCTGGCCGTGGGCGCGAACGCCCAAACGCTCAACTTCGACACAATGGGCGTCACGATCTCCCTCTCCGGCACCGATACCGCGGCGAACATCGCCGCCGGCCTGACCACGAAGCAGATCAACACGACCGCGACCACGCAGGCCAACTTCCAGATCGGCGCAAATGCCGTCGACTCTTTGCTGGTCGGCTTCGCCGATGCCCGCACAAGCAACACCAGCACGACAGCGGGCTACGGCACCCTGGCGGCAGACATCGGGGCGTTCGCTACAGCCACAGCCAATGGCACCGGTATCGTCGCCGCGGCTCAGGCGCTGATCACCTCGGCTGACACCGGCATCGGCTACGTCAGCACAGTCCGCGGCAACCTCGGCGCGGTCGAGAACCGCCTCCAGCACACCGTCGCCAGCGTCAGCGTGGCGTCGGAGAACCTGAACGCGTCGGAGTCCCGCATCAAGGACCTCGATGTCGCGTCGGAGATGGTCAACTTCACCAAGGACCAGATCCTGCAGCAGGCCGGCACGGCGATCCTCGCCCAGGCCAACTCTGCTCCGCAGAACGTCCTCACCCTGCTCCGCTAGTTCGGTCCCCGGCTCGACCTCGGTTGAGCCACCGACTGAGAGTAACGAAGGGGTCGGCGGGTTTCCGCCGGCCCCTTCTGTTCCGCCCAAACCTTCCAGGTGATAATGGACGCCTCGCACCAGGCCGCTACGATCATCGCCCTGGAAGCTGCAACAGATGCCCTGATGATCGCAATGCGCCGGCGTCCAGATCCGGATCTGGAGGCCGCGGCCGTTGCCCTGAAGGCACGCGAGGCCGCTATTTGCTTCCTTGTCGGCTCGGACCCCAAGACGCGTCCGCCGGACATGAACGCCAGCCTTCGCCGGATCCTCGACTGCGATCGGGAAGCCGCAGACCAGCTCCGGGCCGAGATGGACTCGCTCCGTGAAAGACTGGCCAGCACCCGCCGGATGATGAACAGCTATCGGAACTCGCGCCGCGCCCCGGAGAAGGTCCGATGATGCGCCTGGACCGCCGCCATCGCCGCCCGGGACGCGCTGTCCCGTCCGCGAAAGTTCGGGGAAAACCCGTGTGGCAAACCGTCGTGCTGCGGCTCAAGCTTCTGCCACTCGAGGCCGATACCCCGATTGGCCACTCCTGCGCGGGGGGTGGGTCGACAGTCGTTCCCGGGAGATCAGGATGTCATCGATCCAATTCGGCGGCGTAATCTCGGGCCTCAACACGCAGAGCATCATCGATGCCCTCGTGGCAGCCGAGAAGCAGCCCCTGACCGACCTGCAAAACCAGGCGACGGACCTCACCGACCAGAAGACTGCCTACGGTCAGGTGGGAACAGCCATCGATGCCGTCGTCTTGGCTATCAAGAACTTCACCGTCACGAACGCGGGTGCAAGCCGCACCGCCGCCTCGTCTGACACCACGAAACTGACCGCGACTGCCAGTACCGGCGCCGCCGTCGGCTCGTACCAGATCTCCGTCGATCGTCTGGCGACAGCCACGAAGGCGACCTCGACCGCCGCCATCGGCGCCGCCGTGACCGGCTCGGTGAACACCGCCCTGACGCTGAACAATGCGAACCTGGCCACGCCCATCACGGCGGGCAACATGGATCTGACGGTCGATGGGACTACGGTGCAAGTGGCGGTGGGTGTTCCGAGCACCACGACCGTCCAAAACGTTCTCGACAGCCTCACAAACGCGCTCCAGTCGCAGCTCCAGGCGACTGACCCCTCGAGCACCGTAAGCGCCTCCATCGTGAACGGCCGGCTCCAGCTGAGCATCAGCGGAGACACCGCGGCGCACACCATCTCCTTCGGTGATAGCGGCGACACCAGCAACCTGGCGACCGCGCTGGGTCTGGGCTCGCAAGGCGTCACGAACGTCCAGAACGCCACGGTCAACGGAACTGCCTATCTTGATCCAACGATCGCGTCATTGAACCTGCCGGGCAACGTGACGGCGGGCCAGATCAGCGCCATCGTCGACGGCAAGATCGTCCATTACACGGTAGGCGATCCCTCGACCACGACCCTCGACCAGTTCATGGCCGGGTTTGGCCAGGCGATCCAGGGCCAGCTAGTGGCCGGCGGAGCCGACCCCACGGCCGCCGTGAACGTTTCCGTCGTGGCTAACCGGCTGCAGCTGGTTGTGTCCGGCGCCGCCCACCAGCATTCCTTGTCGTTTGGAGCGGCGAGCGACGCGAGCAACGCCCTGGGCATGCTGGGCATCGCCAATGCGACGGCTACGAACGCCACTAATCCAACGCTGACCGGGTCCACGAACCTGGGTGTGACGCGGCTATCGGGCCCGCTGGACAACGCGGGCCTGACGGGCCTGACCTCGACTACGACTGGCGTGCTGACGATCAACGGCGCCGCCATCAACTACAACACCACGACCGATTCCCTGACGACTATCATCACCCGGATTAACAACTCCACGGCCGGCGTCGTCGCGTCGATCGACCGCACCAACGACCAGCTCCTGATCGCCAAGAAGGACACTGGAGCTGTCGCCATCGACATTGCCGACACAAGTGGCACGCTGGGCGCCGCCCTGAAGATGGCACCCGGAACCACCAACGCCCAGACGATCGGATTGACCTCACGGGTCACCGTCGACGGCCGTTCAATCACGAGTTCGAGCAACACCGTAACCACCGCCATAGATGGGGTTGCACTCAACCTGGTCGCGCAGAGCCCAATCGACCAGACGGAGACCCTTAGCGTTGGCGTCGATCAGACGACCATTCAGACGGCCCTGAACAACTTCATCTCGAGCTTCAACAGCCTGGGCGACATGCTCGATTCCGTGACCTCGAGCACGCCGGGTACGAGCGGAGGCAAGGCGGGGACCGCGAGTCCTCTCGCGGGCGATTCCACGATGCTGACGATGTTCCTGGACCTCCGCGACACGGTCATGCAGGCGGTCGGTAGCGGCACCGTCAACTCCCTGGGCGCGCTTGGTGTCAACTCGGGCGCGGTCGGCGCAGCGGTCGGCACGACAAGCCGGCTGCAGCTCGACACGACGGGACTTGCCTCGGCGTTGACCAGCGACCCAACGGCAGTGACGAATCTGCTCGACGGCGCCACTGGCCCCCTGGCCACGCTGTTGGCCCAGCTCCAGGGCTACGAGGATCCGTCGAACGCCCACGCTTACATCCAGTCGAGCACCACCGGGCTGACGTCCGAGATCTCCGACATCACGAGCCGCGAAGCTGACCGGCAGGAGATGATCGACAACTACACGACGATGATCGAAGCTCAGTTCACGGCCATGGAGACGACCCTGGCGACCCTGCAGTCGCAGTCATCCCAGATTGCAGCCCAGCTTGGCTACACGACCACCTCTTCCGGGAGCGGCCTCAGCAGCTCGTCCTCGGGGACCACGAGCAGCAGCTGATCGGCTGGTTCCGGCGCGCGTCGGCCCTGTGTCGCTGGCCGGCGCCTGGTTCGTTGTCCGCACCCTCGTGAGCACTGCTGTGCGGTCATCGAGGCTACGCCCGCCCTCGGAGGGCGGTCCTCCAGGTGGTGCCTGCGGGCCACGTTCGGTCAAGACCACCCCCTCCAAAGCCGATACCTAGAGCGGAACGGCCACACGGCCCGCCTCCCATCAGCGAAGTCACGAGGCTCCCGCTCCATGCTCGATCCGACTTCTGCCTATCGAACCGCCCAGGTGGTCAGCGCCAGTCGTGCCGGCCAGATCGTCCTCTTGTACCAGGGCGCGATTCGCTTCGGAACTCAGCATATGGCCTTCCTGGAGCGCCACGACATCGAGCAGGCCCACCGCGCGTCCATCCGCTGCCAGGAGGTCGTGACCGCCCTGCGCAGCTCGCTCGACCTCTCCGCCGGTCCGATCGCCGTCCAGCTGGACCAGCTGTACGACTTCGTGCTCCGACGCCTGGTCAGCGGCAACATGTCTAAGGAGCCGCACCCAACCGAGGAAGCGCTCCAGGTCTTGCGTGGCCTCCTCGAAGCGTGGCGGGAGCTGTCGGCACGGCCGGCATCGGATCTCGTCGATGCCCCGGCCGCGCAATCCCCCGGCCCCACACGCGTGGCGGCGCCCGTTTTCGTCCAGACCGGCGTGTACGCCGTAGGAGGCGCACGGCGATGATGCCGGGTTCGCGGGGAAGCACCATCGAGCGCGAGGTCGCGGCCGAGACTCTGGCCGCTGCCCTGAGCCCGCTGTCCGTGCGGGCCATCCAGCAGCGCCTGGAGCGCATCCTCATCGACGACCGCGAGCTGCTCATCTCGCTGCAGTGCCAGCTCGAGCAGATTCGGCGCGAGCTGCGCCTGCTCAACGACGAGCGAATCGTTCGCGTTCTCGACAGCCAGGACCACCCGATCCGCCATTGACCGCGGGTCCCGGGCGCGCCGCCGATTCGTCCACGAGACGGTGCCCTTATCCGCAGACGATGAGCTTTGCTCTCGGACGTGCCACGAGAGCCCGGGTAGGGAGCTACGCGCCGCGAGCGAGGGCGGCCGGCAGCCGGGCCTCGTCGTGGTCGCGGTTGCCGAGCTGTTCGCGGACCAGGTCGAGGAAGTGATGCAGCCGGAACGGCTTCTGGATCAGGCCGTTGGCGCCGGCATGTTTGGCTGCGGCCGCGTCGGGCGACTGCCCGGTCAGGATCAGGATCCTCATGCTCGCCAGCGACGATGCTTTCCGCAGGTCAGCGGTCAGCTGGTAGCCGTCCCGGTCCGGCAGGCCGACGTCGACGATCGCGAGCAGGGGGTGGTACTGGAGGGCCAGGGTCTCGCCCTCTGCGGCCGTGTGCGCCGTCAGGAGATGGACCCGCAGGCCTCGCAGTGCCGCCTCGAGGGCACCGTGCACGTACTCATCGTCATCGACGATGAGTACACCAGGTGACCTACTCGTGACGGAGTGGAGGGGAGTTGGGCTACTCATGCGAGCGGAGGGTAGCCCACGGACGGGTACCCTGGCATGCGGCGTTTGCATGGTCTTAAGCAGGACCCCACAGCTCGGGACGAGTTGTCCACGGACCGCTCCGGCCACCCACATGGTCGCTGCCCTTAGCCAGGGGCGCCGGTCGCCCATGAGCGGCGGGACCCCCGGCGGGTGGTCGACTTCGGTCCCTTCCTGGGCTCTCAGGGGCGGTTGTAGAAGGTCAGGCCAGAAGGTACCAGGCCGACCGCTCGGACGTTCGGGATCGACTCGGTTGCGCCCAGGAAGAGCACCCCGCCGGGCCGGAGGGATTCGCGAAATCGGTTGTAAAGCTCCACCTTGGCCGGCTCCGTGAAGTAGATGACCACGTTGCGGCAGCAGATGATGTCGAAGGGCTTCTCGTACGGGTCCCGGAGCAGGTCGTGGCGTCGCCAGGTGATCAAGGCCTGAAGCTCAGGCTTGGCCTCCCAGGAGTTGTCGACCCTGCGGAAGAAGCGGGCTCGACGGGCGGGCGAGACGCCGGCCATCTGCGCTTCGGCGTAGACGCCCTTTCGAGCTCGGGCCAGGACCGTTTCGTCGAGGTCGGTGGCCAGGATGTAGACCGGGGTGTGCGGCGCGATCTCCCGGGAGAGCATGGCGATCGTGAACGGCTCGAAGCCGAGGGAGCAGCCGGCGCTCCAAATTCGGACGGACAGCTGGCCGAGCAGCATCAGCTTGAGGTACTGCGCCACGAGGACGTCCCAGGCCTCCGGATTGCGGAAGAACTCGCTCACGTTGATGGTCAGCATGTCCACGAACGCCTGACGCAGGCTGGGATCCTGGCGGGCTCTCGCCACCAGCGCGTCGGCGTTGGGCAGGCCCCTGGCGGTGGCAAAACCGTTTACCCGGCGCCAGACCTGGGCCGGCTTGTACTGGGCCAGGTCGATGCCGAGCAGGCTGCGCACGTCGCTCGCCATGCGGTCGTAAGCGACGGGGTCGAGCTCCAGCACAGGAGCGAACGTGGGCAGAGTCACAGGCTGCTCGGGTCGAGGTGGCGTCTCCATCGAGGTAGGTATCGGAGGGCGCCAGCTGGAATTGACCGACTGGCGCCGGCTTGCCGCCCATCCCTGCGTCCGTCTGGCGCCTCGCCCGCCTCCGGCGGATCCCTCGTTGGTTTCCATACGCTCAAGGGGCCTTCCCGCGGACCGACACCTCAAGCGACTTCATAGCTTGTGGCTTGAGAGCGTCTATGTTGGCCCAGCCGTTCATCACTCCGGCCCCTCCGGGATATGAGCCAGTACCGGCTCGGGTACTGACCGAAATCTCGACTCTGCCGTGCGACCTGTACATCTGGCGAGGTCCCCGGCCGGTCCTGTATGCGATGAAGGGCGGCGAACTGCGCAAGGTAATCGCTCGGGCCCAGCGCGGCATGTCGTTTTTGGTCCGCGAGATCGATTCCGATCTGCTGCGAGGCGCCCTGGCGGCGTCCCTGCCCAGGGTTCTGGCCAACCAGCACATGACCCCCATCGAGCGCAGCAAGACCGCCTACTCGATCGCGGCCAAGGTTCTTACGCCAATCTTCACGCGTGAGAACCCGCTCGATCACGATGGCCTGCTCCTGACTCATCAGGCAATCGACGCCATCACCCTCCACCTCGTCGAGGACGATGAGTTGGTGTGGGCCATGGTGGCCACGATGCAGAAGCACCTGGCTACTCACACCCATGCCATCAACACGGCCGTATACGGCATCGTCCTGGCCCGATTCATGCAGTTGGGGCCACCGGAGGCAATCCTCGATGTGGCCCGGGGCGGTCTGCTCCACGACATCGGCAAGAATCGCGTTCCGCGTGTGGTGCTGGACAAGCCCTCGGCCCTGGACTCGAGTGAGTGGCAGGTCATGCGGGGCCATGTCAAGTCCGGCCACGACATGATCGTCCGGGCCCTCGGCTATCGACCCTCGTACGCTCATATCATTGCCGAGCACCACGAACGGTGCGACGGATCCGGCTATCCGGCCGGTCGGGCCGGCTCGGGGATAGCTCTCGATTCGCAGCTCGTCGGCATCGTCGACGCTTTCGACGCGCTGACGTCGCGACGTTCGTATCGGACGGCCCTAAGCGCCTTCGAGGCGCTCCATGTCATGCGGGTTACCATGCGCGGCCAGTTCAGCGACGAGCTGCTGAAGGAGTTCATCAGGCTGCTCGGCGGCTTCAACGCCCTCGCCGATGGCCTCGACGACGGCGACCAGGCTGGCGTCATGAGGGTGGCCGGCTGATCCGGTCCGGGCCTGGTATGGGCGGTGGGGTGGGGGACTACCGCAGGATCTTCTCCATGACCACCACGTCCACCCAGCGGCCGTCCAGCAGCCCCTGCTCGTGGTAGGTCCCGACTACGAGCAAGCCGTGGCGCTGGTACAGGCGAATCCCCGGTGCGTTCGTCGGAAAGGCCGCCAGAACCATCTTGTGGTAGCCGTTGGCTCGGGCGCGAGCCTCGAGGGCGGTCAGCAGCGCATCGCCCACGCCGCGCCCGCGTGACTCGCGGGCCACGAAGACCGACATGTCGGTCACATGGTCGTAGGCGGCGCGCGCATTGAAGCGGTTGAGCGAGGCCCAGCCTACTGCGACTCCAGCTGAGTCCACGGCCATGAGCACCGGATGGCGCCCGTCGTGCGCGGCCAGCCACTCCGCTCGCTCCTCTGGCGAGCGTAGTTCCGTTTCGAGGGTTGCGGTGCGATCCTCGATGCCCTGGTTGTAGATGCGCGCTATGGCCGGGGCGTCATCGAGGCGGGCGTCTCTGATTTCGATTCCCCCGTCGCCCGGTGACGTGCCGGCCGGCAGGACCCAGGTGCGCGTTCGGCCGCCGACCCCGCCGAGATACGCAGCCAGCGAGTCGAGCACCGACGGATCGAGCCCGTAATAGCGGTTCGGCCCCTCACCGCTGACCTCGATCAGACCCGCTTCCCGCAGCGCCGTGAGGTGCTCGAACAGGCTTGATTGGGCAAGCCCGAGCTCCTCGGCGAGCTGCGGCCCCGTGCAGTCCTTGCGCACGGCGACGATCTCGACGATCCGCAGGCGCACCGGCGAGCCGAGAGCCCGAAGCAGCCGAAGGGCCCGGGCCTCCGCCGGCGTCTGAGCGCTCTCGAGTCGCTTCAAGCTGGCTCCTCCTCTGCGGCCTCGGTCGTCGTTTGCACCTTCGGCTTTTCCCGATTATCCGGATTGACGAGGACGATGTCAAGTAGCCCGTGAGCTCGGTAGCCGACCCTCGGATCGTGCGCGGGCCGTCCCCTGTCGTCAGACTTGGGGGCATGGTCATCGTGATAACCGGCCCCATCGCGAGCGGCAAGAGCACCATCGCGCGAGAGCTTGCTCGCGAGTTGGAGCGGATTCCCGAGCGTGTGGCCGTCATTGACCTGGACCTTCTCTACGAAATGCTCACCCCGGACGGACCGAAGTCCGATGTTGCGAACTGGACGCTTGCGCGGCATGCAGCAGCGACGCTGGCCAACATCTTCTTGGAGGAGGGCGTTACCGTCGTCATCGCCGAGGGTTCGTTCAACACTCCCAGCGACCGAGCTGTCTTCGCTCAACATCTGCACACGAGCGTCGGCCCACTCTATGTATCGCTGCGGGTCTCTTTCGAGGAGGCGCTACGTCGGGCGCAGAGCGACCCAACCCGGGGCTCATCGCGCGATCCCGGCTTTCTGGGTCGGTACTACGCCGCCGTCGGGCAGGCGCTCGCGACTGTCCCGGCGACAGATGTCGTGATCGACACGGAGCGGACAACGGCGACCTCCGCCGCCCTGGCGATCGCAAGCCTCGTCCGCCCCCATGTGGTGGCGCCGGCGGTGGGCAGCGATGACCGGACCCACCCGGACCAGAGGAGCTAGGCGACCTTGCGCCCGGGCTTGGCCGGGGCGGCTTCCGCGGCGAACGCTGCAGCTGCGTGTCAAGCCGAGCGCTCGAGCAGGGCCGCGATGTCCACGACCAGGCCCACGGTTCCGTCGGCCATGACTGTCGCACCGGCCAGGCCGGCCCGCTCGCCGGTGACCTCGCTGAGCGACTTGAGCACGATCTCGTGCTGGCCGACGAAGGCGTCCACGGCCAGGGCCATCTCTGTGCCGCGCGATCGCACCACGACCAGGTTGATGAAGCCACGGTCGTTGGACTGAATGGGCCGCGGCGGGTCGCCCAGGACGCTATCCAGCTGCTCTACCGGGATGACCCGATCCCGCAGAGTCAGGACGTTGTGACCGCGGACTCGGCCGAACGACTTCGGCTCGACCCGCAGAGTCTCGACGACGCCCGTCAACGGCAGCGCGCAGACCCGCGCCCCGGACTTCACCAGGAGGGCGCCAATGATGGCGAGCGTCAGCGGCAGCGACAGCGAGACGCGCGTGCCCTGACCCGGCATGCTGCTTACGTCGACCCAGCCACCCAGACGTTCGATGTTGTTGCGGACGACGTCCATGCCGACGCCACGGCCGGAGATTTCCGTCACGACCTTGGCCGTGGAGAAGCCCGGTGTGAAGATGACTCGCAGCATCTCGTCGTCGGTGGTGGCGTTGGCCGCCTCGCGGGTCATCAGGCCCTTCTCGATGACTGCCCGTCGCATGGCGACCGGATCCATACCGCGGCCGTTGTCCTCCACGGTGATCAGAATGCGGCCGTCTGCGTGCCGAGCCGTCAGACGCACGGTCGCCGGCAGTGACTTGCCGAGCGCGCGCCGCTCCTCGGGCGGCTCGATGCCGTGGTCCATCGCGTTGCGGACGAGGTGGCCCAACGGGTCGCCGACCTCTTCGAGTACGGACCGGTCGAGTTCGGTCTCCTTGCCTTCGATGACCAGCTGGACCTCTTTGTTGAGGCGCATGGCGATGTCGCGCACCACCCGCGGGAAGCGGTTGAAGACGGTCTCGATGGGCAACATCCGCAAGCCGGTAACCTGGTCCTGGAGCTGGCCGGCAATGCGGGCGAACTGCTGCGAGTCTTCGTCGGCCTGTCGCGCCAATGGGTGGTCGCCGAGCTGCGCGGCCAGGAGCTGGGCGCTCTGCTGCAGGCGGGTCTTGTGGACGACCAGCTCGCCTACGAGGTTCATCAGCTCGTCGAGGCGGGTGACGTCGATGCGGATGGTCTGTTGGGCGGCCTTGAGACGATCGCCCGCGACGATCATCCTGTCGCCCTGTGGCAGACCTCGAGCTTCCGCTCCCAGGTCGGCCTGGCGGCGCTCGGCCGCGCCCGGAGGTCCGGCGGTGTTCTCGTCGTCTATGCGAGCGGCACCGAGTGCGGGCACGGCGTCATCGGGACCGTAGACGTCGATGCTGCGCGCCGCGGGAGCGACTTCGCTGGTGCCCGAGGCCAGAGGCGCTGCTACGGCTTCCACCCCGACGACATCGTCGATTGCGGCCAGGTGCTTGCGGAGGTCGAGCAGCTCCACCGGTCGACCGCGGACGAGCATCACCAGGAGCGTCGTCCCGAGCCCGGATTCGATCTCCTCGCGGCATGGCGCCGATGCAACCAAGTCGCCGGTCTCCTCGGCCTCGATGACCAGCTGGAGCAGGCGGACCGATTGCCACTCGCTCATTGGGTCGATGCGGCAGACGAAGACGGATCGCGGCTCGCATCCGCCCGGAGCCTCCCCCAGAAGGCGTTGAATGAGCGGGGCCACTGCGATGTTGCTGACTCCCTGCTCGACCGCGTCGGCCTCTCCGGCCAACTCCTCAGTCGTCGATTCGGCGGGCTCGGCAAGGTTGGGATCGGCCAGCGGAGGCTGGACGGAGGTGGGAGCCGCCGGAGGGGAACCGGATGCGGTGGGTCTGGCGGTCGGCCTGGGAGCGGAAGGCCGCGCCGCGGCCGCAGCGGTGGCCGTGGTGAGGAGCTCGCGGAGCTGCTTGGTCAGCCTCTCCGGAGCGTCCGTCAGGGCCTCGCCTTCCTGGACCTCGGCGACCAGCGCGCGGAGCACGTCGATCGTACCCAGCAGGACGTCGGCAAATGGCTTGACCTCGTACAGGGTTCCGCTTCGGAACGCGCCGAAGAGGTCCTCCATGGCGTGGGTCAACTCTGCCATGCGGCGGTGGCCGATCGTGGCAGCCGACCCTTTGAGCGTGTGAGCTGCTCGGAAGACTTCGTTGACCACGCCGGCATCGAAGGTCTGCTCGAGCTCGAGCAGACCTTGCTCGATCCGTTCGATCTGCTCCAGGGACTCGTCCGTGAACAGACGGTCGTCTCCCGGCTGCAGGTCGAAGGTCAAACGCATGTCAGACCGCCTCTCGGACGGCGACGTGCAGCCTGACCTCGCCGTGGGCCGTGGTCAGTGGCACGACGAGACGCTGTATCTCCACCGTGAAGAGGTGGGCACCTGGGCCCACCAGGACGAGCGGCGGGCTGATAACGGTCGCGATGCCCTCCTCGGCGAGGACGATGCCGGCGGTCCCGGCGATGACGTTCGCCATCTCGGCGACGCCGCTCTGGCCGAGCTCGTCGAGCTCCTTCGTCTCCTGGCCGAGGATCGTGCTGATGATCTTGAGGGCGACCTGGTTGGACATCGACAGGTACAGGGAGCCGCTCAGCTGCCCGCTCACGCCGATTACGGCGGTGATGTCCTCGGTGATGTAGGGGTTGCCCTCGAGGAGGAGACCGCCGCGCTGGACCGGAAGGCCGGTTTCCTTGGCGATCACGTTCAGGGCCGACTGGACGTAGCGGTTGACGATCTGGACTCTCATGACTTATGCGGCTCCGGCAAGAGCGGTCTGGTCCGCAGGAGCGAACAGGCCGTCCAGCTCGAGGAGGAGGACGAGCCGGTTGCCAAGCTTCGCGATGCCCCTCAAGTACTCGGCATCGGCCCCGGCGGCGACCCCTGGTGTCGTTTCCACCGCATCGATGGGCAGGAGCAGGACTTCCGACACGCTGTCGACGATGAGCCCGACACGGGTGGACGAGCTTTCGGCGACGACGATGCGCGTCTCCTTCGTTGGCTCGACATCGATCATGCCGAAGCGATCGCGCAGGTCGACGACCGGGATGATTCGGCCGCGCAGGTTGATCACGCCCTTTACGAAGGCGGGTGCGCGCGGCACGGGCGTGATCGGTTGATGGCGGATGATCTCGAAGACCTTGGCGATGTCCAGGCCATAGTGCTCGTCCGCAAGCTCACAGACGACGATCTGCAGCTCTCCGGACCGACCGTTACCGCTGGACATTGGCTTATCGGCCACGGTACGTCTCTCCTTGCATTGCGGACCGGACGCGGTCCGGCTGCGGGCTCTTGTCTTAGGTATCGGTGCTCTGAAGCACTAGGTGAGTAAGAGCGTTTCCTGACCCGAAGGCCTCAGGATGCGATGTCCGATCGATCGGCCGGTGGCGCGGATTCCTCGGTGGGGACAGCCGGTTCACAGCCGTCCAGCTCGTCCGCGCGGCACCATCCGGCCACGGCCTTGGCGATCTGGTCCAGGGGCAGGATCTGGTCGGAGAGGCCCGCTTCGGCGACGGCGGCGGGCATGCCGTAGATCGTCGCCGTTGCGGCATCCTGCGAGATGACGGTGCCGCCATGCTGCTTCACGGCCCGGGCACCCTCGCGCGCGTCCACGCCCATGCCCGTCAGGACGACGCACAGCAGGCGCTCCCGCCAGATAGGGGCGACGGCCTCAAGCGTGACGTCTGCGGCCGGCCGCACGCCGTTGACTGGCGGCAGGTGGACGAGTTGGATGTGACCGCTAGCCGAGCAGATCAGATGGCGATCGCCCGGGGCCACGAGGATCTCGTCCTCGACGAGGATGTCCTCGGAGGTGGCTTCGAAGCAACGCAACTCGCCCGCGGCATTGAGGCGCGCGGCCAGCGACGCCGTGAACCCCGGGGGCATGTGCTGGACGATCGCGACGGCCGCGCCGAGCCGGGGGGGCAATCCCTTCACGAAGGTGCGGAGGGCGCTGGGGCCGCCCGTGGACGAAGCCACGACGACGAGCTTGCCTGCGGCTATGCGAACGCTCGACCGGGGCGGCCGCTGGGAGGGCGGGGGGCCGGGCAGGACTCGGAGGCAAGGCGACGCGTCCGTCGCTACGGCCGCGGCCGTAGCGGTAGCGGGGACCCCGGAGGCGGGCGCTCCAGCCGCCCTGGCTGCAGCGTTGTTGGCCAGGGTCAGGTTCATGGCCGCGACCTGGCAGTGGCGCAAGAAGGCGGCTTCGGACATGCCGGCTGCGGCCTCGATCTTGCCGGCGAGCTCGTCTCTCACGCGATCGATGTCGATCGACAGCGAACCGGAAGGCTTGGGCACGAAGTCGATCGCGCCGAACTCGAGGGCGTCGAGGGTCACCTGAGCGTTCTGGGTGGTCCGGCTCGACAGCATCACGACGCGGGTCGGCGTCTCGAGCATCAGGCGTTTGAGCATGCCAAGGCCGTCGAGAACGGGCATCTCGACGTCGAGGGTGATGACATCGGGCCGCAACTCCCGGGTCCGCGTCAGCCCTTCCTCGCCGTTGGCGGCGGCGCCCACGACCTCCAAGCCGGGCATCTCGCTCAGGAAGCGGCCCATGGCGTGGCGCATGAACGCCGAGTCGTCGACGACTAGAACTCGGATCGGAGCCATCATGAGATACGATTCTCGTTGGGCCGCCGGGGTCGCTGGGTCGCTGGGGCGGTGGCTAGAGGCTCCCGCATCGCTCTGAACGGCCGGGTGGGGTCAGGCCGCCAGGAGCTTGTTGACGGCCGCCAGAACTCGGTCGGGCGCAAACGGCTTTACGACGAAGTCGCGGGCGCCACGTTTGATCGCATCCATGACGATCGCCTGCTGGCCCATGGCGGTCAGCATCGCGATGCGGGCATGAGGGTCCTTGGAGCGGATCTCGGCGAGCGCCTCCAGGCCGTCCATCTCGGGCATCGTGATGTCCATGAGGACGCAATCGGGCCGCTCGCGGAGGTACACCTCAACGGCGATGCGCCCGTTCTCGGCCTCGATGACCTGATGGCCGGCCTCGACGAGCAACTTCGCCGCCCGCAGTCGCATGAAGGCCGCGTCGTCCACGACGAGGATCTTGGCCATCGTCGGTGCTCCTACTACTCGAACTACAACTCTGTCACAGAGGACAGGCTCTTGATGAGAAATCGGCCGTCGGCCACTTCGAGTTGAACAGTTCGGCCGGAGTTTCCTCCCAGCGAGGCAGCCGTGAGTGAGAGCCCTCTCTCGGTGAGGGCCGCTTGCATCGTTTCTGCGTTGCGCTTTCCGATGGCCAGGCCATTGCCAACCGTCAGCATCGCGGCGGCACCTGCCGCCTTGATGAGGCATCGGTTCAGGAGGGCGCCCCTGGCCTCCATGGCCTTCAGAAAGTTGTCGATGCCCGTGTCGATGAACTTGACCGGGCTGCTGCCGTTGGCGGGCCCGTTGGGCAACATGAAGTGGGCCAGCCCGCCCACCCTGGCGCGGGGATCCCAGATCGCCAGAGCGATGCAGGAACCCAGGCCGTATGCCACGAGATGGGCGTCGGAGCTGGAGCTCAGGACCATCTCGCCGATGCTGGCCACCAGTAGGCTGGGGCTCTGGGTAAGCGTCATATTCCGATCGCTCCGAGAGCGTCCAGGAGGGCCCGGAGGCTATCGGCGCGCGGCAAGACGAAGAGAGTCCCGTCGATGGCTCGGCCGCCTTCGCTGAATGTGGTCTTGGCGGCCAGCACCTGGTCGGCGTCGCTCACGAGGTCCAGCAGCACAGCGTCGAGAACGGCGCCGGCCATCTCGACGACGACCTGCGGTGGCGTTGGCTGAATGGGTTCGTGGAGATGCATCGCGAGCTCATTTAGGAATGCGGAGATCGTGACGTTGCCGGATTCCTGGAGGGCCGAGAGTTCGAGCTCGTCGTAGACGAGGGCATCGTTCGTAGCCTCTATCGGCAGTTCGCCGGGGCCCAGGAGGCCTGTCAGCAAGATCTGAGCGAGGCGGTGGGCATCCGCCGGCGGGAACAGCAACAGGGCGTGGCCCTCAAGAGCGCCGAAGATGCCGACATAGACGGCAAGTACGACCGACTCGGGTCCGCCAGCCATGGCCAGGACTTCGGCCGCTGTGCAGCGGCGCAGCATGGGAGCCTGGACTTCGATGACCTGGCCGCTCATTGAGCCGAGGGCTTCGCCGGCGCGCTTCATGGCCTGTCCGAAAGTCCCTGCGACGACGTTCTGACCTGCTTCGGAGAGAGTGAGCGTCATGGCGGACGATTCCTTGGAGTGTCGTGCCGGAGGTCGCGACTGGCGTCCCGACGCCGCTTGCCGCGGTCGGCACGACCACGGCGATCCTGCCGGGGCATCGGTCGCGACGGGCTCGGACTTGAACCTCTGGGGCCCGATTCCGTAGCCAATCGGCGGGCTGTCCCATGGCCTGGAAGGTGCGTCGGCTCGCGCTCGGCGACCGCGCTCGACCGTTGGCTGGATACCGGGGTCTCCGCCGGGCAGGCGGAACGAGCGGGGTCGGAATCCGGAGCGACGCGTCGCTAAGGCCTATAGCCGATAGCGGCCCATCGACTCCATCATCTGGGAGACCGAGCGCGGCGGGATCGCACGAAGGACCCGACCTTCAGCGTCTACGACCATCACCTGAAGCTGCTTGCTTTCAGGATCGATCTGGAAGACGGCGTACGCCTCGGTTATCCCGTCCGGCCCTTTGAAAGAAACGTCGGGACCGGCCTGCTTGGCGAAGCGATCCTTCTGGGGGGCCACCGGGGTGGGCGCCAGCTGGGGGATCGCCGCCGGAGCTGTTCCGGTTGCGACGAGTGCCGTTGGGAGCAGGTCGTTGGTTGCCATCTGAGTAGTTGATACATCGGGCGCCAGCGCCGCGACTTGACCGTTTAGGGGCTATCCCTGACAGGGAAAACACCGATTCCGTTGCCAGGAGCCAACACAAAGCCCGGATGGGCCAGGTGGGGCCAGGTCGGGGAGCGGCTTGGGCTGGGTTGAGTCGGTTGCCCAGTCGTCACCGACGCCAGCTGGGACGACCGCGACCACGACGCACGGCGACCA
>PLNK01000089.1:0-227 GCA_003142755.1 Chloroflexota bacterium | reverse complement strand
CGAACGTGACATATGCAAACCGGTGTAGCACGGGACCAGATCGCCAGCCCGTAAATGGGGCCGGCGCCGCCATCTACCCCTCAAATGCCGCGCCTCAGGTCGGATTCGACCCGCCGGTGTCTCCCTGACCAGCCCGAATCGCGTCGATTCGCGCCTGCCACTGGCTCTGGCCCTGACCGGAAGTGGCCGGGTTTCTGCCTCGTGCTACCCCCGTGTGCATCTGTCCA
>PLNK01000001.1 GCA_003142755.1 Chloroflexota bacterium | reverse complement strand
CGATTTCGGGTATGAGCGGGCTGAGATCCCATACGTTCAGCCGGCGCGCACGCAAGGCGTGACCAAGCACAGTTTCATGAGCCTCTATGACATCGCGATGCTGGGTATAACCAGCCACTCCAAGGTGCCCCTCCGTATCGCCACGATCGCAGGATTCGCCATTTCCATTCTCAGTCTTCTGGTGGCTCTCGGGTATCTGGTCGCCAAGCTCATGTTCTGGAATGAGCTGCAGATGGGCACGGCACCGCTCCTGATAGGCATCTACTTCTTCGGCGCCGTGCAACTCTTCTTCATCGGGATACTAGGCGAGTACATCGGCTCGATCCACACCCAGGTCCACAAGCGACCGCTAGTTGTCGAGCGGGAGCGCATCAACTTCGACTGACCGGCAGCCGTCAACTCTTCCGCGTTAGGAGGCTAGATGTTCGCAATCGATGGACATTTCCCGCGCGTCCCGCGCTCTTCGTCGGGCACGGGAATCGGCGAGTTCGCGCTTGAAAGCCAGACCACGCCGTGACCGTGAAGGGGCAAATCCTCTCCCGGCTGCGGCGCGCCGCCTCAGCGATTCTCCCTCCACGAGCGCTTGTTGCGGCCGTTGCGCGGTCAAAATGGTATCTCGGCGAGAAGGAAATGCGCCTGATGCCGTGGATGTGCACACACGACCGCGCCGGGATCGACGTCGGAGCAAACGCGGGAGTCTATACATGGCACATGCGGCGGTTCTGCGCGGAAGTCCACGCATTCGAACCCATACCTGAACTCGCGAACGCTTTACGCAACTCTCTGCCGGGGTGTGTGATCCATGGATACGCCCTCTCGGACCAGCCTGGAAGTGCGACGCTTCAGATCCCTATCTTCCATGGCCAGCAAATCGGAGCGCTCGCCAGCCTGACCTACGGCTTCGACAAGGCGGAGAGCGTACGGAGCATCGAGGTGCAGCTTCGCCGCCTGGACGACGAGGGAATCCGGAACATCGGCTTCATGAAGATCGACGCAGAAGGACATGAGCGCAAAGTCCTCGAGGGCGCTCAGAAGGTCCTGGCGGAGCAGAAGCCCACGCTTCAGATCGAGATCGAGGACCGAACATCTCCGGGCGGTATCGCTGCGACGGTCGCGATCCTCGACGAGCTCGGCTACGACGCCTGGTATTTTCACCGGGGCTGCCTGCTCCCTTTCTCGACCTTTGACGCGGCGATCCTCCAGAATCCCGCGATGATTTCTGACGACGGATGGACCGTCGGCACCTACACCAACAACTTCCTCTTCTTCCCCAGAGTGCCTTCATGGCCGGGACAGCGCCGAGCTATTGAGAAGTTCGCCCCGCAGTCATGATTCCCTAGGTCCGTGTCCAACGCCGGGAGTCATGTTTTGAGAAGCTCCGACAATTCCTCTGCCGAGAGCAGGGGCGCCAGGTCTTCGAAGGGGCGTGACTCCATGGAGCCATCCGGCAAGATACGCGAGGTCACGCGTGGCTCCGGGACCTCGTACTCGTCGCTAGCGATAGTGCAAACGACCGGGTCGCCGCCGCTCAGCACATCACTAAGCACTTGGGGCAGGGCAGCGTGGTTGGCCGCATGCGCCGTTCGGATCCCATAGGCCGCAGCTATCCGGCTGATGTCCGGCAACACCAGCCCACTCGAGGCGTCCGACCCCACGAGGCGTCCGCCGAAGTGCCGCCGCTGCATCGCGCGGATTGAGCCGTAGCCGCGGTTGTCAAGCACGAATATCTTGACCGGTAGTGACAGGTGACGGAGAGTGGCGAGTTCCTGGATGTTGAGCTGGAAGCCACCGTCGCCGTCAACCAGGACGGTGCGCCGGCCATCGGCGCCCAAACACGCGCCGATGGATGCCGGCAGGCCGAACCCCATGGAACCAAGGCCGCCGGTAAGGAAGGCCCGCTGGCCTAATGGCGCGGAGTAGGCGAGCATGAACGCCTCGATGCCGGCGCCTGAGCTGCCGATGACCATCGTGTCTGTCGCGGTCAGTCGCGCCGCCAGCTCCTCGGCCAGGACGTAGGTGCTCACGCTTCCATCGAGATCGCGGTGACGCTGTTCGACCACCGGGTAGGCAGCCTTCCACGTACGGCAGCGCTGGACCCAACCTTCACGGTCTGCGGCGTGCGCGTCCCCCAGCCCACCGTCTCGCTGCAGGTCGGAGAGGATGGCTGTGAGCACCGGGCCGGCGTCGGCCACAACGGGCACATCTACCGGCGGCGAGACCTTGGCGATCTCGTGCTCATCGATGTCGACCATGATTTTGCGTGCGCGCCGACCGAAGCCCGCCCAGTTGTAGGCCACCTGCACTAGATCGAGCCGACAGCCCAGCACCACGATGAGGTCCGCAGTCTGCACTGCGAAGTTGGCGTAGCGATGGGCAACGGAGCCTGGGCGACCGAAATACAGCGGGTGGTCGCCCGGGAGCACGTCGATGCCGTTCTTGCGACTGGTCACCAGCGGCACTCCGGCCAGTTCGACCACCTGCCGAAGGTTCTCGACAGCGCCGGCCAGACGGACGCCGTTCCCGGCAAGGATTAGCGGACGCTTCGCTGCGCGAAGTTCAGCGAGGATCAGTGCGGCGATANNGGCCGACCGTGACGGGCTGTATAGAGAGCCCCCTCCACCTCTGCGCGCACCGTGAGAGGATCGGTGACGAGGCACGCCGACTTGGTCACCTGGCGCGCCATGCTGACGATGTCGACTTCCTGCACCCCGAGCTGCCGTACCCCCTTGTCGCCCATGAGGTCGGCGCGCTTGACCTGGCCAGAGACGACCACCATGGGCGTCGACTCGATCCAGGCGCCAGCTACGCCGGTCAGTGCATTGGTGCCGCCCGGCCCAGTCGTCACAAGCGCAGCACCAAGATTCCCGGTGACCCGCGAGTACGCCTCCGCGGCAATGGTGGCCGCCTGCTCGTGCAGCATGACGATCGGCTGGAGCCTGGAGCAACGTCCTAGAGAGTCCACCAGGTGCATTGCGCCGCCGCCGGGCAGGAAGAAGACATGCTCCACGCCTGCGTCGGCGATCGTCTCGAAGATGTAGTCCGACAGCTTCACTGTGCCTCCCGTCCGTCGACGAGCCGGGTGAGCGCTTGCAGCGTCTCTGCAACGCTGGCGCGGCAGCCATTCCACGGACGCGGCCAACATAGCGCGACCGCGCCGGCCGCGGTCGCGGCCGTCAAGTTCTGCGGCGAGTCGTCGACCAGTACCGCTGAGGTGCCAAGCCGGGCAAGCCAGGCGCCCTTATCCAGATCGTAGGTCGGGAGTACCTCACCGGGACGAGGGGCCGGGATGAAGGCGAACTCTCGGATCCAGCGGCCGAAATGGCGCAGCACCCATGCAGCGGCGGTCGGCGCCGTCCGCAGCGCGGTCGCGGTGAGCGCGATATGCCGGCAACGGCCGCCGTGGTCCTGCAGCCAGGCGAGGATGTCCGGGTTCGGCACCTGTTGGGCGTAACCGATGCTCAAACGGAACTCATCGAGCGACGAAAGGTACTCGCCGGAGGTGATCCCCAACAGGGCATGCGGCGGATTCTCGCGCAGGTCATCGTAGGGCACGACCGGTGCCGGGTGAGCCGGCGTCCAGACGTTGTCCAGCCACACCCGCATCAGGTCGTTGAGCACGTCGTCCACGTCCCAGACGACAATGCGGCTCAAGCCATCCAATGCGTGACGAACGTCTTGCGATTGGGATTGTTGGTGATGGCGGGATCGAGATAGAAGGAGTCTTGGCCGAAATGTGTCGTGGAAATCTCCTCGATGACTGCCCCTGAGCGACTGCTGAACGCGTGGCGCATTCCCCGCTCGATCGTGACGATGTCGCCGGCGCTGAGAACCCGCTCCTTGTCGTCGAGCTTGAGGTCTAGATCCCCGTACAGCACATGGAACGTCTCTTCCTTGCGCTCGTGGTACTGCGTCGGGTGACCCTGTCCGGGGAGCACGATGAGCAGCTTCTTGCAGTACTCGCGGTTCACGACATTTAGCATCGTCACCCCGAACTCACCGAAATGCTCGAGTCCGTAGTGGTGTGAGATCTCCAGGTCGACCATCGCCGGCACTGCCAGGCCGCTACGGCGAAGCATCTCCTTGACGTCCTCGATGATCTGGTGAAGCTGTTCGCGGTGGTCGCACGCGTCTGCGTCCTTGAGGAGGATGGGGGCCCGCTCGGCCACGTCAGCGTGCAAGGTGTACTCGGTGTACTTGGAAAGGTCGTTCGCCGTGAGCTGCCCGGGCAATGTCGGGATAGCGAGGAATACGTCGTCGGCGCCGAGTGCATCGCCGGCAGCCAATGAGCGCGAGGCGAAGACTCCCCGGCGCAGGCCGAGGAGGCTGGCATGCTCCGATTCGCTCGACTGAGAGCGCTCTCCGACAATGCCACAGGCACGAACGGCCTCATCGGCCGCTGCGACCCACGCGCGAACCTGTTCGGGGTTGGCTGAGTAGGCGTTGAGCTTGATCGTGTCAGTCGGCAAACCGACATGCTTCTCCAGGATGGCCGCACCCTTGGCAATGGCCATCCGGACGGCCTCAGTGTTCCGGGGGTCCTCGTGAGTCGAGAATCCCACGAGGATTTCGGGATACCGCTGCTTGAGCAGATCGATCTGATTGAGTTGCAGGTCGTCCGGCGCCACCGGGTATTCGGCAACACAGTGCAGCAGTGCGAAGTCCTTGCCGCGGTGCTCGAAGAAGCTCACCACCCGGTCGATGGCGTCGAGGGTCGCACCGCCGCAAGAAGCGATGATCGGCTTGTCGACTAGAGCGATGCGCTCCAGGAGCGGCCAATCCGTGAACGAGCAACTGGCGATCTTGACGGCGTCGTAGCCGTGCTCCTCGATCAGGCTCACCGAGGCCTCGTCGAACGGCGTGCAAATGGCGAGGAAGCCCTGCGCGCCGATCTCATCACGTAGGGCCTTGAGATCCTCGGGCTGCAACCGGGTCTCTTCGAACCTTTTGACGTACGAGAACTCGGTAGACCCACGATAAGCGGGGTGAATGAAGGTGTCGAGGTGCCTGTACTGCAGCTTGAAGGCGAAAGTGTAGGGGAAGTCGCGCGTCACCTCACGGAACGCTCTGACCACACGGAGACCGTGTTCCAGGCTACCCATGTGATTGTTCGCCATTTCCAGCACGAACAATGGGGTGACGTCGTTGAGCCTCATGATCTCGTTCTCCCTACTGGACGGCCCGCTGACTGTATCAATACCGAGACGCGCGCGTGATGGCTCTAGCTCACGAAGTCGATGCTTCATGATCCTAACGGCTCTCGAGGCTTCGGCGTTTTCGCAGGTCTCAGCGCCCACGCTGTCAATTTACGATCGGTCCCCGGACCGAGATGGCGCCCAAGGCGACGCCAGTGTACCGGACATTTCTGGGCGACCTTGACGCCGGTCTTGGCGCGGTCCAGATCCTTAGATTGGGACACGTGTCTCCCTTGCCCATGCGATCGTCGCTTTGATGCCCCGCTCAAGAGAGACGGCCGGCCGAAACCCGAGGACCCGCTGCGCAAGCGATGCGTCGGGCACGAACCGGTCCGACGGTCCTGGCTCCCCGAGGATCCGTACGGTTACCGGCGGCTCGACGAGCGCCGCGATGAGCCGCGCCAGTGCGCCAAGGCTGATCGCTTCTTCGCCCCCGATGTTGTATGCGGCCCCTGGTTCTCCCCCAGTCAGGCACGCGAGCAAACCGACCGCCAGGTCTGCTCCGTACAGGTAGGCGCGTACGGGTGAGCCATCTCCACGTACGGTGATCGGCTGGCCAAGGAGCGCGTCGCGGATGAAGTTGCCAATAGCGAAGTGGGTGCTAAGGGGAAGAAACGGTCCGTAGCAGCTGAAGATCCTGGCCGCGACGACCTCGACACCGTCTGCCGCGGCCAGCAATGCGAGAACTTCGGCGACGCGTTTTGATTCGCCGTATGCGGCTTCAGCCGTCCCAACGAGGGCGGGGGCGCCGGCATGCTCCTCGTCCAACTTGGCGAGGTCAGCAGGCTGCCGCCCATACACAGCCCCACTACTCAGGAGGAGGAACCGACGTGCCCCGCATTGGCGTGCGAACTCGAGCGTCCGGCGCGTCCCGGAAACGATCGTATCGACGGCTTCGCTCGGGTTGGCCCGGTTCCACGCATTGTCAGAAGAGGCAGCGCCGTGGACTATCGCCGCGTAGGGACCATTTGGGAATTCGAACTCCCTCACGTCGCCGCGCACGCATTCGACGTGCGTGTCGTGGTAGATATGGGGCATGGAGCTGGCAAAGGCCTCTGGGCTGCGAGNNGCCGACGAAGCCGGTCCCGCCGGTGACGAACACCCTCTCGCCTGAGAGCGGGCGCAGAAAGGGCTCGCCAAGCTCAACAGCCGCGTCCAGATCGGCAGCGAGGGGATTGTCGGAGATCACGTCGCCCCTGCCTCGAGGCCGTCCACGAGTTCCACGCGATTGCCTCGGAGCACCCCGATTACGCCCCGATAGCGCATCCCGTCGCGGAGCGAGTGAACCACTTCATCGCTGTAACCGGCTGCCATGACGAGGATCGCCGCCGGTGGGTCCAAAGCTACATGCGCAGGCGCCACGACCGGCAAGTGGGTAGCCGGAGTGAAGAAACCCTGTTTGAAGGGGGCGGAGTCGATGACATACGCCACATGCTCACACTGGGCCAGCGCGAGCAGCGTGAGGGCCTGATGGCTTGCCCCCCATACCGCGACCGATCGCCCATCGCGGGCGTGGCCATCGATGAATTCACGGATGTCCGCCACGGCGGCGTCCAGTTCTTGTTGGGCCCCTACCCAGTCGGCGAGAGGCCGAACCCTGACGAACGCAACGATGTCGTCGACCCACCACTCCCGCGAGACCTCGAGTACCTCGAAGCCCGCCATCTCGAGAGCCAGCCGCAGCGTGTCAACCGTGAAGTACGACAGGTGGTCGGCGATGAAGTCGAAGGACCGTCTCTGCTCGAGCATGCGCTCGAAGCTCGGCACTTCGACCATGCCCACGGCCTGAGAGCGAAGGTTCTGCCTCAACCCCCGGAGGAAGTCGCGCGGATCGACGGCGTGTTCGATGACGTTCGACGTCACGAAGGCGTCGAAAGGGCCGCCGTGTATGGCTCGACCCGATGCCGGGTAGCCGTGCTCGATTGACAGTCCGCGCTCCCTGCCTGCTAGGACCGCGGCAAGTGAAGCTTCAAGACCGAACGGAGTCGCTCCGCAGTCGCGCAGGATCTCCAGAAGATCGCCGCGACCACAGCCTGCCTCGATCACTCTGCGCCCTCCGGAGGGGTAGTTCTCGAGGAAGTGCCGAACCTGGCGCCGGCGAAGCTCGCTCATCGCTGGGGAGTAGCCGCGAGAGCGGATCACATGCTGCCAGTTGGGGACCGGAGGAGAGCATGCCTGAACGAGCCCGCAATCCGGACACTGCCGGATGTCTAGCGTGATGGGTCCGTCTGCGGAGAGCTGTTCAGATGTGAGAAATGCCTGAGCTCCCTGGGGTGCGCGCTCGATCGTCAGCAGAGTTTCTGCCTGAAGGGCACCGCCGCACAGTCGGCACCTCAGGTCGTCCGAGGAGCCGCTGCCCTCGTCGTGTACTGCCCTGTCCTCTGCAGAAGTGATGTCGCCTGTCACTCTGAGCGTCACTCCCAGGCATCGGTTCTGATGTCGTCAGCGGACACACCGCGACCGCGCAGCTGCTCCGTGAGCGCGCTGAGCATCTGCGGCGGCCCGCTCAGGTAGAAG